>NZ_BAAATJ010000029.1:0-81422 GCF_039533345.1 Streptomyces glaucosporus | reverse complement strand
GCGGCGGCGGCCGCGGCGCGGACGGCGCCCAGGGAGGCGGGGTCCACGGCGCCGGCCAGGGGCGGGGGCGCGCTGCGCCGGGCGAGGAGGTCGCCGGTGGCGGGGGCGGGCCGCACCGGCGGCGGCGTCCACCAGTTCTCCCCCGGATCCCCCTCCGGGCCGGTCCTCTCGTGCGGGGCGGCGGTCAGGGCGCGCAGGACGGCCCCGGCGCTCCCGTCCCCGCTGTCGCCTCCCGCCCTCCACCGGTGCCGTCCGTTTCCGGCGCCGTCCGCCCAGCGCGTCAGGTGCCGCGCCCCCGGCGGAACCTGACGCGGCGTCAGGGCAACGGCCGTCACGGGGTGCTCGTCCCCCTCCCCCGCCGGGTGGTCCAGTCCGGCCGCGGCGGCGAGCAGCGGGCCGGACGCGTCCGGGCAGACGGCCGGGCGCACGGCCGTCCCGGTCTCCCCGAGGGCGCGGGCCGCCAGGGTGAGCGCCGCCGCCGCGTGCCCGGCGTCCAGCAGCAGCAGCGGCCAGGCGCGGTGGCCGTAGTGGGCGGACGTGCGCCGGGGCGTGACGGTCAGGACGGCGACCGCGCCCGGCGGCGCGCCGGCGGGGGCCGGGCCGCGGGCGTGGACGCGGTGGGTCAGGGGGTCGTAGGCGTAGCGGCCGGGCGGCAGCGGGCAGCCGGGGCCGACGAGGAGGTGCGCGGCCACCGGGTGGCGGCCGCCCGCCGAGGGGTGGGGCCGCGCTCCGCCGCTCCGCCCGGTGGCCGCCAGGGAAAGCCGCAGCACCGGCTCCAGGGGGAGTTCGCCGGGGCCGGCCGCGGGGACGGGCAGGGCCGGTCCGGGCCGGGCGGGGACGGGCGGGCCGGGGTCGCGGTCCGGTCCGGGTTCCTCGGGCGAGCGGGCCCGCGCCAGGGCGGCGGCCACCACCGCGTGCGCCCGTGCCGCCCGTGCCGCGGGGGCCGCCGGGCCGGTCCGGGGTGCCGGGGTCACCGGGCCGGTCGGGGTCACCGGGCCGGTCGGGGTCGCCGGGTCGGTCGGGGTCGTCATGGGGTCGTGCCTCACATGTGCGGCGGCGGGGCGAGGGTGAAGTCGTCCGGCGCGCCGGGGGCCTCGGTGCGCCAGCCGCGGGCGAGCGGGGCCTCGGCGAAGCGGGGGCAGCCGTAGTAGGCGAAGGCGGCGGGCGCGTTGGGGACGAGTCCGGAGACCAGGACGCGTGCCACCCGCAGTTCCGTCTCGGCGACGTCCTCGGTGGTCAGGTCGAAGGCGACGACGCGCCGGCCGTCGGCGCGCAGCCGGGCGTCCAGCGCCGCGCGGCTGCCGGGGGCCACCTCGCCGATGCCCCCGGTGCCGTGCGCGGGGTGGGTGAAGCGCCGTGCCAGCGGAGCCGTGCGGTCGTCCAGCCACACCTGGACGTGCGCGCCCAGGTCGCGCACGGCCGCGAAGTGCTCGCCGCAGTCGTCGAGGTAGCGGCGGTCGGCTCGGTGGTCCAGGTACAGGCCGCGGGCGAGCAGTCCGGCCTCGACCGCCCGGAACACCCAGCCGTCGGCGTCGGTGAGGCCGAGGGTGAACACCCAGGTGTGGACGGCCTCCAGGACGGCCTTGCGGGCGGCCTCGGCCGGGTCGAAGCGGCAGGCGAACCCGGCGGCGCGGATGCCGCGCCGCGGGTCGTGGACGAGCGCGGCCATGCAGGGCGCGTACTCCGAGGGCATCTCCACGATCCACGTCTCCAGGCCGGATCCGGCGAGGTCGGCGGTGAGGCCGGGGACGCTGTCGGGGTCGATGCCGCGCGCGGGTCCGCCCAGGTGCCACCACAGCTCCAGCGCGTCGCGTTCGACGACCTCCAGCAGCGCGCGTTCGACGGCGTCGTCCAGTCCCCGCCCGGTGGCGATCCCGGCGTAGTTGAGGTGGTGGGTGCGGGGCAGCGACCGCAGGTCGCCCTGGCGCCAGTTGAGGTGGGTGAGCGACACCGGCGCCCAGCACTCCCGTGTGCCGTCGGCGGTGGTCTCCTCGCCGCGCGTCCACAGGGCGGGGGTGTCCCCGGTGAGGGGGCGGTAGGGGAAGCGGGGGCGGTCGTACTGCCAGGGGGCGTACCGGGGCACGTCGCCGGGCCCGTAGAGCCGCAGCCCCTTCTCCGCCAGTTCCCGCGCGGTGGCGCGGAGGGGCGCGTCCGGGTGGCCGGGCGGGGGCACGCGGTTGCCGCAGTAGCGCTCGACGGCCTCGGCGACGGCGGCGGTCCGCGCTCCGCCGGGGTCGCCGAAGGTGGTGCCGAGCGCGACCCGGTCGGCGGGCCAGGCGCCCAGCCGCCGGGCGTCGGAGACCTCGGCGGTGACGGCGGTGTAGCGGGGCGGGGCGCCGTCGGGGTGGTCGACGGGCGCCACGGCGCGGACGATCCCGCACACGGGGTCGACGAGGGAGTCGAGCGGCAGGGCCGTCGCGGGGCTCATCGGCAGGTCTCCTGGAGGGGGTCGAGGGAGTCGGCGAAGGTGCGGGGCGCGATCGCCGGCAGCAACAGGGCGCTGCCGTCCGGCCGCACCGACCGGCGGGAGGGGCGCGTCCGGGTGGCGGTGACGGGGTCCTCGCCGGTGTGCGGGTTGCGGGCGTGGGCGGGGAAGTGGTGTCCGGCGATCTCCAGCCGCAGCCGGGTGCCGGCGGGCAGCCGGCGGGCCAGCGGGCCGAGGCGGACGCGGATCTCCTCCTCCCGGCCGGGGGCGCCGCCGCGGCGTTCGACGCCCACCGCGAGGAGTTCGCCCGCGCCGCCGGGGGTGAGGGCGACCAGCCGGGCGGCCCAGTCGGCGGACGGGGTGTCGGCGGTGGCGCGCAGCCGCACCCCGGCCTCGCCGAGCAGGTCCAGCGGGCGGGGCAGGGGCGGTGAGACCAGCAGGCAGCGGTCGGGGACGCCGGTGGTGGGGACGGCCAGGTCGTCGGAGCGCACCGGCCGCAGGGGGTCTGCGGTGAACTCCCCTCCGCGCGGCATCCGCAGTCCGGCGCGGTCGCCGAAGCGGTACGGGGCGGGGTGCCGGGCGGAGGCGTCCGGCGGCAGCCACAGCGCGCTGCCGCCCAGGGCCACGGCGCCCGACCGGCCGGGGGCGAGGCGTCCGGTCAGTGCGGCCCGTGCCCAGCGCGTGTACAGCTCCCCCAGGTCCAGCCGGTGTTCGGGGCGGGCGCCGGGGCCGGGGCCGGCGGTCAGGGCGTGGCCCCACGGTCCCATCAGCAGCCGGGCCGGCGCGGCCCAGCGGCGCCACAGGTCCAGGGTGTCGGCGGCGAAGGGGTCGTGGGCGCCGCCGACGGCGAGCAGCGGGACCCGGGCGGTTTCGGCGGGGAGGGGGGTGCGGCGGGCCCGCCACACCCCGGGCCAGGACGGCAGGTCGCGTCCCAGCCGCCGGGGCAGGTCCGTCAGGGGGAGGTGGCCGAGCAGGCCGGGGTCGCGGTCGAGGGCCTGTTCGAGGGCCTTGTCGTCGCTGTCGCGGCGGTCGCCGTGGGCGGCCCACCAGCCGGCGCGGGACAGCAGCCGTTCGCAGCCCGACGGTTCGCGGGCGGTCTCGGCGAGGCCGAGGGCGGGTACGGCGGCGATCACCGCGTCGGCCCGGGCGGCGGGGTCGGGGTGGAGGGCGAGCACCAGGGCGCAGTGCGCGGCGTAGGAGGCGCCGGAGGCGACCAGCCGGCCGTCGCACCAGGGCTGTTCGCGTATCCGGCGCGCGGTGGCCGCGCCGTCGTCCGCCTCCCGGTCGTAGGGCCGCCACCGTCCGGCCGAGCCGTGCCGTCCGCGGACGTCCTGGGCCACCGCGGCGAATCCGCGGCGGGCCCAGCCGCGGAGTTCGGCGTGGTGGCGTTCGCGGCCGTAGGGGGTGCGGATCAGGACGGCGGGGAACGGGCCCGCGCCGTCCGGCAGGCACAGGTCGCCGGCGAGCGCGGCGCCGTCGGGGGCGGTGCACGGGAAGGGGCGTATGAGGGGGGTCATGCCGCGCTCCGGGGACGCGGCAGGGGTGCCGGCGGCGTCGGCAGGGGCGCGACGTCGGGCACCGGGAGGACGGGGTGCTCGGTGACGGTGAGGCCGTTCAGGTCCACGCGGCGCAGCCGCCGCCGGGCGGGCGGGGAGCCGGGGGCCGGGTCCGGGAAGCCGCCGCGGGCCCAGGCGGCGAGGTCGCCGGCGAGGAGGGCGGCGGTCAGCGCGGCGGAGGCGGGGGTGGTGAGGCGGTCGTCGCCGGTGATCCGCTCGCCGTCCCAGTAGGCGGCCAGTTCGCGGTGGGCGGGGGTGGCGGCCAGCCGCCGCAGCCGCACGTGGGCGGAGGTGACGTCGCCGGCGGTGACGGCGGGCGGTTCGATCCACACCTGGCGGCCCTCGCGGTGGCAGCGCAGCCAGGCGGTGCCGAGGGCGGGCAGCCGGTCGGCGTCGTCCCACAGGCCGGGGGGCACCGGGCCGTCCAGGCACCACACGACGGCGGCGGGCCGCCCGGCGCCGGGTCCGCCGCCCCGGACGAGGGCGGCGACCTCCTCCGGCGCGGCCGTGCGGGGCGCCGCCCCGGCGGTGCGCAGGCACTCGGCCAGCGGCGCGGTGAGGACGGCGTCCCCCAGCAGCCAGACCGTGCGCAGCGGGGCGGGCCATCCGGTCCGGGGGCGGTCCCCGCCGGGGCCGGTGCGGGTGTATCCGGCGGAGGCGAACGCGGCGAGCAGCCGGCCGAGGCCGGGCGGGACGTCCTCGGCGCCGTCGGGGTCGCCGTGGCCGCCGGCGTTCCCGGCGCCGGAGAGCCGGTCCAGCAGGAGCCGCTCGGGCACGCCGCCGGTGGCCACCCTCAGGAACTCCCCGTCCGCCGTGCGGACGGCCGGTCCCCGGCCGGGGACGGCGACGACGGCGACACCGGGCGCGAGCCGGGGGTGGGTCACGGTTCCTCCTGGGTGGGTGGTTCGGGTTCGGGGGCGGGCCCGCCCGGCCGGCTGGGAAGGAGGAGCCGGGCGGGCCCTGGGGTCTTACTCCTCGCCGTCGTCGAAGGGGTTCTCGACGAGGGCGTTGGAGTGGGTGGCCGAGGCGTGGGCGAGCTGGCCCGGGTCGGCGATCGGGGTGAAGACCTTCTCCTGCTCCAGGTGCTCCATGGCGGATTCCTCCTGATGGGTCGTCGGGATGACGCGACACCCGTTCGAGTGCCGCACGCACACACTAATGAAAATGATTGTCAGACTCAAGAGGGATCGGGTGGTCCGGGTAGCACACCGGCCAGCCGCCCTCGGGGTCCCGGCCCACCCGGCCCGCCACCCCCAGGACACCGGCGAGCAGCTCCGGGGTGACGACCTCGGCGGGCGGCCCGTCGGCGGCCACCCGCCCGTCGCGCAGGGCCACCAGCCGCTCGGCGAACCGGGCGGCATGGGCGAGGTCGTGGAGCACCATCACCACCGTCAGGCCGCGCTCGGCGCGCAACCGCACGACCGTCCCCAGCACCTCCAGCTGGTGCCGCAGGTCCAGGTAGGTGGTGGGCTCGTCCAGCAGCAGGACGCGGGTGTCCTGGGCCAGCGCCATCGCCAGGCGCACGCGCTGCCGCTCGCCGCCGGAGAGGGAGTCCACCGGGCGGTCGGCCCAGTCGGCGACCCCCGTGTCCGCCAGCGCCCGGCGGCAGACCTCGTCGTCGCCCTCGCGGAGCATCCCCAGCGGGCCGCGGGCGGCGTACCGCCCCTGCCGCACGAGCTGACGCACCGTCATCCCGGGGACGGCGGGCGCGGACTGGTGGAGCAGCGCCACCCGGCGGGCCGCCGCCCGGCGCGAGAGCCGGGCCAGGTCGTCCCCGCCGAGCAGCACCCGCCCGGCGGACGGCCGGAGCAGGCCCGCGGCCAGCCGCAGCAGCGTGGACTTGCCGCAGCCGTTGAGCCCGACCAGGGCCACCAGTTCGCCCGCGCCGATCCGCAGGTCGACGCCGCGCAGCACCGGCCGCCCCGGATAGCCGAAGCGGACGCCCTCGATCGTGATGTCCGTCCCCCCGCCGGGGGCGGACGGCTCCGGGAGGCGCTCCGCGGGACGGAGCACGGGTTCGGTCATGTCGCTTCCTTCAGGAGTCGTGTCCGGGCGAGCGGCGCACCACGAGCAGCAGCAGGGCCGCGCCCGCGCAGGTGGTCAGCGCGCCGACGGGCAGGGCGAGGCGGTCGGCGCCGAGGGCCTGCGCGAGCAGCGGGGAGAGCGTCTGGGCGGCGGCGTCGGCCCCGCAGACGACCGCCGCGCCGGTGAGCGCGGCGCACGGCAGCGTGATCCGCAGGTCGGCTCCGGTCAGGGCGAGCGCCAGGTGCGGCACCAGCAGGCCGACGAAGCCGAGCGCGCCGACGGCCGCCACGGCTCCGGCGGTCAGCGCCACCGCGCACACCAGGGCCGCCGCGCGGGCCCGTCCCGGGGCGAGTCCGGCCGCCGCGGCCTGCTCGTCGCCGCAGCGCAGCAGCGTCAGCGGCCCGGCCAGGAACCACGCGGCCGCCGCCCAGGCCAGGGCCCAGGGCCACAGCAGGTGCCAGTGCTGCCAGACCCGCCCCTCGGTGGTGCCCACCAGCCACTGCACGACGCTGCCCAGCTCCCCCGGCGCGACCAGCAGCACCATCGCGGTGAGCCCGGACAGGACGGCCGAGACCAGCACCCCGTGGACGGCGGTCGCGGCGGGGTCGCCCCGCTCGCGTCCGGCCAGCAGCCACAGCAGCCCCGCCCCGGCGAAGCCGCCGGCGCAGGCGGCGGCCACCACGGCCGCGGGGGACTCCCAGCCCGCCAGGCCCAGCCCGGTCGCGGTGACGGCGCCGAGGACGGCGCCCGGGGTGACGCCGGTGACCTCCGGCCCGGCCAGGGGGTTGCGCAGCGCCGACTGGAGGACGAGTCCGGCCACGCCCAGGCAGGCCCCGGCGGCCAGCGCCACCAGCAGCCGGGGCAGGCGGAGCCGGAGCACCACGTGGCGGGCGGTGGGGTCGCCGCCGCCCAGCAGCACCTCCCACACCTGGGCGGGCGTCAGGGAGCGGCCGGCGATCAGACCGGCGCAGGCCGCGGCGGCCACGAGCGCCAGCAGCAGCGCCAGACGCCGCCCCGGCCGCACGGCCGTGCCGGACGCGGGCGCGCTCACCGTGCCGCCTCCGTCCCGGTCCGCGGCCCCGGCGCGCCCGCCGGGGTCTCCGCCGGCGCGTCCGTCCGCCGCCGCCCGGTGCGCAGCAGGGCCACGCCCGCCGGGACGCCCAGCAGCGCCGTCCAGGCGCCCGCCGGGGTCTCGACCGGGGCCAGGGCCAGCCGTGCCGGAAGGTCGGCGCAGACGACGGCCGCCGCGCCCCAGGCCGCGGACTGCGGGAGCCACCGCACGGCGTCGGCGTCCGGCAGCAGCCGCCGGGCCAGGTGCGGGGCGAGGAACCCGACCCAGGCGACCGGGCCGCACACCGCCACCACCGGGGCGATCAGCACCACGGCGACGCCCAGCGCGGCCAGCCGGGCCCGCCGCGCCCGCACCCCCAGGGCGAGGGCGTCGTCGTCTCCGAGGCGCAGGACGGCGAGCACGGGCGCGCACAGCACCAGCGCGGGGACCGCGATCAGCAGCCACGGCCACAGGCCGGCCACGTCGTCCCAGGTGCGGGCCGACAGACTGCCCAGCAGGTAGCGGTAGATGAGCTGGAGGTCGAGCTGGTCGGCGAGCACCATCAGCACCAGCAGCGCGGCCTGGAGGGCGGCGGCGACCGCGGCCCCGGTGAGCAGGACGGCCGAGGGGCCGCGCCCGAACCCGGCCGCCAGCAGGGTCAGCGCGCCGCCGAGCGCCGCGCCCGCCAGGGCGAGTACCGGCTGGAGGAGCGCCGGCACGGTCAGGCTCAGCACCAGTGGCGCGGCCACGCCCAGGGCGGCCCCGGAGGAGACGCCGAGCATCTCGGGGACGGCCAGGGGGTTGCGCAGCGCCTCCTGGAGGACGAGTCCGGCCGCGCCCAGGCAGGCCCCGGCGAGCAGGCCCAGCACCAGCCGGGGCAGCCGCAGTTCGGTGACGACCACGCCCGCGAGGCCCGCCTCGCCGCCGTCCCCGCCCGTCAGCGCGGCGGGCAGGTCCCACGGCGCCAGGGGCGGGGTGCCCAGGCACAGGGCGCACACGGAGGCCGCCGCCAGCAGCAGGACGAGGACGGCCCACCGGCGGGTCGGCCGGCGGGTCCGCTGACGGGCCGCGCTCACCGCAGCGCGGCCGTGGCCTCGTCGAGGACGAGGCCGAGCGAGCGGGTGCCGCGTCCCTTGGCCCAGACCTCGGAGTCGACCTCGTGCACGTCGCCGTTCTCGACGGCGGGGATCTTCGACCACAGGGGGTTGCCGGCGAGCTTCTCGGAGAGCTTTCCGTCGCTGTCGCCGAAGGAGAGGGTCTCGACGAAGAGCACGTCGACGTCGCGGGCGAGGATCTCCTCCAGGCTGTAGCCGCCCTCCACGCCTCGGGACTCCCACGGGTAGTGGGAGATCTTCGGGAAGAGCCCGGCGGCCACGTCGGTGCCGGGGGTGGCGACGCCGAAGTTCTCGTCGCTGCCGTAGATGATCAGCGCGGTCTTGTCGCTCCGCTTCTTCTCGGCCTTCGCCAGGGCGGCGCGGAAGCGCTTCTCGGCGGCCTCGCCCTGCTCGGTGCGGCCGGTGAGGGCGGCCAGGGCGCGCAGGTAGCCGACGCTGTCCTCCCAGGTCTCGGGCTGGACGGGCCAGAAGACGGTGGCGTCCTTCAGGGCGGGGGCGAGCTTGCCGTGGGTGTCGCCCAGGCCGATCACCAGGTCCGGTTCGTGGGAGAGGATCGCCTCGGTCTCGGGGGCGAGGAAGCCGCCGGGTATGACGGGGATCTTCTCCGCCTTCTCGGGTCCGAGGAAGTCCGGGTGGGCGAGCAGCGCGGAGTTGGTGGCGACGGGCGTCATGCCGAGCTCGGTCAGCATGTCGTCGCACAGGGCCACCAGGCAGACGACGCGGCGGGGTTCGGCGTCGGTGGCGACGGCGGCCCCGTCGGGGCCGGTGACCTTCCGCGCGGGCTCGATGGGTTCGACCGCGAGCTTCGTTCCCGGCCCGGCGCCGGCGCTCTTTCCGGCGGAGGCCGTCCCGTCCCCCGTGCCGCAGCCGGCGAGCAGGGCTCCCAGCAGGGCCAGCGCGGCGGCGGCCCGGAGGCGGCGGGTGGTGTGTGTCGGCGGACGTCTCATCGGCGACTCCCGGTTCTCTCGATTCCCGTACGGCGGACGGGTGTCGGGGCGTGCGCGGACCCCCGGGACACCCGGCACCGGATTCTCACACGATAATCGTTATCAAAACCAATTCGCCGCCGTTCCGGAGGTTCCCCGCCCATGACCACCCCGTCCACGACCGCCCCGCCCGTGCTGGTGGCCGCCGACCACGTCGCCGGTGCCGTCCACCTGCTGGCCCTGCCCGGGGGCAGACCGCTCGCGCACCTGACCGGTCGTCACATGTCCGAGCACGCGGGATTCCTGGCCCTGCCCGGCGACCGGGTGGCGTTCGTGGACGACCGGGCGGGCGAGCTGGTGGTGCTCGCCCCGTTCGAGGCGGCGCGCGGCGGGGACCCGGTCGCCGCCGCGGTCCCGGTGGCCGTCCCCGCCGAGCACCTCGCCGCCGACCCGGCCGGACGGCACCTGGTGGTCACCACCGGCCTGGGGCACGCGGAGGAGCCGTGGAGCGACCTGCTGACCGCCGTGGACCTGGCCGCGCCGGGCGGGCCGCGCGCCACCCCGGTGCGCACCCGGGTGGGCGAGCCGGGCGCGGCCGTCCTGGGAGGCGGCGGCCCGGCGGACGGCCCCCTGGCCGTCGTGCGGCACCGCGAGCCCGGCTCGTGGGACGTCCACCGCCACGCCGACCTGCTCGCGGCCGGGCCCGGCCGCCCCGCCGTCGAGCCGCGCGAGCGCCTGGCGCTGCCCGGGGACGGGCACGGCGACGCCCACGACCCGGTCACCGGGCGGCTGTTCGCCGCCACCGGCTCCGGGGTGCACCGGGCGCGCCGGTCGGGCGGCCGGCTGGTGGCCGAGCCGCCGCTGCCGTGGGCGGCGGACGGCCGCGACGGCGGGCGCGGCTACTTCCTGCGGATCGATCCGCGCCGGCGGCTGCTGTGGTCCTGCCTGCGCGGCGGCCCGGCGGACCCCGCCGACTGGCCCGACTGGACCAACGACGCCTGGTGGCACCACCTGGACACCGGCCGCACCGGCCGGGTGGAGCTGGGCAGGGGGCTGGTGTTCCGGATGGCGGTCGCCGGGCGCCGCGTGGCCTTCGCCCGCTGCCACCCCGACGGCGACGAACTGGTGCTCCTGGCCGCCGGCCCCGCCGGGACGGGGCGTCCGCGGATCGCGGCCCGGGTGCCGCTGCCGCCGATGGAGGGCGCGCCGCGGCGCGGCGGGACGCCCTGGGACGGGGTGCAGCGGCGGGCTCTCGCCGCCTCCCCCGGGGCGCCGTGGGTGGCCGTCTCCCGGGGCGGCCACGGCGAGGTCCACCTGTTCCACGCGGAAAGCCGCGCCGAGCGGGCGCGCCTGACCCTTCCCACCCCGCTGGACGAGGGCGGCCGTCTGGCGCTGCTCGCGCCGGGCGACGGCGCGCACGGCGATCCGGCCGGGCGGTGACGCGCCGACCGGGCCTCCCCCGCATGATCTCGGCGGCCCGTTTATCACACCAACGGCGTCTCAAGATTGTGAAACCGTTCACACTTTGCCCCCGGCGGCGCTACCGTTCGTGCTGAGGTTCGCTCACATCCGGCTCGACGGCGCGCTTGGGGAGGGCAATGTGGCGGAGACCGCCATGTCACGTTCGGTACGGCTGGAGGGCTCGGACGGTGAGGCGGGCGGCGACCCCCTCGGTCTGGCGGTGTGGCGGCTGAGATCGCGCGGGTGCTGGGAGGACGCGGCGGCGCTGCTGGAGCCGCACGTCGGGAGGGAGGACACCTCGGCCGCGCTGCGGCGGGCGGCGCTGCTCGTCGAGCGCTGCATGTTCACCGGGGGCGGCTGGGAGCGCGCCGAGGAGGCGCTGCGCACCGCGGAGGCGCTGGCGGGCACGGACGGGGAACGGGGCGCGGCCGCCTGCGAGCGCGGGCACCTGGCCTACGCCTCCACGGTGCTGGGCGTCCGCGACCGGGCCGACGAGGCCCGCGCCGCGCTGGGCCGGGCCGCCGCGCTGCTGCCGCCCGCCTCCCCCCGGCGGGCGCTGCTGGACTTCCGGCGCGGGCTGATGACCGAGCACTTCGGCGATAACCCCCAGTCGGCGCGGGCGGCGTACCACCGCGCGCACGCGGCGGCGGTCTCCAACGGCGACCTGCTGCTGTGCTCCTTCACCTGGCGGCACCTGGCCGGACTCGCCCTGCGCGGGGGCGACACGGCCGAGGCCCGGCACGGTTTCGCCGAGTCGCTGCGGCTCCGGGAGGAGCTGGGCTACCTGGTGGGCATGGCCCCGGCGCTGGTCTCCCTGGCCGAGGTCCAGCCGGGGCCGGAGGCGGAGCGGCTGCGGGCCGAGGCGCGGCGGCTCTTCCGCCTGCTGGGCGGAGTGCCGGCCTGGCTGGCCGACCGGCTGGAACCGCCCGGGCCCGCGGCCTGACCGGCCGGGAACCGGCTGGGCCGCCTGCGTCCGCCCGGGTCCGCCGCCCGCCCGGGACGCCCGGGAGGCGGCGGGCTCCGGCGGAGACGGCGTGAAGCCTCCGGTGTGACGCGCGCCACTCCGGCCGCAGGAGGCGTGATCACTCCGGGGTCGACTACGGTAAGGTAAGCCTTACCTGTTAACGACCTGGATCCGGTGGTACCCGCATGGCCATGTGCACTCTCGCCCCGGCGCCCAAGACGTCCGCCGCGTCGCCCTTCGCCGCCGCCTACTCCCGGCTGGCCGAGGTCCTGCCGAGCCTGCGGGTCACCGAGACCGGCCGCGGGAACCGGCCGCCGCGCGGCGGGGGCTGGGTGGGGGCCGCGGAGCTGGCCGAGGGCGGTGCCGCCCTGGACGCCTTCCTGGCCTGGGACGACGAGCAGGTGCGGCGCGACTACGGGGAGCGGGCCCGCCCCGACGTGGTCGCCAGCTTCGGGCTGCACCGCTACGCGTGGTCCGCCTGCCTGCTGGTCACCGTCCCCTGGTTCCTCCACCGCCGGGTGCCGCGGGTCCCGGTGGACGCGGTGTCCTACGACCGCGCGTCGGGCCGGATGTCCGTGCGGATCGACGAGTTCTCCTGCCTGCCCGGCGACCCGGCCCGCCGGCTGCCCGGCGCCCGCGTCCTGCCGGACGAGGAGGCGCTGCGCGCGGCCGTGCGCGAGTCCGTCGCCGAGCACCTGGGCCCGGTCCTGGACGCCTTCCGGCCGCGCATGCGCCGCGGGCCGCGCGCGCTGTGGGGCATGGCGACGGACGAGATCACCGAGGGCCTGTGGTACGTCGGCCACCTGCTGGGCGAGGAACGGCGCGCGATGGCCGAGGCGGAGCTGCTGCTGCCGGGCTCCGTCGCCCCCTACCCGCAGGGCGCGGGCTTCCGGGAGCTGTCCGGGCCGGACGGCGAGACGTTCCCCACCCGGGACCGGGCGAGCTGCTGCCTGTTCTACACGCTGCGCCCGCAGGACACCTGCGTCACCTGCCCGCGCACGTGCGATGCCGACCGCGTCAAGCGACTGAGCGGGTCGGCCGCCGCCTGACCGTTCCCGACCGCTTCCATAACCTGTCGGTTTCGATCTCCTGACCGAATATCGTCAGTGGGTTCGGCTCGCTACACTCCTGTTCGCGCGTTCTGGCCACCGATGGCGGTTTCTTGGGCTCAACGGCCTGCCACACAATCTGTTTTCCGCCAGGATGCTGCGCGTCAACGAAGCCAATGCGAGCACGGCGGGGCCGGTCCACACGGCATGCCGCCAGGCAAGGGACACCCCCGGATGATGACGGACATATCGATGAACTGGGTGCTGCCGGGCGCCGTACTGCTCCTCGGCGCCCTGGTGGCGGTCTTCCTGATGGGCCGTGGCAACGGCCGCCACCGCAACGAGGACGAGAACGCCGACTCCTGGGAGCGCATGGAGGAGCGCCGCCGCCGCAAGGAGAGCGTCTACGCCGTCGCCTCCTACGTCCTCCTCTTCTGCTGCGCGGGAGTCGCCGCCGCCCTCTCCTTCCGCGGTCTGGTCGGCTTCGGCCGGGAGAACCTGGGGCTCTCCGGCGGCTGGGAGTACCTGGTGCCCTTCGGACTGGACGGCGCGGCGATGTTCTCCGCCGTCATCGCGGTCCGCGAGGCAAGCAACGGCGACGCCTCCCTCGGCTCCCGGCTGCTGGTGTGGCTGTTCGCGGGCGCCGCGGCGTGGTTCAACTGGGTCCACGCCCCGCGCGGCGACGAGCACGCCGGCGCCCCGCAGTTCTTCGCGGGCATGTCGATCGCCTCGGCGATCCTCTTCGACCGCGCCCTGAAGCAGACCCGCCGCTCCGCCCTGCGCGAGCAGGGACTGGTGCCGCGTCCGCTGCCGCAGATCCGCGTCGTGCGGTGGCTGCGGGCTCCCCGCGAGACCTACGCCGCCTGGTCGCTGATGCTGCTGGAGGGCGTGCGGACGCTGGACGAGGCGGTCGACGAGGTCCGCGAGGAGCGGCGCCGCAAGGAGCAGGAGCGGGCCCGCGCCCGTGAGCAGAAGAAGCTGGAGCGGGCCCGGCTGCGGGCGATCAGCCGCGGCCGGCTGCCGCACCCCGGCGACGACGGGCACCAGGTGGAGCTGGAGCGCGACGCGGGCGGCGCGCAGCCGGGCCGGCCGCGCGCCGCGCTCGGGGCCGCGGACGAGTCCGGTGGCGGCACCGGCGCGGACGGGCTGCGCAAGGTCGACCCGCCCCGTCCGGGCGGCTCGTTCGACGCGGACGACAGTCTGACCAGTCCGCGGCTGGACTCGCTGGAGGCCAAACTCGCGGCGATCGAGAAGCAGTTCGGCTGACACGAGCCCGCCCGCCGCACTCCGGCCGGCCGCCCCCGCCCCGGTCCGCGCCCCGCGGACCGGGGCGGAGTGCGTCCGGGGGCGGGACGCGTCCGGACCCGCCGCGGCGGGTCCGGGCCGGCGCGAGGGTCCGGGTCGGCGCGAGGGTCCGGGCCGGTGCGGCCGCGGGTCAGTGCTCCCAGACCGCGGCGGCCGTGCGGTCCCCGGAGTGGCCCTCGGCCCTCAGCTGCGCGTCGGCCAGGAAAGCGGCCAGCCCGGGGGGCTCCTGGCCGGCCCAGCGCTCGGCCAGCCGGTCGGCGAAGGCCCGCTCGTCCCGCATCGGCCCGGCTAGGCCCGCGCTGCACAGCAGCAGGGTGTCCCCGGGGCGGGCGAGGGACGTCCGGAAGCGGAACGGCCCGGGCATCGCGGGAGCGGGCCCGGGGTCGGGGACGAGGCCGCCGTCCCCCGGCTCCCCGGGGCGGGCCGCGTCCCCCGGGCCCGTCCCCTCCTCGCCGGAGCCGCTTCCTCCGCGTCCGCCGGGCTCGATGTCCTGCCACATCCCGTCCCGCAGCCGGAACAGTCCGCCGCCGCCCACCCCGAAGAACACCCGGATCCGGCACTCGGGATCGGCGGACAGCAGCAGGCAGCGCAGGTCGGCGGTGTACTCCCCGGCCTCCAGGCCCAGTTCGGCCGCGCGGGCGCGCAGCCGTCCGTAGCCCCGGCCGGTCAGCCGGTGCAGCCCCGACTTCAGGTCGCCCCGGCGGGCCGCGCGGATGTCCTCGGCCAGCCGGGCGTGGCTGTGCCCGACGGCCGACCCCACCCACCGGCATATCTCCCGCGCCGCCCGGTGGGCCTCGATGGAGGTGCGGGGGCCGGTGGCGACGGCGACCAGCAGCAGCGCGTCCTCGCCGCTGCCGAAACGGGCGGTGAGCAGGGCGTCGCGGCGCGGCTCGCCCCGGTAGCGGGACGCGTCGCCGCGCAGGGAGGCGGCGCGCAGGGTGAAGGACCCGTACCGCGCCCCCTCCAGCACGGTGTCGGGCGTCAGGCCGTCCAGTCCGCCGGGGTCGGCGGCGGGCAGGGCGGTGGGCTCGGGCTCGTAGGCGGGGGGACGGTCGCCCACGAAGTCCGGGACGGGAGCGGGCGCGGCGGGGGCGGGCGAGGCGGCCCCGGGAGGCCCGGAAGTCCCGGCGTCCTGCGGCGGCCGGGAGTTATCGGGTGTTCCGGGGTTCTCGGGTGTTCCGGGACGCGCGGATTCCCCGGGGGCTTCGGGGGTTCCGGGCTCGTCGGGAGTCCCGCCGGGCCCGGCCGCCTCACCCGGCTCCGGGGTCCGGGACCGGGCCACACCGACCGTGCCGGCGGCGGAGTCGAAGCGCTCGTCGACGCTGTCGCCCGCCGGCGCGCGGCCGGTGTCCGGCGCGTCCTCGTCGTAGAGCCGGCCCCACCAGTCGGACCGCTCCGCGTTCTCCCCCTGTCGGCTCATGCCCCCGATTGTCCATGCCGGCGGCGGGCGGGTCACCCGGCCAAGTCCCGCGTGTCGGTGGCGCGTCGGGGCGGGGGACCGGAGGAGCCCCCGGACCGGAGCACCCCTTCGAGGGCGAGCAGCCGCCGCTTGCGGTCCAGCCCGCCCGCGTACCCGGTCAGCGAGCCGTTCGCGCCGATGACGCGGTGACAGGGCCGCACCACCAGCAGGGGGTTGGAACCGACCGCTCCGCCGACGGCCCGCACCGACCGCGGTTCCAGGCCGGCCATGGCCGTCAGCTCCCCGTAGGTGACGGTGGCTCCGTAGGGGATGCTCTCCAGGGCAGCCCAGACCCGCTCGCGGAACTCCGAGCCGCGGGCGGCCAGGGTGAGCCCGAACTCCTTCAGCTCCCCGGCGAAGTAGGCGTCGAACTGCCGGACCGCGTCGGCGAAGGCGGCGTCGTCGCGCCGCCAGTCGGGCAGCACCCGGGCACCGCCCTTCTGGCCGGGCACGGTGACCGAGGCCAGCACGCCGGGTTCGGGTCCGGCGATCAGCAGTTCGCCCAGCGGGCTGGGGTGGACGGTGTAGAGGGTGCTCATCGTGTCTCCGTGGTCGCGGTGTTCCGGGGGATCGCGGACACCGGGTTCGGGGGTGCCGGGAACGAGGAGGCCCGGGGGCGCCGGGCCTCCTCGTTCCACAGGTGGTGGAGGGCGTAGGAGCGCCAGGGACGCCAGTTCCCGGTGTGCTCGGCCGTCGCCCCGATCCGCGCCAGTCCGCGGCGGACGCCCTCGTCGCTGGGGAGGAGGACGTCCGGATCGCACAGGGCGCGCATCCGTATGAGGGCGGCCGTCCGCGGGCCGACGCCGCGCAGCGCGAGCAGGGTCCGCTCGGCCTCGTCCCGGTCGGCGCCGGGGTCGAGGACGACGGCGCCGTCGGCGAGGGCCGCGGCGACCGAGCGGACCGCCTCGCGCCGGCTGCCGGACATGCCCGGTTCGGTCAGGGGGGCGTCCGCCAGGACGCCGGGGTCGGGGAAGAGGTGGGTGAGGGAGCCGTCGGGCGCGGGCAGCGGCTTGCCGTACGCCGCGACGAGGGCGCCCGTCAGGGCGCGGGCCGCGTCCGCGGCGAGCCGCCGGCCGAGCACGGCGCGCACCGCCAGTTCGTGCGGGTCGGCCGCGCCCGGCGAGCGCAGCCCGGGCAGCCGCCGCACCAGGGGGCCCAGCAGCGGGTCGGCGCCCAGGCGCTCGGCGACGGCGTAGGGGTCGGCGTCGAGGTCGAACAGCCGCCGCACCCGCTGGACGGCGGTGGTCAGGTCCCGCAGGTCGGTCAGGTGGAGGCGGCACGGCAGCCAGCCCCCGCCGCCCGCTTCCCCGACCTCCGCTATCCCGTGCCCGTACGGCAGGGCCAGGGTGCGGCGATAGGTGCGGGCCCCCGGCTCGCCGGTGACCTCCTCGACACCGGGGACGGCCCCCCGCTGGAGGAAGTCGAACACCGCCCCGGTGGCGTACGGCCCCCGGTGGGCGAGCCGCAGCGCCACTCCCCCGCCCTCGGCGGCCGGGCGGCCGCGGCCGGCCGCGCGCAGTTCGCGCGGTGTGCGGGCGTGGATCTCGCGGATGGTGTCGTTGAACTGCCGCACGCTGGCGAAGCCGGACGCGAAGGCGATCTCGGTGACCGGCAGGGCCGTCGTCTGGAGCAGCACCCGCGCGGTGTGCGCCCGCTGCACGCGGGCCAGGGCCACGGGCCCGGCGCCGAGTTCGGCGGTGAGCTGGCGGCGGACCTGGCGGACGCTGTAGCCCAGGCGGCGGGCCAGTCCTTCGACGCCCTCGCGGTCCACGACCCCGTCGGCGATCATCCGCATCGCGCGGCCGGTGAGGTCGGCCCGCACGTTCCACTCCGCCGAGCCGGGCACGGCGTCCGGGCGGCAGCGGCGGCAGGCCCGCAGCCCGGCCCGCTGGGCGGCGGCGGCCGAGGGGAAGAAGCGGACGTTCTCCCGTTTGGGGGTCACCGCCGGGCAGCTGGGACGGCAGTAGATGCCGGTGGTGAGCACACCGGTGAAGAACACGCCGTCGAACCGCCCGTCCCGGCTGCGGACCGCTTCGTACCTGCTGTCGTCGTCCATCACGCGATCCAGTGTGCGCCGCCGGACGCCTCGTCACTGGCGGAAATCGGACACGGCACCGGCCCCCGCGCCGGGCGCGGGGGACGGGCCGGACGGCCGCCGTACGCCGCCGGATCGGCTGGACGCTGGTCGAGGCCGGCCTGTGCCTGGTCCACTCCGGCCGCGGCGCGGCGGCTCCGTGACCGCGGGCCCGTCGCGCGGGATGGGCGTCAGCGCCCCGGAAGCCGCTGGAGCAGCCCCCAGGTGAACTCCGCGATCACCTCGTGGCGTCCGCCCTCCCGGTCCGGGGCGGTGAAGGCCAGCCGCCAGCGGGAGGGGGCCGAGCCCTCCATCGGCCGGGCGGGCGCGAAGGCGCGGGCGACCTCGTCCACCGTGCAGCTCCACGGCCGCAGGTCCTCGACCGTGCGCAGGTCGGGGCCGGCCGCGCCGGGGGCGCGGACCAGCCACTCGTTCCACACCGCCCCGCCCGGCGCGGTCAGCACCTCCAGGCGCAGGTCGGGCCAGAGCGGCACCGGCCAGCGCAGCGCCCGGCAGTCCAGGTCCCCCACGCGGCGCGGCTCCACCGCCTCGGGCTCGCCGAGCACCGACCGGTAGCGGGCCACCGCGCCCCGGCCGTACGGGGAGCGGCCGCCCGCCGACTGCCACGCCTGCCAGCGGCGGTTGGCCTCGCGCATCTCGGTCCGGCCGGCGTCCAGCTCGCGCAGCGCGTCCAGGACGAGACCGGGCTGGAAGTCGGCCATCCGGCGCAGCAGGACGAGCTGGAACTGCCGGGGGCCGAAGGGTTCGGCGGGGGTGTCGGGCCTCACCGGCCCCACGGTAGCCGCCCCGGCCGGTTCCGGCCGGGGCGGCGGCGGACGGTCACCGCCGGGGGCCGCGCTTGCGTTCCACCATGTGGCGGCCGAGAGCCTGCTTCAGCTTCCAGTCGCGCCGCAGCTCGGCGCGGAGCCGGGCGTCGGTGCGGGCCGCGAGGTACTGGTTCTCCCTCAGCAGCTTGCGGTAGCTGTCCAGACGGCGTTCGGGCAGGTCGCCGTCCTCGACGGCGGCGAGGACGGCGCAGCCCGGCTCGGTGGTGTGCGCGCAGTCGTGGAAGCGGCAGTCGCGCGCCAGTTCCTCGACGTCCGCGAAGGTCCGGCCGAGGCCGTCCTCGGCGTCCCACAGCCCGACGCCGCGCAGTCCCGGGGTGTCGATGAGGACACCGCCGCCGGGCAGGGGGAACAGTTCGCGGGCGGTCGTGGTGTGCCGGCCCTTGCCGTCGCGCTCGCGGGTCTCCGCCACGGCCGAGACCTCCCGCCCGGCCAGCGCGTTGACCAGGGTGGACTTGCCCGCGCCGGACTGTCCGAGCAGGACGGCGGTGCCGTCGGCGAGCACGGCGGCCAGCACGTCCAGCCCCTCCCCCGTGACCGCGCTGACCGGCAGCACCGTCACACCCGGCGCCACCGCCCCGGCGTCGGCGACGGCGTGGTCGGCGTCCGGGGCCAGGTCGGCCTTGGTGAGGACGACCAGCGGCCGGGCGCCGCTCTCCCAGGCGAGGGCGAGGAACCTCTCCAGCCTGCCGAGGTCCAGGGGAACGGCGAGCGAGACGGCGATCACCGCGTGGTCGACGTTGGCCGCCAGCACCTGGCCCTCGGAGCGCTTGGAGGAGGTGGAGCGTACGAAGGCGGTGCGCCGGGGCAGTACGGCGCGCACCTCGGGGAGCCCGCCGGGGCCGGGGCCGAGGGCGGCCCAGTCGCCGGTGCACAGGGCGTGCGTCGGGTCCGGGCCGGCGACGGGCGCGGTGTCGGCCCGGACGGTGCCGTCGGCGGTGACCGCCTCGCACCGGGCGCGGTCCACGCGGACCACGCGGGCGGGGGTCAGGCCCTGCCGCAGGTGGGGGGCGAAGGCCTCGGCGGTGTGCTCGTCCCAGCCGTAGCGGGCGAGCGGATGCGCGAAAGCGCGGGTGGCGTCGGAAACGCTCACGGTGGATGACCCTTCGGGGAAGGGCGGTCCCGGCGCGCGGGTGCGCGGGGCTGCCTGCGTCGGCAGCGGTGGTCAGCCGGGGACCGCGGAGGTGGAACGGACTGGCCGGTGCTCGTGGGCGGAGCCCACGGCGGCGACGGTGACGGCGACTGCCATGTCCCTCACCTCCCGTTCCTTCCTCGTCCGGCCCTTGTCCGCGCCGGTGCGGCGACCGGTGCGGGCCTGTGCGCGGAGCCGGGGTTCGTGCCCCGTCTCCGCCTTCCCGGTGTTCTCCGCCGCCGACCCTAGGGCGGCGCCCTCCCCCTCGCCACTCTTTTTCCGGACCGTCCACGCCTCCGGCCGTCCGCGGCGGCTCCTTTGCGTGGCCCGCCGGGGAGACACAAGAGGCCGAATAGGTGAAAATTGGGGTGGAAGGGAGTAAATCTCTAAGGAGGTGGCTCCAGATGGCCACACCCACGTCACGCATCGAAGAACACCCCGACTTGGTGGAGATGCGTGCGCGCTACGCTCAGGCGGCGGCGACCCCCACCGCCCGGGGGCTGGAGGCCCTGACCGTGCTGTCCGGCCTGTACCTGGCCATCTCACCGTGGATCGTGGGCTTCGACGGGTTCACCAGGCTGGCCGTCAACAACCTCGTCTGCGGTATGACGCTCGCGCTGCTGGGCCTGGCCTTCGCCACGGCCTACGAGCGCACCTACGGCATGAGCTGGGTCCCGGCCGCCATCGGCGCGTGGCTGATCGTCTCCCCCTGGGTCGTGGCGGGGGAGGTGGACACCACCCGCACCGTCGTCAACAACGTGATCGTCGGTGCCCTGGCCATCCTTCTCAGCCTGGCGCTGCTGGCCATCGGCCGGCGCGGCGGGCACAGGACCGCCCAGGGCGGCGGTGGCCGCAGGAGGAGGTGACCGGAAGTCCGGGCGGCCCTCCGGCCCGGGGCGCGCGCCGCGCCCCGGGCCGCGCCGCGCCCCGGGCCGGACGCGTCCCGGGTCAGCGGCGGCGGGAGCGCAGCCGGGAGCGCACGTCGGCCGGCGGCAGGAACTTCGTCCAGCGTTCGGGGAACTCCGCGGGCGGCTCGCCCGTCCCCCCGTCCCCCTCGTCGTCCCCGTCCTCCCCGTCGTCCGGGCCGTCCCCGCCGTCGCCGCCCTCGGCGTCCCGCATCGCACGCCGCGCGGCCGCGGCGGCGACGACCTCGGCGGCGGCCTGCTCCCGGGCGCGCTCGGTGGCGCGGCGGGCGGCGGCGGTGGAGACCGACGGCCACACGTGGTCGATGGCGGCGTTGACGGCCGCCCCGACCAGGACGGCGAACGCCGAGATGCCGATCCACAGCAGGACGGCCACGGGCGCGGCCAGCGACCCGTACAGCGTCGGCCCCTCCACCGTGCGGGTGAGGTAGAGGCGCAGCAGGAAGCTGCCCAGGATCCACATCAGCAGGGCGACCAGCGAGCCGGGGACGTCCTCCACCCACGGCGAGCGGACGGGCACCGAGACGTGGTACAGGGTGGTGAGGAAGGCGATGGAGACCAGCACCACCACGGGCCAGTAGAAGACCGGCACCGCCGGCTCCAGCGCGGGGACCCACGTCACCAGCGCGTCCGGGCCGACGATCAGCAGCGGCAGGGCGACCGCGCCCAGGGGCAGCGCGACCAGGTAGAGCCCGAAGGCCAGCAGCCGGGTGGCGACGATGCCGCGGTGTCCGTCGAGCCCGTACATGACGGTGATGGTGTCGATGAAGACGTTCACCGCGCGCGACCCCGACCACAGCGCGAGCGCGAAGCCGACGGAGATCACGTCCGGCCGCCCGCCCTCGATCACGTCGTCGATCAGCGGCGCCGCGATGTCGCTGACGCCTTTCTCGGACAGGACGGCGCCCGAGGCCTCCAGGAAGTTGGCGCGGACGCTGTCGATGGTGTCGGTGCCGATCCAGGCGTCGAAGTAGCCGAGCAGGCCGATCAGGCCCAGCATCAGCGGGGGCAGCGACAGCAGGGTGAAGAAGGCGGCCTCCGCGGCCAGCCCCAGGACCCGGTACTCCACGCAGGAGTTGACCGTGTCCTTCAGCAGCAGCCAGGCGAGCCTCCGTTTGGGGACGTTGCGGTACAGGGCGCGGGCCCTGCGCAGGGTGCCCGGGGACTGCTTCGGAGGTGACGGGGCTGGTTCCACGTCCCTAACGTATCCGGCATGCCTCGCACGACTCACACCCCGGGCGGCGGACCCGCGCCCCTGACCGGCCACGACGTCTTCTCCTCCGACCGGGCCCTGGCCGAGGGCGTCGCCCGCCACGCCGCCGGGGAGCGGGCCGGGGAGCTCCGCGCCGGGCTGGCCGCGCTGGGGCGCGCCGCCGGGTCGGCGGAGGTGCTGGAGTGGGGCGCGCGGGCGGCCGCGCGTCCGCCGGAGCCCTGGGACGGCGGGGCGGGAGCGGACCCGTCCTGGCACCGGCTGCTGGACCGGGCCGCGGCGGCCGGGCTGACGGGCGCCCCGCCGGGGCCCGCCGCGCGGCTGCGGCGGACGGCGGCCCTGCTGGTGTGGGCGCAGGTCGGGACCGGGCAGTGCCCGGCCCTGTCGGCGGCGCACGCGGCCGCCGCGGGGGTGCGCGCCGACCCGGACCGGAACGCCGACCCGGAGCACGCCGCCGTCCGGGAGCCGGCGGCCGGGTACGGCGGCGGCCCCCGGCTGCCGGCCGGGACGGTGGTGCCGGAGGGGCCGGACGGAGTCCGCGCCGAGCCCGGGTCCGGCGGGCCGGAGGGCGCCGGGTACGTCCTCGCCGGGCGCGGACGGCTCCGCCCGGCGGCCCCGGCGGACGTCCTCCTGGTCCGGGCCGGGACGGCGGGCGGGGAGTCCTGGTTCCTGATGCCGTGGACGCTGCCGGACGGCGCCCGCAACGGCCTGCGCGTACGGCGGCCGGCCGACGGGGCCGGCGGCCCGGACCCGTCGGCCGCGGTGGTGGAGTTCGACGGCACGGCCCGGGCCTGGCGGATCGCCGCGGAGACGACCGGGGCGCTGCGGGCGGACCGTGTGGCCTGCTCGGCGGCGGTGCTGCGGCAGGCGGTGGTCCGGGCCGTCCACCACGCCGCGCACCACGGGGGGCCGCCCGGCGGAGAGGCCCTGACGCGGAACGTGCTGGCCGATCTGGCGGTGGAGTCGGAGGCGGCGACCGCGCTCGCGCTGCGGCTGGCCGCCGCGCACGACGCCGGCGCCGACCGGGATCGCGCCCTGCTGCGGACGGCGGTGCCGGCGGCCGCGTACTGGCTGGCCGGGCGGTGCGCGCCGGCGGCGGCCGAGGCGTGGGACCTGCTGGGCGGCGACGGCTGCGCCGGGGGGCCGGGGATCCCCCCGCTGCCGCGCGAGGCGCCGGACCCGGCCGGGGAGAGCGGCGGTGCCCTGGCCCTGGAGGTGCTGCGGGTGGTGCGCGGGGACCCGGAGGCGCTGACGGCCTTCCTCACCGAGATCGGGCGGGCCCGGGGCGCCGACCACCGGCTGGACGGCGCGATCCGCGAGCTGCTGGGGGAACTGGCCGAGCTGGAGGGGATCGAGGCGCGGGCCCGGCGGCTGGCCGAGCGGATGGTGCTGGTGCTCCAGGGGGCGCTGCTGGTGCGGCACGCGCCTCCGGAGGTCGCCGACGCCTTCTGCGCGTCCCGGCTGGGCGGCGAGCGGGGCACGGCCTTCGGCACCCTGCCGCCCGCCCTGGACCTGGCCGCGATCGTGGAGCGGGCCCGTCCGGCGGCCGGGTGAGGCGCGGGCCCGCGCGGGACTCACACCGCGTACAGGCCGTGCGCGGTGAAGATCCCGCGGGCCGCGGCCACCTGCTCCGGTGTGGGCGCGGGGGCGCCGGCCAGGGGGAAGACGCGGCCGACGGCCTCCCGCTTGGCGGTGCCCAGCTTGTGGAGCGGCAGGACGTCGACGCGGGAGACGTTGCCGAGCAAGGCCGTGAAGGCGGCGGCGCCCTCGACGTCGGCGGGGGCGTCGGTGAGTCCGGGGACCAGGACGAACCGCGCCCACACCTCCTTGCCGAGGCCGGCCGGGCGGCCGGCCGCGCCGGCGGGGTGCGGCCGAGCGCGTCGGGGGTGACGGTGTCGGTGAGTGAGCTGCCGTCCTCGGCGTCGTCGTAGTCCGGGATCACCTCCGGGCGGGGGCCTCGGTGACTCCATCGCACGCTCCCGCAGCCCTCCGGCGCAGTCGCCGAAGGGGTCCCCGTCCGCGGGCCGTCGGTCCCGTCCGCCGCGGGGTCGGGGGCCGGAGGTCCCGGCGCCGCTCAGTCGTCGCGGGGCCCGTTCGTCCGGTGCGCCCACGGCGGGTCGGCGCCCCGGACCGCGCACGTCGCGGCGGCGACGTCGGCCCCGGTGGCGAGGGCGTCGCGCAGGAGGCCGGGGGTCAGTCCGTCCAGGCGTCCGCCGAGGGCCCCGCCGGTGTGGAGGGCGTGCAGGAGCCCGGCCATGAAGGCGTCGCCCGCGCCGACGGTGTCGACCACGGCGGTGGGCCGCGCGGGCACCCGCAGCCGCACCCTGCCCTCCGCCGCGTCGAGGGAGGCAAGGGCCCCCTCGCCGCCGAGGGTGACCACCACCAGGCTGACCCCGTGTCCGTGGAAGGCGTCGGCGGCCTCCTCGGGTCCGGTGCCCGGCAGGAGGTGGCCGAGGTCGTCGTCGGACAGGCGCAGGATGTCGGCCGCCGCGCACCAGCGCGCCAGCCGCGCCCGGTAGACGGCCGGGTCCACCAGCGGCGGACGGACGTTGGGGTCGATCGAGACGGTGGCCCGCTCCCGCATCCGTTCCAGGAGCCGCTCCACCGCCTCGCCGCCCGGGGGCCGCACCAGGGCCAGCGATCCGGTGTGGAGGCAGGAGGCGGGGCCCGCCGCGGCCGTCGCCAGTTCCGCGTCCGTCCACTGCCAGTCGGCGGTGCCCTCGGCGTGGAAGGAGTACTCGGCGCGACCCTCGGCGTCGAGGTCGGCGACGGCCAGGGTGCTGGGTTCACGCGCCTCGACCGCCGCTGCGAGGTCCACTCCGGAGGCGGTCAGGTGCGCGCGGAAGAGACGGCCGAAGACGTCTCCCGACAGCCTGCCGAGGAAACGGGTGGGGGTGCCGAGCCGGGCGAGGGCCACGGCGGTGTTGGCGGGGCCGCCGCCGGGCAGGACCTCCAGGCCGAGCGAGGGGACGGACCGCTCCGGGGCGCCGGCGGGCGGCGGGGCGGTGAAGGCGTCGGCGACGCACTCGCCGAGGACGGCGACGGGGGCGGCGGGCCCGGCGGGTCCGGGGCCGTCGGGCGGGGAACTGCTGGTCGGGGACATGGGGGCCATTGTCGCGGGGTTCGCCGTGGGGTGCGTCACGTGCCGGGCGGGCGGGAGGGCGGTCCGCCGTGCAGGTGTGTTTCACTTCCCGCATGAGCGGCACCGTCACCGTCACCACGTGGTCCCTGGAGCAGACCTCGCCCGGGGACCTGTCGCCGGCCCGTGTCCCGGACGCCGGTTCCGGTCTGCGGATCGAGCGGGCGGAGGTCCCCAGCCCGGAGTTCAGCCGCTTCCTCTACACCGCCGTCGGCGGGGACGTCACCTGGACGGACCGGCTGGGCTGGACGTACGCGCGGTGGCGGGAGTTCCTGGAGCGGCCCGGCGTGGAGACGTGGGTGGCGTACGACCGCGGCACCCCGGCCGGGTACGTCGAACTGGAGCCGCAGCCAGAGGGCGTGGTGGAGATCGTCTACTTCGGTCTGGTCCCGGCCTTCCGCGGCCGGGGGATCGGCGGGCACCTGCTGTCGTACGGGACCGCGCGCGCCTGGGACCTGGCGGAGCGCTGGCCGGGCCGGGAGCCCACCCGGCGGGTGTGGCTGCACACCTGCAGCAAGGACGGGCCGTACGCGCTGGCCAACTACGAGAAGCGGGGCTTCCGCGTGTTCGACGTCGCGGTCGGACAGGAACCGTTCGTTCCCGCGCCGGGGCCGTGGCCGGGGGCGCGCGCCGCGGTGTGACCGGGAACACACATCCCACGAAGCGAGACAACCTTGTCCGCACTGCGGACATCGGTGGACTGGCCCCAGAAGCGCATGCCACGCTTCTGCCATGTCTCGAGCTGGAATTGCCTTGGTGAGTCGGCGGCACGTCGACCTCGGCCGCATGTCCAGCGCCATCTGTCCGGCGGGCTGACAGTCCCAGCACCGCCGCGCCCCGCCGCCCCGCCACCGCGGGCGGGCGAACCCTCCGTCTCACGTCCGTACCCGGATCCGCGCACGTCCGCGCGGTTCGCACGGGTCCGGGCCGCTCCCGTGCAGCCGAGTCCAGCCGAAGGACAAGAACACCGTCATGGCCGACACCGCCAAGCCAGCCAGCGCCGCCCCGTCCCGCCGCAAGGCCGGCCGCCACCGCGGCGAGGGACAGTGGGCCGCCGGGCACTTCACTCCGCTCAACGGCAACGAGCAGTTCAAGAAGGACGATGACGGTCTCAATGTGCGGACACGCATTGAGACGATCTACTCCCGCACCGGCTTCGCCTCCATCGACCCCAACGACCTGCGCGGGCGGATGCGCTGGTGGGGCCTGTACACCCAGCGCCGCCCCGGCATCGACGGCGGCAGGACGGCCGTCCTGGAGCCGGAGGAGCTGGAGGACGAGTACTTCATGATGCGCGTCCGCGTCGACGGCGGACGGCTGACCACCGAGCAGCTGCGCGTCATAGGCGAGATCTCCCAGGAGTTCGCCCGCGGCACCGCCGACATCACGGACCGGCAGAACATCCAGTACCACTGGATCCGGATCGAGGACGTCCCGGAGATCTGGCGCCGCCTGGAGGCCGTGGGCCTGTCCACGACCGAGGCGTGCGGCGACACCCCGCGCGCCTTCCTCGGCTCGCCGGTGGCCGGGATCGCCGCCGACGAGATCATCGACGGCACCGCCGCGCTGGAGGAGACCAAGCGCCGCGTCGTCGGCAACCCGGCCTACTCGAACCTGCCGCGCAAGTTCAAGACGGCGATCTCCGGCTCCCCGCTGCTGGACGTGGCCCACGAGATCAACGACGTGTCCTTCGTGGGCGTCCGCCACCCCGAGCTGGGCCCCGGCTTCGACGTGTGGGTGGGCGGCGGCCTGTCCACCAACCCCAAGTTCGGCGTCAGGCTGGGCGCCTGGGTGCCCGAGGAGGACGTGCCCGACGTCCACGAGGGCATCGTGTCGATCTTCCGCGACTACGGCTACCGCCGGCTGCGCAACCGCGCCCGGCTGAAGTTCCTCGTCGCCGACTGGGGCCCGGAGAAGTTCCGCCGGGTGCTGGAGGACGAGTACCTGAAGCGCAAGCTGGCCGACGGCCCCGCGCCCGAGTTCCCCACCCAGCGCTGGCGCGACCACATCGGCGTCCACGCCCAGAAGGACGGCCGCTTCTACGTCGGCTTCGCCCCGCGGGTCGGCCGCGTCGACGGCGCCACCCTCACCAAGATCGCGGACCTGGCGGAGGCCCACGGCTCGGGTCGCGTGCGGACCACCCCCGAGCAGAAGATGATCATCCTCGACGTGGCCGAGGACCGGGTGGACTCCCTGGTGGAGGGCCTGGAGGCGCTGGACCTGACCACGAGGCCGTCCGTCTTCCGGCGCGGCACCATGGCCTGCACCGGCATCGAGTTCTGCAAGCTGGCCATCGTCGAGACCAAGGGCCGCGCGTCCTCGCTCATCGACGAACTGGAGCGCCGCCTGCCGGACTTCGGCGAGCCGGTCACCATCAACCTCAACGGCTGCCCCAACTCCTGCGCCCGCATCCAGACCGCGGACATCGGGCTCAAGGGCCAGCTCGTCACCGACGCCGACGGCAACCAGGTCGAGGGCTACCAGGTGCACCTGGGCGGCTCCCTGGGCCTGGACCCGGCCTTCGGCCGCAAGGTCCGCGGCCTGAAGGTCACCGCCGCCGAGCTGCCCGACTACATCGAGCGCCTCCTCACCCGCTACCACCAGGAGCGGCAGGACGGCGAGCGCTTCGCCCAGTGGGCGGCGCGCGCCGACGAGGGGGCCCTGAAGTGAGCGAGCGCGCCGCGCCGTTCTACTGCCCGTACTGCGGCGACGAGGATCTGCGGCCGTCCGGCAGCGGCCACGGCGCGTGGGAGTGCGCGTCCTGCAACCGGGCCTTCAGGCTCTCGTTCCTCGGACTGCTGGCCAAGGGGCTGAGCCGGTCCGACTCCGACGGAGGGGAGACCTCACGATGACCGCCGTGGACCACCGGGATGCCCCCCGCCCCGGCGCCGGGGAACTGCGTCGGCTCGCCGAGGAGGCGGGCCGCGAGCTGGAGGACGCCTCCGCCCTGGAGATCCTGCGCTGGGCCGCCGAGACCTTCGGGCCGCGGTTCTGCGTGACCTCCTCCATGGAGGACGCCGTCGTCGCGCACCTCGCCTCGCGCGTGATGCCCGGCGTCGACGTGGTCTTCCTGGACACCGGCTACCACTTCCCGGAGACCATCGGCACCCGGGACGCGGTGGCCGCGGTGATGGACGTCAACGTCATCACGCTCACCCCCCGCCAGAGCGTCGCCGAGCAGGACGCCGAGTACGGTCCGCGGCTCCACGACCGCGACCCGGACCTGTGCTGCGCGCTGCGCAAGGTCAAGCCGCTGGAGGAGGGCCTGCGGGCGTACGACGCCTGGGCCACGGGCCTGCGCCGCGACGAGTCCCCGACCCGGGCGAACACGCCGGTCGTCGGCTGGGACGAGCGGCGGGGCAAGGTCAAGGTCTCGCCCATCGCCCGCTGGACGCAGGAGGACGTGGACGCCTACGTCGCCGAGCACGGCGTGCTGACCAACCCGCTGCTGACGGACGGTTACGCGTCCATCGGCTGCGCCCCCTGCACCCGGCGGGTGCTGGCGGGCGAGGACGCCAGGGCCGGCCGCTGGGCCGGGCGCGGCAAGACCGAGTGCGGGCTGCACGGCTGATGACGAACCCCGAGACCGGACATCCGACAGGTGAGGAGCGGCAGATGAGCGGGGCCACCGCCCCCGGCGCGGACACGGGAGCCACGGTCTGGCTCACCGGCCTGCCCAGCGCGGGCAAGACCACGATCGCCCACGAGCTGGCCGGCCGGCTGCGCGCCGAGGGGCACCGCGTGGAGGTGCTGGACGGCGACGAGATCCGGGAGTTCCTCTCCGCCGGCCTGGGCTTCTCCCGGGAGGACCGCCACACCAACGTGCAGCGGATCGGCTTCGTCGCCGAACTGCTCGCCTCCAACGGCGTGAAGGTCCTGGTCCCGGTGATCGCGCCGTACGCCGACAGCCGCGAGGCGGTCCGCAAGCGCCATCAGGCGGAGGGCACGGCGTACCTGGAGGTGCACGTGGCCACGCCGGTCGAGGTGTGCTCCGAGCGCGATGTGAAGGGGCTGTACGCCCGGCAGGCCGCCGGGGAGATCTCCGGGCTGACCGGCGTGGACGACCCGTACGAGGCCCCGGCCGACCCGGACCTGCGGATCGAGGCCCACACCGAGACGGTCCGGGAGTCCGCGGACCGTCTCCACACGCTGCTCTCCGCAAGGGGCCTGGCGTGAGCGGGGTCCGCGGGAGCGCACGCACAAGCGACACACAGACCACCGCACACAGGCGCGAAAGGGGCATAGCATGACGGCCGTTGCCGAGGTCGCCGGAAGCACCGACACCGCCGGCCCGTACGCACTGACCCACCTGGACGTGCTGGAGTCCGAGGCGGTGCACATCTTCCGCGAGGTGGCGGGCGAGTTCGAGCGGCCGGTGATCCTGTTCTCCGGCGGCAAGGACTCCATCGTCATGCTGCACCTGGCGCTGAAGGCGTTCGCCCCCGCCCCGGTGCCCTTCGCGCTGCTGCACGTGGACACCGGCCACAACTTCCCCGAGGTCATCGCCTACCGCGACCGGGTCGTGGCCGAGCACCGGCTGCGGCTGCACGTGGCGTCCGTGCAGGAGTTCATCGACCGCGGCGAGCTGCGCGAGCGCCCCGACGGCACCCGCAACCCCCTGCAGACGGTGCCGCTGCTCCACGCGATCGAGTCCAACCGGTTCGACGCGGTCTTCGGCGGCGGACGCCGGGACGAGGAGAAGGCCCGCGCCAAGGAGCGGGTGTTCTCCCTGCGGGACGAGTTCGGCGGCTGGGACCCGCGCCGCCAGCGCCCGGAGCTGTGGCAGCTCTACAACGGCCGCCACGCGCCCGGCGAGCACGTCCGCGTCTTCCCGCTGTCGAACTGGACCGAGCTGGACGTGTGGCAGTACATCGCCCGCGAGAAGATCGAGCTCCCCTCCATCTACTACGCCCACGAGCGGGAGGTGTTCCACCGCAACGGCATGTGGCTGGCGCCCGGCGAGTGGGGCGGCCCGAAGGAGGGCGAGACGGTGGAGCGGCGGATGGTGCGCTACCGCACCGTCGGCGACATGTCCTGCACCGGCGCGGTCGACTCCGACGCCACCACCATCGAGCAGGTGATCGCCGAGATCGCCGCCTCCCGGCTGACCGAGCGCGGCGCCACCCGGGCCGACGACAAGCTGTCGGAGGCCGCCATGGAGGACCGCAAGCGCGAAGGGTACTTCTGATTCCGATGACCACCGGCACCACTGACACCGCCGCCGCCGGCGCGGCCGCCGAGCGGCTGGCGGACACCTCCCTGCTGCGGTTCGCCACCGCCGGAAGCGTGGACGACGGCAAGTCCACCCTGGTCGGACGCCTGCTGCACGACTCCAAGTCCGTCCTGGCCGACCAGTTGGAGGCCGTCGAGCACGCCTCCCGCAGCCGCGGCGCCGACGGCCCCGACCTGGCGCTGCTCACCGACGGGCTGCGCGCCGAGCGCGAGCAGGGCATCACCATCGACGTGGCGTACCGCTACTTCGCCACGCCCCGCAGACGGTTCATCCTGGCCGACACCCCCGGCCACGTGCAGTACACCCGCAACATGGTCACCGGCGCCTCCACCGCCGAGCTGGCCATCATCCTGGTGGACGCCCGCAACGGCGTGGTCGAGCAGACCCGCCGCCACGCCGCGGTGGCCGCCCTGCTGCGGGTGCCGCACGTGGTGCTGGCGGTCAACAAGATGGACCTGGTGGGCTACGAGGAGTCCGTCTTCTCCGCCATCGCCGGCGAGTTCGCCTCCTACGCCGCCTCGCTGGGGGTGCCGGAGGTCACCGCCATCCCCATCTCGGCGCTGGCCGGCGACAACGTGGTGGAGCCCAGCGCCCGCATGGACTGGTACAGCGGCCCGACCGTCCTGGAGCACCTGGAGACGGTCCCGGTCAGCCACGACCTGGCGGCCTGCCCGGCCCGCTTCCCCGTCCAGTACGTCATCCGCCCGCAGACGCCCGAGCACCCCGACTACCGGGGCTACGCCGGGCAGATCGCCTCCGGCGTGCTGAGCGTCGGCCAGAGCGTGACCGTGCTGCCCTCGGGCCGCACCTCCACCATCACCGGCATCGACCTGCTCGGCCAGTCCGTGCGGACCGCCTGGGCGCCGCAGTCGGTCACCGTCCAGCTCGCCGACGACCTCGACATCTCCCGCGGCGACCTGATCGCCCCCGCCGACGTCGCCCCGGACACCACCCAGGACGTCGCCGCCACGGTCTGCCACCTCAACGACAGTCCGCTGAGGGTGGGTCAGCGGGTGCTGCTGAAGCACACCACCCGCACCGTCAAGGCCATCGTGAAGGAGATCCCCTCCCGGCTGGCCCTGGACGACCTCTCCCTCCACCCCGAGCCCGGGGAGCTGGCCGCCAACGACATCGGACGGGTGCGGCTGCGCACCGCCGAGCCGCTGCCGCTGGACGCCTACGCCCTCTCCCGCCGCACCGGATCGTTCCTGCTGATCGACCCCGCCGACGGCGCCACCCTCACCGCCGGCATGGCCGGCGACGCGTTCGCCGAGGCCGCCCGGGCCACCAGGGACGCCGCCGGCGCCGCGGAGGACGACGGATGGGACTTCTGACCGCGGCGGGCGGCGGGCCGGCGGGGTGCCGCCGGTGACGCCCGTCCCGCCGCCGCGCGTCCGGAGCACCCGGCACGTCCCGCACCTCCCCGCCGCGCACGCCGGCGCCCCCCAGCCGTAGCCGCCCCACCGGGTGGCGAACCACGAGAGGACTCCGCTGTGTCCACCGAACTCGCCACCCCCGCCCCGGCGTCCTCCGTCACCGGCGCCGGTGACGGGCAGGACCACCCGTACGCGGTGCGGCTCGAGCACGTCTCGAAGTCCTTCGGCTCGCCCGGCGCCCGTCAGCAGGTGCTGGACGACATCGGGCTGACGGTCGCCCCCGGGGAGTTCGTCTGCCTGCTGGGCGCGTCCGGCTGCGGGAAGTCCACGCTGCTCAACCTGGTCGCCGGGCTCGACCGGCCGACCTCCGGCGAGGTGCGGGTGCCGCACGGGCGCCCGGCGCTGATGTTCCAGGACCACGCGCTCTTCCCGTGGCTGAGCGCCGGCCGCAACATCGAGCTGGCCCTCAAGCTCGCCGGGGTGCCCCGCGCGGAGCGGCGCGGGCGCGCCGAGGAGCTGCTGCGGCTGGTCCACCTGCCGGACGCCTACGGCAAGCGCGTCCACCAGCTCTCCGGCGGGATGCGGCAGCGCGTCGCGCTGGCGCGCTCGCTGGCGCAGGGCAGCCGGGTGCTGCTGATGGACGAGCCCTTCGCCGCGCTGGACGCCATCACCCGCGATCTGCTCCACGACGAGCTCGCCCGCGTCTGGAGGGAGCGGAAGCTGACCGTCCTGTTCGTCACGCACAACGTGCGCGAGGCGGTACGGCTCGGCCAGCGGGTCGTCCTGCTGTCCTCCCGGCCGGGGCGCGTGGCGCGCGAGTGGCGGGTGGACATCCCCCACCCCCGCCGCATCGAGGACCACGAGGTCACCTCCCTCGCCCGGGAGATCACCGGCCATCTGCACGAGGAGATCGTCCGCCATGCCCGCCACTGACACCGAGGACTCCCGCCGGGCCCCCGGGCCGGAGCCCCGGCGGGAGGGGGGCGTGGCCGACGGCTCCGACGAGGTGGCGTCCGGCCTGGACGCCCTGGAGTCCCCGGTCTCCTCCACCGGGGCCGCCTCCCGCCGGGTACTGGCCAAGCTCGCGCCCCCGCTGGCGGCCCTCGTCCTGGTGCTGGCGCTGTGGCAGATCGCGTACGTGCTGGGCTGGTCGGCGACCCTGCCGTCCCCCGCCGCCGTCTGGGGCGAGCTGGCCGCCGCCTGGTCGGACGGCACCCTCCTGCCCTCTCTCGGCCACAGCCTGCTGCGCTGCCTGGCCGGTTTCACCGCCTCCGCCGCCATCGGCGTCCCCCTGGGACTGGTGCTGACCAGGCTGGCGCCGCTCCGCGCGGTGCTGGGCCCGGTCCTGTCCGCCGTGCAGTCCCTGCCGGCCGCCGCGCTGGTGCCGGTCGCGGTGATCGGGCTGGGCAACTCCGAGAGCGCGGTGTACACCGTGGTGCTGCTCGGCGCCGTCCCCTCGATCGCCATGGGGGTCGCCGCCGCCGTCGACCAGGTGCCGCCACTGCTGCTGCGGGCGGGCCGGTCGATGGGCGCGGGCGGGCTGCGCGGCGCCCTGCACGTCCTGGTGCCCGCCGCCCTGCCCGGCTTCGTGGCGGCGCTGCGGCAGGGCTGGACGTTCGGCTGGCGCGCCCTGATGACGGCCGAGCTGATCACGGCCACTCCCCTGCCCGGCATCGGCCGGATGCTGGACGCGGGCCGGCAGAGCGGCGCGATGAGCCTGGTGCTGGCCTCGGTGGTGCTGATCCTGGCCGTCGGCGTGGCCGTCGAATCGCTGCTGTTCTCCCCGGTGGAGCGCCGCGTCCTGCGCAGCCGCGGACTGGCCGCGGACGGAAGGTGAACCCGGAAGTGGACGAAACCGTGCGGACCCTCCCCCTCGGCTCCGGCCGTCCCGCCCTGCTCGTCGTCGCCCACGGCAGCCGCGACCCGCGCCACGCGGCGACCGTGGCGGCCCTGTGCGGGCGGCTGCGGGCGCTCCGTCCCGAGGTGCGGGTCGAGGTCGGGCACCTGGACTTCAACGCGCCGTCCGTCCCCCAGGCGCTCACCCGGCTCCACGCCGAGGGGGTGCGCCGGGTGGTGGCCCTGCCGCTGCTGCTCACCCGCGCCTTCCACGCCAAGGCCGACATCCCGGCGGTGCTGGCCGAGACCGTCGCCCGGCTGCCGCGGCTGTCGGTCCACCAGGCCGCGGTGCTGGGCCCGGACCGGCTGCTGACCGCCGCCCTGGAGCGGCGGCTGTACGAGGCCGGGCTGCGGCCCGGCGACGAACGCTCGACCGGGGTCGTACTGGCCTCGGCGGGCTCCAGTGACCCGGAGGCGATCGCGGTGATCGCAGATATCGCGCGGGAGTGGCGGCGCACCGCCGGTTGGTGCGCCGTGCGACCCGCGTTCGCCTCCGCATCCCTTCCCCGCACCGCGGACGCCGTCCGCGGGCTGCGCGCGGAGGGCGTCCGGCGGGTGGCCGTCGCCCCGTACGTCATCGCGCCCGGCTTCCTGCCCGACCGCATCGCCGCGGGAGCCCGCGAGGCCGGCGCGGACCTGCTGGCCCCGGTGCTGGGCGACGCCCCGGAGCTGGCCCGGCTGCTGGCGCGCCGCTACGACGAGGCGCTGGCCCAGTGGTCGGCGGCAGGGCGCGCCCCCGTCAGCGCGTAGCCGTCTCCGGCGGCCCGGTGGCCGTGCGCCGGTCGCGGCCCGTCGCCGCGCGGCGGCGCCGCGTACCGTCCCGGCTCCTCCTGCCGCCCCGTCCCGCCGGCGATCCGGCGGTGGGGTGCGGCAGGGGGTGCGGGGCGCTCAGGGCAGTTCCGCCTCGATCAGGTCGGCGGCGCGGCGGGTGCCGCCCTCGGCCGCCATCTCCTCGCGGATCGCGCGCAGCCGCTCGGCGACGGCGGGGTCGTCCACCAGTTCCAGGACGGCGGCGCGCAGCGCGGCGGCGTCGGCCTTCTCCTTGGGCAGGTGGCGGGCCACGCCCAGGTTCTGGAGCGTCTCGGCGTTGCCGAACTGGTCCGCCGCCTGGGGCACGGCCACCATCGGCACCCCGCAGGCCAGTCCCTCCTGGCTGCCTCCGGCGCCGGCGTGGGTGACGAACGCGTCGGCCTGCTTGAGGATCGCGAGCTGCGGCACCCAGGAGTGGACCTCGATGTTCGCCGGCAGGCCGTGTCCGCGGGGGTCGAGTTCGGCCGGGTCGACGTGCTTGCCGATCTGGAGGACGACGTGCCAGCCGGGCAGGTCGCCGAAGGCCGCGACGCACTCCCGGTAGAAGGCCGGCTCCTTGGTGAAGGACGATCCGAGGGAGACCAGCAGCACCTTCTCCGCCCCGGCGGGCCGGTGCCATTCCCCCTGGTGGGCGCGGTCGCCCTGGCATGCGCCGACGAAGGTGTAGACGTCCTCGTCCACCCGGTCGGCGTGGGGCTGGAGCGCGCGGGGGATCAGCACCAGGCAGCGGTCGGGCCGCCCGGTGAAGCGGTCGGGGTCGAGGGGGACGCCGTGGTCGGCCAGCCAGCGCTCGAAGCGCTCGTAGTAGGCGATCCCGCGCGGGCTGCGCTTCAGCTCGGCGAACATCGGCCCGGCCACTTCTTCCTCGTAGCCCTGCCAGGCGACCATGGCCGGGGAGAGCTGGACGTGGGGCACGCCCCAGCGGTGGGCCAGGACGCGGGCGGGGTAGGCGGCGATGTCGGCCAGGACGAGGTCGGGTTCGTTCCCCTCGAACGCCTTCGCGAGCTGGGGCAGCGCCTGGATCGCGTCGTCCAGGAACGGCTCGATGTTGTCGATCAGCTCCGTGCCCCAGGCGTCCGGGTCGTCGTCGGTCGGCAGGGTGGAGGTGTAGGTCCTCGGCTCGGCGCCGGTGTCCGCCACCACCTCGGCGAAGGCTTCGGGGATGGCGTAATCGACCCGGTGTCCGCGCCGCACGAGCTCGCGGATCACCTCCAGCGAGGGGTGCACATGGCCGGCCGCGGCGATGCTGAACATGGCGATGCGGGCGGGGCGGGGAGTGGTCATGACCCGACTCTAGGCCGGGCGGTGCGCCGCCCGCACCGCGTTTCCGGGGCCGCCGGTCAGGAGACCGGGCGGGAGTCCGTCCACATCGACTCGAACTCCTCGCGGTAGAGGTGGAACAGCCCGTGCTCGCCGCCCTCCCCCGCGGGGCCGCCGTGGGCGCCGCCGTGGAGGATGTCCCGGCCGCCCCCGCGCAGCACGTAGACCGGGGTCTCCATGCCGCGGACCCGGCGCAGGTACGACTGGACCACCGCGATGCCGTCCGGGCCGTCGCCGTCGACGAGGTAGGCGGTGAAGCGGGGGGTCTCGTCGAAGACGTGGATCTCGAACGCCCCGGCGTCGCGCACCCGGGAGCGGACCCGGCGCATGTGGAGGATGTTCATCTCCACCGAGCGGCTCAACTCGCCCTTCTTCAGCCCCAGTTCCCTCTCCCGACGCCGCACTGTGCTGCTGGCCGGGTTGAGGAAGAGCAGCCGCACCCGGCAGCCGGAGTCGGCCAGCCGCACCAGGCGGCGCCCCGAGTAGTTCTGGACCAGGAGGTTGAGGCCTATGCCGATGGCGTCCAGGCGGCGCGCTCCGCCGAACAGGTCCTCGGCGGGGAGCTGCCGCTGGAGGCGCACCCGGTCCGGGTGGACGCCGACGACGTCGGCGAAGCGGTCGCCGACCAGCTCCTCCACCGCGTCCACCGGCAGCCGGTGGGCCGAGGGGACCTCCCGGCCCGCGCCCAGCAGGTCCAGCAGCCGGGCCGAGATCCGCTCGGCCTGGGCGAGGACGGCCGGGGACAGCGCGCGGTTGCGCGCCACCGCGTTGCGGGCCACCTCCAGCTCGTCCAGGGCCAGTTCCAGTTCGCGCCGCGTGTCGAAGTACGGCTCGAAGCAGGGCCAGTGCTGGACCATCAGCTCGCGCAGCTGGGGCAGCGTCAGGAAGGACAGCAGGTTGTCGTCGGCCGGGTCGAGGAGGTAGCCCTTGCGGCGGCTGACCTCGCGGACGGCCACCGCCCGCTGGACCCACTCCTGTCCGGCCGGGCCGGCCGCCGCCACGACCCACTCCTCGCCGTGCACCGGCTCGTAGACCGGCCGCAGCACCGCCGCGACCACCGCGCGCAGCCGCTGCTCCACGAGGTTGAGCCAGATGTACGCCCGCCCCGCGCGCTGTGCGCGCCGGCGCACCTCGGCCCAGTCCGCGGCGTCCCAGCGGAGGTCGGCGCCGATCTCCATGGGACGCGCCAGGGACACCGTGCCGGGCGGCACCCCGGGCGGATCGGCGGCACCGCCCTCGCCCCCGTCACCTGGGGGGAGCTCAAGCCCTCCCGAGCTCAACCTGTGCACCGCCTTCCGGACCCGCTGTTCGATCAAGGAGCCTACTGCGCCCCCCGGAGGGACCGCAGCAGTATCCCCCCACCGAGTTCCTTTGTTCGTACGCTCGACCGGGGGAAGATAAATGTTGCGCGCGCCGGGCACGCCGGTACTGCGCGAGGATGCAGCGACGGACGGGTGCAAGAGACCGCGACAGGACGCGACAGGAAGAGTCGACATGCAGGTCTGGCCGGGACGGGCCTATCCCCTGGGGGCCACGTACGACGGCGCGGGGACGAACTTCGCCGTGTTCTCCGAGGCGGCGGAGCGCGTCGAGCTGTGTCTGCTGCACGACGACGGGTCGGAGACCGCCGTCGAGCTGCGGGAGTCCGACGCGTTCGTGCGGCACGCCTACCTGCCGGGCGTGATGCCCGGCCAGCGGTACGGCTTCCGCGTGCACGGGCCGTACGAGCCGGAGAAGGGCCACCGCTGCAACAGCGCCAAGCTGCTGCTGGACCCCTACGCCAGGGCGATGAGCGGGACGATCGACTGGGACGAGGCGGTCTACGGCTACCACTTCGGCGCCCCCGAACGGCGCAACGACCTGGACTCGGCCCCCCACACGATGGCGTCCGTCGTGGTGAACCCGTACTTCGACTGGGGCGACGACCGGCCGCCGCGCACCGACTACCACAAGACGGTGATCTACGAGGCCCATGTGAAGGGCCTGACCATGCTCCACCCGGAGCTGCCAGAGGACCTGCGCGGCACCTACGCGGCGCTCGGCCACCCGGCGATCATCGAGCACCTCACCAGGCTCGGCGTCACCGCGCTGGAACTGATGCCGGTGCACCAGTTCGTCACCGACCACCGGCTGGCCGACGCCGGGCTGGCAAATTACTGGGGCTACAACACCATCGGGTTCTTCGCCCCGCACAACGCGTACGCCTCCTGGGGCGACCGGGGCCAGCAGGTGCTGGAGTTCAAGCAGGCGGTCAAGGCGCTCCACCAGGCCGGGATCGAGGTGATCCTCGACGTGGTCTACAACCACACCGCCGAGGGCAACCATCTGGGGCCCACGCTGTCCTTCCGGGGTCTGGACAACGCCTCCTACTACCGGCTGGCGGACGACCCCCGCTACTACATGGACACCACCGGCACCGGCAACTCGCTGCTGATGCGCTCCCCGCACGTCCTCCAGCTCATCATGGACTCGCTGCGCTACTGGGTCACCGAGATGCACGTGGACGGCTTCCGCTTCGACCTGGCGGCCACCCTGGCGCGGCAGTTCCACGAGGTGGACCGGCTGTCGTCGTTCTTCGACCTGGTGCAGCAGGACCCGGTGGTCAGCCAGGTGAAGCTGATCGCCGAGCCGTGGGACGTCGGCGAGGGCGGCTACCAGGTGGGGAACTTCCCCCCGCTGTGGACCGAGTGGAACGGCCGCTACCGGGACACCGTGCGGGACCTGTGGCGGGGCGAGCCGCGCACCCTGGCGGAGTTCGCCTCCCGGCTGACGGGCTCCTCCGACCTGTACCAGGACGACGGGCGGCGTCCGCTCGCCTCGATCAACTTCGTCACCTGTCACGACGGCTTCACCCTCCACGACCTGGTGTCGTACAACGAGAAGCACAACGAGGCCAACGGCGAGGACAACCGGGACGGCGAGAGCCACAACCGCTCCTGGAACTGCGGGGTGGAGGGCGGCACCGACGACGAGGACGTGCTCGCCCTGCGCGGCCGGCAGATGCGCAACTTCATCGCCACGCTGCTGCTCTCCCAGGGCGTGCCGATGCTCAGCCACGGCGACGAGTTCGCCCGCACCCAGAAGGGCAACAACAACGCCTACTGCCAGGACAGCGAACTGTCGTGGGTGCACTGGCCCGAGCCGGGCGAGAAGCATCCCCTGTTCGAGTTCGTGCAGGCCATGGTGGGGCTGCGGCGCGACCACCCGGCGTTCCGGCGGCGGCGCTTCTTCCACGGGCGGCCGGTGGAGGGCACCCACGACGAGCTGTCGGACATCGCCTGGTTCACGCCCGAGGGCCAGGAGATGACCCAGCGGGACTGGCAGGAGGCCCAGGCCAGGGCGCTGACGGTGTTCCTCAACGGCAACGCGATCTCCGAGCCCGGCGAGCGCGGCGAGCGGATCACCGACGACTCCTTCCTGCTGATGTTCAACGCGCAGGACACCCCCCGCGCGTTCACGGTGCCGGTCGGCCACGGCAGCCAGTGGCAGGTGGTCGTGGACACCGCGCGGGAGGACGGGGTGCCGCCGGGCACCGGCCCGATGGTGAAGGCGGGGGCCCGGATCACGCTGGTCGACCGCAGCCTGACCGTCCTCCAGCGCCCGGCCTGACCGTCCTCCGGCGCCCGGCCCGGCCCTCCTTTGGCGCACGCCTGGACGCCCTCCGGCCCCCGCCGTCCGCTCTTCTCCCGCCCACCCGCCCGCCGTCCGTCCGGCGGGCGGGCGGTCACCCGCGCGGCCCCCGGTAGGTTCGCGCGCCGCGGGCCGGGAACATGCCGTACATGGCCTCCCCACCGTCCCCGCCGGCCGGGCGGTCCCCCCGGCCCGTTCCGACCGCCACCTACCGGCTCCAGCTCCAGCCGGAGTTCCCGTTCGCCGCCGCCGCGGCGGCGGTGCCCCACATCGCCTCGCTCGGGGTGTCGCACCTGCACCTGTCCCCGGTGCTGGAGGCGGTGCCCGGCTCCGCCCACGGCTACGACGTGACCGGGCACGCCCGGGTGCGCGAGGAGCTGGGCGGCGAGGAGGGCCTGCGGGCGCTGGCGCGCACCGCCCGGGAGCACGGCCTGGGCGTCGTGCTGGACATCGTCCCCAACCACATGGGCGTCCCCGCCCCCGAACGGCTCAACGAGCCGCTGTGGGAGGTGCTGCGCGAGGGCCCCGCGTCCCCTTTCGCCCGCTGGTTCGACATCGACTGGGAGGCCGGCGGCGGCCGTGTGCTGCTGCCGGTGCTCGGCGGGCGGCTGGGCGACGAGATGGCGGCGATGTCGGTGCGGAACGGCGTCCTGGCGTACCACGACCACCGCTTCCCGCTGCGCGAGGGCACCGAGCACCTGCCGCTGCCCGAGCTGCTGGACGCCCAGCACTACCGGCTCGCCTGGTGGCGGCTGGCCCGCACCGAGCTGAACTACCGGCGGTTCTTCACCATCTCCGACCTGATCGGCGTCCGCGTGGAGGACCCGGAGGTGTTCGCCGCGACCCACGCGTGCGTGCTGCGGCTGGTGCGCGAGGGCGTCGTGGACGGGCTGCGGGTCGACCACCCGGACGGGCTGGCCGATCCCGGGGGCTACCTGATGCGGCTCCACGAGGAGACCGGCGGGGCCTGGACGGTGGTGGAGAAGATCCTCGCCCGCGACGAGCGGCTGCCGGTGTCCTGGCCCGTCGCCGGGACCACCGGCTACGACGCGCTGCACCGGATCGACGGGCTCTTCACCGACCCGGAGGGCCTGGCGGAACTGACCGCCCTCCACCGGGAGTTCACCGGCGCCGCGGCCGACCTCGGCGGCGAGTGGGGGGCGACCGCGCGGCGGGCCGCGCGGGAGGTCGTCACCCACGACCTGGCCGCCGAGGTGGAACGGCTCACCCGTACGGCCGCGGCGGTGTGCGAGGCCGCGCCGGAGTCGGCGCTGCGCGACCACGCGCCCTGGGCGCTGCGCACCGCGATCCGGGAGGTGCTGGCGCGCGTCCCGGTGTACCGGCCGTACGTCGCCGCGGGCGGGCCGGTGGGCGCGGAGGACCGGGCGATGCTGGAGGAGGCGGCCGAGGGCGCGCGGGAGGCGTTCGCCGTGCCCGAGGAGGCCGCCTCGGTGGACGTGGTGCGGGACCTGGCGCTGGGGCAGTTGGGCGACGGCCCGGCGCAACGGGACTTCTGCACGCGGTTCGCCCAGGTCAGCGCGGCACTGCGGGCCAAGTCGGAGGAGGACCGGGCCTTCTACCGCTACACGCCGCTGCTGTCGGCGACCGAGGTCGGCGGGAGTCCCGGGCGGCCGCAGGTGGCGCCGGAGGAGTTCCACGCGTACTGCGCGCGGATCCAGCGCGACTGGCCGGCGACCGGCACGGTGCTGTCCACGCACGACACCAAGCGGAGCGCGGACGTGCGGGCGGCGATCGCGGTGCTGAGCGAGTGCCCGCGGCGGTGGGCGGACCTGCTGGAACGCGTGACGGAGGAGACCCGCCGCCTCGGCGGGGCGGAGGCGCCCGACCCCCATGTGGCGTGGACGGCGTGGCAGACGGCGTACGGGCTGGGCCTGCGCGCCCCGGAGCGGCTGGTGCCCGCGCTGCTGAAGGCCGTCCGGGAGGCGGGGCTGCGCACGAGCTGGACCGAGCAGGACCGGGAGTACGAGGCGGCCGTCGAGCGTTTCGTCACGGCCGGTCCGGGCGGGCCCCCGCTGGAGTCGGTCACCGCCTTCGCGGAGGAGCTGAGGGAGCCGGTGCGGGCCAATGTGCTCGGCGCGGCCCTGCTGCACCTGACCATGCCGGGCGTGCCGGACCTCTACATGGGCACCGAGGGCCTCTACGCCGCCCTGGTGGACCCCGACAACCGGCGGGTGCCCGAGTTCCCCGGCGTCCGCCCCGCCGGGGCGGAGGACGCCCTCGGGGGGGACGGGGAGGCGTCCGGCCGGCCCGCGGAGGCGCTGTCGCGCGAGAAGCGGCGGCTGACCGTGACGGCCCTGCGGCTGCGGCGCGAGCACCCCGAGTGGTTCGGCGCGTCGGCCTCGTACGAGCCGCTGCGCGCCGAGGGGCCGGCGGCCGGGCACTGCGTGGCGTTCACCCGCTCCGGTTCGGTCGCCGTGGTGGTCACCCGGCTCTCGCTGCGGCTGGCGGAGGCCGGCGGCTGGCGGGACACCTCGCTGGAGCTGCCGCCGGGGCGGTGGCGCGATCCGCTGGGCGGGCGGAAGGCGGAGGGGCGCTGCGCACTGGCGGAGCTGCTGGCCGGCTCCCCGGTGGCCCTGCTGGTCCGCGACTGACGGACCGGGGCCTCTCCGCCGGGGCCGTTCCGCCGGGCGTCCGGGTGAGGGCGGGTCAGCGGCCGGTCAGCCGGAAGCTGACCCGCCCGAACCGCACGTGGTCCCCCGGACGCACGCTCACCGATCCGGTCACCCGGCGGCCGTTGACCCAGGTGCCGTTGGACGACCCCAGATCGCGCAGCACCCAGCCCCGCGCCGAACTGTGCAGCTGGGCGTGCGTCCGGGACACCGTCTCGTCGTTGAGGCGCAGCATCGAGCCGGGCGCACGGCCGATGCTCATCGGGTACGGGCCGGGCGGGGGCAGCAGCAGCTCCGGCAGCCGCGCCGTCTGCCAGGCCCTCCGCAGCCGCCCGGGGAGCGCGGAGACCGTGCCGACCGCCCGGATGACCAGGGGTTCCCGCGGCTGCGGCCGCAAGTCGTGGACGGCGGCCTCGAGTTCGTCGGAGCGGCGGGCCGTCAGGATCAGTTCCATCCGGCGCTCGAAGGTGTGGTGCGACACCCGGCCGTGGGCCGCGCCGTCGCGCAGCAGCTCCATGGCACGCTCCCGGTCCTCGTCCGACGGGCGCGGCGGGCCCGCCCTGAACTCAAGAGATGCCATGACGGTTCATTCTCCGGACGCGGAGCGGGGCTGTCCAGCCTGCGCCCTCCCGCCCGGAGGGCGGGGACGGAACCGCGGCGCGGCGGCGCTCCGGGCCCCCGGAAGACCGCGGCAGCCCCGGAAGAAGCCCCGGGAAGACCCGGGAAGCCCCGGGAAGGGAGGGCAGGGAAAGAGGTGGACGCCCGCCGCCGTGTCCGGCTAGGTTTCCTGTCACGCCCCTGGACCGGAAAGGGAGGTGAGAGCCGTGCACGTCGTCCGCACACCTGCCGTCACGCGCTCCCGCCCCGTCCGCCGGGCGTCCCTTCGCTGATCGGGAGCGCGGCGACGTCCGCGTCCTCCGAAGGATTCCCCATGGCTTCTCCGGCCTCCACGGTCGTCCGCGCGCTCGCCGAGGGCGAGGCCCGCGCGCTGTTCACCTCCCTCCCCGACCCCACCTCCGCCCTGGTCGGCCGCTCCCTGCTGGGCCGGTCGTACGCCACCGTCGCCGAGGGCGGCGAGTACCGCCCCGAGTGGACGTGGGTGGCCCTCCGCGACGGTGAGGTCGTCGCGCGGGCCGCCTTCTGGGGCGGGCCCGACGACACCGAGCCGGTCGTGCTCGACTGGTTCGACTTCACCGACCGGGACGCCGCGGTGGAGCTGCTGCGCCGCGTCCCCTTCCGCGCCGAGTACGAGCTGATGCTGCCGCCGGACTGGCGCGGGCTGGACGCGGTGCGCGCCGCGGCCGAGGCCCGGATCGAGGCGGCCCGGGCGGCCGGTCTCGCGTTCCTGGTGGAGCGCTACCGCTATCTGTGGACTCCGGAGTGCGGGCTGCCGGAGCGGCCGGGGCGGCTGGAGTTCCGTTCCGTGCCGGACGGCGAGGAGGGCGACGGGTTCCTCCTGGAGGTGCTGCGCCGGATCCACTCCGTCACCCTGGACGCGCACGCCCGCCGCGCGATCGCCGTCGGCGGCGTCGAGCAGGCGGCGCGGGAGGAGCTGGAGTTCTTCCGCTGGTGCCCGTCGCCGCGCGCCTGGTGGCGGCTGGCGTACACGCCCGGAGGCGAGCTGGTGGGCCTCCAGATCCCGGCGCGCAACCCGTCCGGCCCCTGCGTCGGCTTCATCGGCGTGGTGCCCGGGCAGCGCGGCCACGGCTACGCCTACGACCTGCTGGTGGAGTGCACCCACCAGCTCGTCGCCGAGGGCGCGGAGAGGATCGCGGCGGCCACCGACGTGGCCAACACCCCGATGGCCGCGCACTTCGCCCGCGCCGGGTACCCGGTGGTTCAGCACCGCGTCTGCCTGGGGTGAGAGCCGGCGGTCATGGGGCGCCTCCCTCGACCTGCACGACGGACCTGCCGGGGCCGGCGCACTGAGCCGGCGCTTCCGGCGCCCGTACCGGCCGGCCGCGCACCGCTGCGGCGACGGGCCCTCCGCGTCGTCCGGCTCACCGGCTCACGGCGCCCGGCACCGCGCGGCGCCGTGTGATGCCGCGGTGAACCGGCCCGGAGCGGGCATGCTGGGTGACTGACGCGCCGTCGGCCGAAGGAGACGCCAGTGCTGTTCGAGGTGTGGGCACCCACCGCGCGCCGGGTCGCGCTGCACGTGGAGGGCGAGGAGCTCCCCATGGAGCGCGACCCGGGACGCGAGGGGTGGTGGCGGGCCGAGGCGTCCGCCGGGCACGGGACCCGCTACGGCTTCTCCCTCGACGGCGGGCCCGTGCGCCCCGATCCCCGCGCCCGGCGGCTGCCGGACGGCCCCGGGGGCCTCGCCGCGGTGGTCGACCAGGACGCGTACTCCTGGCGGCACGAGTGGGCCGGGCGGGACCTGGCGGGCGCGGTGCTGTACGAGCTGCACGTCGGCACCTTCACCGAGGCGGGCACCTTCGAGGCGGCGGCCGGGCGGCTGGGCCACCTGGCCGACCTGGGGGTCACCCATGTGGAGCTGATGCCGGTCGCCCCGTTCCCGGGCGTCCACGGCTGGGGCTACGACGGGGTGGCGCCCTGGGCGGTGCACGAGCCGTACGGCGGGCCGGACGGCCTCAAGCGCTTCGTCGACACCGCGCACGCCCACGGGCTGGGCGTGGTCCTGGACGTGGTTCACAACCACCTGGGGCCGTCCGGCAACTTCCTGCCGGAGTTCGGCCCGTACTTCACCGACCGCCACCACACCCCGTGGGGGGCGGCCGTCAACCTCGACGCGCCCGGCTCGGACGAGGTGCGGGCGTACTTCATCGGCAGCGCGCTGGCCTTCCTGCGCGACTACCGGCTGGACGGGCTGCGCCTGGACGCGGTGCACGCGCTGGTGGACGAGCGGGCCGAGCACTTCCTGGCCGAGCTGTCGGCGGCCGTGGACGCGCTCGCCGCCGAGCTGGGCCGTCCGCTGTTCCTGGTCGCCGAGTCGGACCGGAACGACCCGCGCACCACCGCGCCGCTCCACGCCAACGGCCTGGGGATGGACGCCCAGTGGGACGACGACGTCCACCACGCCCTCCACACCGCGCTGACCGGCGAGGCGCAGGGCTACTACGCCGACTTCGCCCGCGCCCCGCTGGCGGCTCTGGCCAAGACGCTGACCGGCGCGTTCTTCCACGACGGCGCCTACTCCTCCTTCCGGGGCCGCCGCCACGGCCGCCCGGTGGACCGCGGGGCCACCGAGGCGCGCCGCTTCCTCGCCTACGCCCAGACCCACGACCAGATCGGCAACCGGGCCCGGGGCGACCGGCTGGCCTCCCACCTCTCCCCCGGCCTGGCGGCCTGCGCGGCGGCGCTGGTGCTGTGCGGCCCGTACACGCCGATGCTGTTCATGGGCGAGGAGTGGGGGGCGCGCACCCCCTGGCAGTACTTCACGGACCACCCGGACCCCGAGCTGGCGGAGGCCGTGCGGCAGGGGCGGCGGCGGGAGTTCGCCGCGCACGGCTGGGCGGCCGAGGACGTCCCCGACCCGCAGGATCCTGCGACCCGGCTGCGTTCCTGCCTGGACTGGGAGGAGCCGCGCCGCGAGCCGCACGCCGCCCTGCTGGCCTGGTGCCGGGCGCTGATCGCGCTGCGCCGCGCCCATGTGTCGCCCCTGGTGAGGCTGTCGGACGTGCACGTGGACTTCGACGAGGAGCGGCGCTGGCTGTACCTGCGCCACGGCGGGCTCCACGTCGCGGTGCACCTGGCCGCCGAGGGCACCGCGGAGATCCCGCTGTCGGTGCACACGGCCGCCGAGCTGGCCTCGTGGGGGGTGTGCGAGCCGCCGGAGGGCGACGGGCTGCTGCGGCTGGGCCCGCACGCGGCGGCGGTGCTGCGCTGAGCACGGGCGGCGCGGCGCCGCCGGGGCCGGGCGGGCCGGGTGCGGCGCCCCTCACGCGGCTCCGGGACCGCCGCGCGGTGTGCGCGGCGGTCCCGGAGCCGTAAGGGTTGTACGGGGGCGTACCGGACCGGGCGGGGCCGGTTCAGTCCGTCCCGGACTCGATCGCCGCGTGGTCGAGCGCCTCGGACTCCACCGTCACGGCCTCCGCGTCGGCGTCGCCCGCGGCGATGGCCTCCGCGCCGCCCGGGGCCAGTTCGCCGATGATCCCGCCCCACTCGCCGAGCCGGCCGTGGGCGGCGTACTGCTCCAGCTTGTTCCGCGAGTCGGCGATGTCCAGGTTGCGCATGGTCAGCTGGCCGATGCGGTCGTCCGGGACGAACGCCGGGTCGTGGCTGCGCTCCATGGACAGCTTCTCGGGGTGGTAGCTGAGGTTCGGTCCCCGGGTGTCGAGCACGGAGTAGTCCTGGCCGCGGCGGAGCCGCACGGTGACGCTGCCGGTGACCGGGTGGCCGACCCAGCGCTGGAGGCCGTCGCGGAGCATGAGCGCCTGCGGGTCGAACCACCGGCCCTCGTAGAGCAGCCGCCCGAGCCGGCGCCCCTCGACGTGGTACATCGCGATGGTGTCCTCGTTGTGGATGGCGTTGAGCAGCCGCTCGTAGCAGACGTGCAGCAGCGCCATGCCGGGGGCCTCGTACACGCCGCGGCTCTTGGCCTCGATGATGCGGTTCTCGATCTGGTCCGACATCCCCAGTCCGTGGCGGCCGCCGATGGCGTTGGCCTCCCGCACCAGTTCCACCGCGTCGGCGAACTCGCGCCCGTTGATCCGCACGGGCCGGCCGTGCTCGAACTCCACGGTGACGTCCTCGGCCGGGACGTCGACCTCGGGGTCCCAGAAGCGGACGCCCATGATCGGCTCCACGATCTCCAGGGAGGCGTCGAGGTACTCCAGGCGCTTGGCCTCGTGCGTGGCGCCCCAGATGTTGGCGTCGGTGGAGTACGCCTTCTCCGCGGAGGCGCGGTAGGGCAGGCCGCGTTCGGCGAGCCACGCGGACATCTCGTGCCGGCCGCCGAGCTCCGCCACGAACGCCTGGTCGAGCCAGGGCTTGTAGATCCGCAGGTTGGGGTTGGCGAGCAGGCCGTAGCGGTAGAACCGCTCGATGTCGTTGCCCTTGTAGGTGGACCCGTCGCCCCAGACGGAGACGCCGTCCTCCTGCATCGCCCGCACCAGGAGGGTGCCCACCACGGCACGGCCGAGCGGGGTGGTGTTGAAGTACGTCTGCCCGGCCGACCGGATGTGGAAGGCGCCGCACGCCAGCGCGGCCAGGCCCTCCTCGACCAGTGCGGCGCAGCAGTCGACGAGGCGTGCCTGCTCGGCCCCGTAGGTGCGGCCGCGCTCCGGCACGGCGGCCAGGTCCGGCTCGTCGTACTGGCCGACGTCGGCCGTGTACGCGTAGGGGATCGCGCCGCGTTCACGCATCCACGCCACCGCGACCGCGGTGTCCAATCCTCCGGAGAACGCGATACCGACCCGTTCGCCGACCGGCAGCTTCTTCAAGACCTTCGACATGCGCGCACCCTAGACCCGCGTTGCGCGGGTTCCCTGTTCCGTGATGTGTGAGCGGCTCGGGAACAGCACCCGAGAACGACAACATGACATATTGTTGCACCGAAGCGCAAGACTATGCAAAGAGTTCCGCTCAAGGGGCCGGACGGCGCACGGCGTGTGCCGCCCGGCCCCGCCTCCCGGTGGGCGCGACCGGGTCCGGCGGGGACACGGCCCCGGCGGGGCTCAGCCCTCCTCGGGGACCAGCCGCAGGGAGACGGAGTTGATGCAGTAGCGCTCGTCCGTCGGGGTCGGGTAGCCCTCGCCGCGGAAGACGTGGCCCAGGTGGGAGCCGCAGCGCGCGCAGCGGACCTCGGTGCGGACCATGCCGTGGGAGCGGTCCTCCCGCAGTTCGACGGCCGAGGAGTCGGCCGGGTCGTAGAAGCTGGGCCAGCCGCAGTGGGACTCGAACTTGGTGTCCGAGCGGAACAGCTCCGCCCCGCAGGCCCGGCACTGGTAGACGCCGGTGGTCCTGGTGTCGGTGTACTCGCCCGTGAAGGGGGGTTCGGTGCCCGCCTCGCGCAGTACGTGGTACTCGAACGGGTCGAGCTCCCGCTTCCACTGCTCCTCGGTCTTGTCGACCTCGTACGCCATGGGGTGTCTCCTCTACTTCGCCAGACGGTCGAGGACGGTCGCGCCGAGTTCGGTGACGTCGCCCGCCCCCATGGTGAGAACGAGATCGCCGGGTCCGGCCATTCCGGCGATCAGCGCCGCGGCCTTCTCCTTGTCGTGCTCGGCCCGGGCGTCGGCCCCGGCGGCGAGGGCGGCGTCGACGACGACGGCGCTGGTGACGCCCGGGATCGGGTCCTCGCGGGCGGGGTAGACGTCCAGGACGACCGAGGCGTCTGCCAGGGCCAGGGCGCGGCCCATCTCGGCGCCCAGCTCGCGGGTGCGGCTGAACAGGTGGGGCTGGAAGATCACCAGCACCCGTCCGTCTCCGGCGGCGCCCCGGATGGCCTCCAGGTCGGCGGTCATCTCGGTGGGGTGGTGGGCGTAGGAGTCGATGACCCGCACGCCGCGCGCCTCGCCCTTGGGCTGGAGGCGGCGGTTGACGCCGGTGTACGAGCCGAGGGCGGCGGCCAGTTCCGCGGCCGGCAGGCCCAGGGCCGCGCCGGCGGCGAGCGCGGCGACGGCGTTGTGGGCGTAGTGGCGGCCGGGGACGGAGACGGCGAAGGTGTGCTGCACGCCGTCCAGGACGACGGTGACCTCGCTGGTCAGGCCCCGCGGGACGACCTTGAGGACCCGCACGTCGGCGTCGTCGGCCTCGCCGTAGGTGACGATCCGCAGGTCGCCGGAGCCCGCGGCGGCGCGGACGCGGGCGGTCAGCTCGCGGGCGCCGTCGTGGTCGGCGGAGACCACCAGGGTGCCGCCGGGGCGGATGCGTCCGGCGAAGGTCTCGAACGACTCGTGGATCTCCTCCATCGAGGCGTAGTTGGCGTGGTGGTCCAGCTCGACGTTGAGGACGATCGCCACCTCGGGGGCGTACTTGTGGAAGCTGCGGTCGCTCTCGTCGGCCTCGGCGACGAAGATCTCGCCGGCGCCGTGGCGGGCGTTGGTGCCGGGGCCGTCGAGGTCGCCGCCGATGGCGTAGGACGGGTCGAGGCCCATCGTGCCCAGGGCGACCGCGAGCATCGAGGTGGTGGTGGTCTTGCCGTGCGTGCCGGCGACGGCGATGGGGCGGGTGCCCTCCATGAGGGCGGCCAGGGCGTCGGAGCGGTGGACGACCGGCACGCCGCGCTCGCGGGCGGCGGCCAGCTCGGGGTTGTCCTCGCGGATGGCGCTGGAGACGACGACGGCGGTGGCGTCGGCGGCCAGGTGGGCGGCGGCGTGGCCGATGTGGACGGTGGCGCCCAGGGCGCGCAGCGCCTCGGCGGTGGCGGACTCCCTGGCGTCGCTGCCGGCGACCGTCGCGCCGCGCTGGGCGAGGATCTTCGCGATGCCGGACATTCCGGCGCCGCCGATCCCGATGAAGTGCGGTCGTTCCATCGCGGGCGGCAGGCCGGGCGCCATGCGGTGTCCTTTCGGGTGGGCCGGCCGGGTCGCGCTCTCGTGGTGAGCCCGCCCGCCGGAGCGTGCTGGTCGGACGTCTGTCGCGGGGGCGGGGTGTCCGGGCCGTGTGCCCGGCCGTCCCGCCGTGCCGCGCCGGGCGCGGTGCGCGCCGGACGCCGCCCAAGCCTATGCGAGCGCGTCCGCCGGCCGCAGTCGGCATGCGCCGCACGCCCGCGCCGCGCACGCCGGCCGCCGGCTACTGCTCCCCGTGGGCGAACAGCTTGAGCACCGGGACGCCGACCTTGTGGCGGGCCCGGGAGGCCCAGTCCCGGTGGAAGAACTCCTCGACCAGGTGCGGCGCGGTCAGCACGATCACCTCGTCCGCGCCGGTCTCCCGGACGACGGAGGCGAGCAGCTCCAGCGGGCGGTCCTGGACGATCTGCCCGACGGCCTCCGCGCCCGCGGCGCGGAGCGCCTCCAGCGAGTGCTCCAGGGACCGCTCCGCCGGGGAGACCGGGCTGTCCTCCTCCCTGTCCTCGGAGAGTTCGCGCACGGCGTCGTCCAGTTCGCCGAGCGCCACGTCGTCCAGGGCCCGCAGGAGCCGGTCCTGGTCCCCGCGCGGCTGCATCAGCACCACGAAGGACACGGGCTCGTCGCCGTGGAGGGTGGTGACGAGCTCCACGTCGGCGGGCACCAGCGGCTTCTCGATCATCAACACGGTGGTGAACACGTCAGGTGCCCTTCCTCCAGGCGGGCCTCCCGGCCCTGCGGAACCGTCACGCCCCTGACCGGGGCCGCACATTTCACTCTGCGTATCTCATACTGCGCACGTCACAGGTACCCCGGCGCACACACATCACCGCGCGCCCGGCACCGCGCCGATCCGCCGGTAGCGCGTGAAGAGGAAACCGCTCTCCTCCAGCACCGAGCGCAGCTCGTACTCCGTCGGCGCCTCGATGCCGGGGCCGTCGGTGATCCGCGAGGCGTCTCCCCCGGTGATCCGGGGGGAGACGGTCAGGCACAGCTCGTCCAGCACGCCCGCCGCAGCGAACCGGCCCAGCAGCCGGGGACCGCCCTCGGTGAGCAGCCGGGTGTGGCCGTGCTCGGCCAGCACGGCCGGCACCCGCGCCGGATCCACCGCGGCGCCCTCGCCCGCGTGCACCACCACCGCGCCGGCCTCGCGGGCCGCCGCCTGGCGGTCGGCCGGGGCCGCCGCGCCCGTGACCAGCAGCGTGGGCACCAGCGGCTCGGTGAACAGCGGCAGGGAGAAGTCCAGGTCCAGGCTCGCGCTGACGACCGCGATGGCCGGGGCCGGATGCTGTCCGGCCGCCGCGCGGCGGGCGGCGAACGCCTCGCGGCGGCGGGCGGGCCGGTACCCCTCCCGGCGTACCGTTTCCGCGCCGACGACCACGGCGTCGGCCAGGGCCCGCAGGACACCGAAGATCCGCATGTCGGCGTCCCCCGACAGCGGCTGCGAACGGCCCTGGTGGTGGGCGGCCCCGTCGAGCGAGGCGACCATGTTGCCGCGCAGCCAGGGCGTGCCGGGGGCGAGGACGGGATAGGCGTACGCGTCGGCGATCTCCTCCAGGCTCCACTGCCGGCCGTCCGGGCCGTCCGGTGGCGCCGGGGAGTCCGCCCCCTCCCGGGGTATGGGGGCCGCGGAGGACGTGGGTGAGGGGAGCAGGCGTCGCATACCGGGCAGTGTGGCACGGGCCACGGGCACGTTCCGCCCCCCGCCACGCCCCGTAGAGTGAGAAGGGTGTCGTCCTCCACTGCCCCCAGGCGTCCGATAGCCGACGAGAGCGCCCCGCTGTCCCTGTGCTCCCGCGAGCCCCACGTCCCCGCCGACCGGCTGGTGGCGGAGCTGGTTCCGCCGCCGCGGTTCGACTCGGTGCGCTTCGACAACTACATCCCCGACCCCGCGCAGCCCAGCCAGGCCGAGGCCGTGAAGGTGCTGGGCGAGTTCGCCGCCGGGCTCGGCGGTCCCCCGGCGGACGGCGGGGACGGGGGCGGCCTCCGGCGCTGGTTCCGCCGCGGCGGCCGGGGCGGTTCCCGGAGCGGAGGAGCGGCGTCCGGCGGGCCGCGCGGGGTCTACCTCGACGGGGGCTACGGCGTCGGCAAGACGCACCTGCTGGCCTCCCTGTGGCACGCCACCGACGCCCCGCCCGAGCGCAAGGCGTTCGGCACGTTCGTGGAGCTGACCAATCTCGTGGGCGCCCTCGGCTTCCAGCAGACGGTGGCCACGCTCGGCGGCCACCGGCTGCTGTGCATCGACGAGTTCGAGCTGGACGACCCGGGCGACACCGTCCTGGTCTCCACCCTGCTGGGCCGCCTGGTGGAGTCGGGCGTGGCGCTGGCCGCGACCTCCAACACCCTGCCCGGCAAGCTCGGCGAGGGCCGTTTCGCCGCCGCGGACTTCCTGCGGGAGATCCAGGGGCTGTCCGCGCACTTCCGCACGCTGCGCATCGACGGCGAGGACTACCGGCACCGCGGTCTGCCCGAGGCGCCGCCGCCCTTCGACGAGGCGGTGGTGACCGCCGCCGCGCACCGCACGCCCGGCGCCTCCCTGGACCACTTCCCCTCCCTCCTGGACCACCTCTCCCGCGTCCACCCCAGCCGCTACGGGGCCCTGTGCGACGGCGTGGAGATGGTCTGCCTGACGGACGTCCGGCCGGTGCCGGACCAGTCCACCGCGCTGCGCCTGGTCGTCCTCGCCGACCGGCTCTACGACCGCGAGGTGCCGGTGCTCGCCTCCGGGGTGCCGTTCGACCGCCTCTTCAGCGAGGACATGCTCAGGGGCGGCTACCGCAAGAAGTACTTCCGGGCGATCTCCCGGCTCACCGCGCTCGCCCGCGACGCGCGGCGGCCCGCCGAGCAGGCCGGGGCGGCGAAGGGCTGACGGGATCGGCGGGGGCCGGTGGGGCGCGGGGGCGGCCGGCGGGGCGCGTACGCCGGGCGGGTCGCGCGGGGTTCCCCGGGCCGCGCCTGGTTCCCGCTGAGCGGACGCCGTGGTAGACCAGCCGGGACATCGTCCTGTCCGCCAGCAGGGAGTCGCCCATGTCTGCAACGCGACGCCAAGTCCTGGGAAGCGCCGGTGCCATGGGAGCGGGCATCGTCTTCGCGGGTGCCGTCTCCGAACTGTTCGCCGGTACCGATCCCGCCCACGCCACCGGTGGCAGGGGCGGGTACGGTCCCCTGGTCCCCGATCCGAACGGTCTCCTCGACCTGCCGAAAGGTTTCCGCTACCGGGTGCTCTCCCGCGAGGGCGACCCCATGCGCTCGGGCGAGGGCCCGGTGCCCAGCAACCACGACGGCATGACCGCCCTGGCCGGCCCGGGTGCCGGCCGCGTCTGGCTGGTCCGCAACCACGAGAACAAGCCCAGCGGCGGCACGCACCGCGTCCCGGCCGTCAAGGGGCTGACGTACGACCCGGAGGGCCGGGGCGGCTGCACCCTGCTGGAGCTGGACCGGCACGACGAGGTGCTCACCGAGCGGGTCGGCATCGCGGGCACCGCCGTGAACTGCGCGGGCGGCCCCACTCCCTGGGGCACCTGGCTGACCTGCGAGGAGACCGAGGACAAGGCCGGCACCAACGGCTACGCCAAGGACCACGGCTTCGTCTTCGAGGTCGGCTTCCGGCCCGGCCACCGGACCGTCCCCGAGCCCCTCACCGCACTGGGCCGCTTCCAGCACGAGGCCGTCGCCGTCGACCCGCGCACCGGCGTCGTCTACGAGACCGAGGACGCCTTCGACCACCCCTTCGGCCTCTTCTACCGCTTCCTGCCCGACCGGCCCCGGGGCGGCTTCGACTCGCTGCGCGCGGGCGGCAGGCTGGAGGCCATGCGCGTGCCCGGCGTGCCGGACCTCTCGGCCGTCCCCGAACCCGGCACCGCCTTCGAGGACGTCGAGTGGGTGCCGGTGCCCGACCCGCTGGCGAAGCAGACCCCCATCCGCTTCCAGGACTTCGGCCGCGGCGGGATCACGCACGCGCAGAAGCTGGAGGGCTGCTACTGGGGACGGGACTCGGTGTACTTCGTCTCCAGCTACGCCCGCAGCTCCGAGGGGTCGGCCGCCGACCACTACGGCCAGGTGTGGCGGTACGAGCCGCGCCGCCGCAGGCTGACGCTGGTGGTCGTCTTCGGCCCGGACACCGCCGTGGAGCTGCCGGGCGACTCGCCGGACAACATCTGCCTGGCCCCCAGCGGCGGCCTGATGGTCTGTGAGGACGGCGGCGGCGCCCAGCACGTCTTCGGGGTGACCCGGGACGGCGAGGTCTACGCCCTGGCGCGCAACGCCCGCAACATCGGCACCCCCGAGGAGCCGGAGTACGGCGAGTTCGCGGGCGTCGCCTTCTCGCCCGACGGGCGCACCATGTACGTCAACTGCTACGAGCCGGGGACGACGTTCGCCGTCACCGGGCCGTGGCGGCACTGACGGCGGCCCGGGCGGCGCCCTGAGGGGCCGTCACCCGGACCGGGGGGTGGCGGCTGGTCCGACAAGAGCAGTACGCCGCGCGGCCGTGCCGGATCGTCGTTACGTTCCGATCATGACCGTCTCCGTGTGCCGTACCGCCGTACCCCTGACCGCCCTCGCCCTGGTCACCGCCGCGGTGGCGGGCTGCGCCGGCCCGGGTGACGACACCACCCGGGCCGGCGCCTCCCCGGCGGCGTCCTCCCCGGCGTCCTCTCCGGCCGCGTCGGCCGCCTCCGGCTCACCGGGCCCCGGCGGCACCGCCTCCGCCTCGCCCTCCCCGGCGTCCTCGCCCACCGGGTGGGCCGCCCTGCCCGCCTCCGCCAGCGGCCGCGTCCCCCTCTTCCGGCACGGACCGCGCGCGGTGGAGGAGGTCGAGGAGGCGGAGGACGACCGCCGGGAGGACCGCGAACGCGGGGAGGACCGCGAGCGCGGGGAGGCCGGGGACGGCGCGGGCGGCACCGACGACCCGGAGATCGGGGAGAAGAGCGAGGAGGAGAAGGTGGTCGCCCTGACCTTCGACGCCGCCCTCTCCCCCGAGGACGCGAAGCGCGCGGAGGACGGCGAGCGCCACGACAATCCGGCGCTGCTCGCCGCCCTGCGCCGGGAGAAGGCCCCCGCGACGTTCTTCCTGTCCGGCCTGTGGGCGGAGGCCCACCCCGGCCAGACGCGCGCCATCGGCCGCGACCGGCTCTTCGAGGTCGGCAGCCTCTCCCACTCCCACCGCGCCTTCACCCCCGACTGCGAGGGCCTGGAACCGCTCGACCCCGACCTGCGGCTCGCGGACGTGCGCCGGGGCCAGGAGGTGATCCGCGAGGCCGGGGTGGAGAACCCCACGCCGTACTTCCGCTTCCCCGGCGGCTGCGTCGACGACGGGGCCAGGAAGGCCATTGCCCCGGCCGGGGTGACGGCGGTGGCGGGGGACGTGGACGCGCGGGACGCCGGCGCCTCCGATCCGGAGGAGGTCGCCGAGCGGGTGCTGGAGGAGGTCAGGCCGGGGTCGGTGGTGATCCTGCGCTGCGACCGCGACAGGGCGCGGGCCACCGCGGAGGCGGTCCGCCGCCTCGTTCCCGAACTCCGCGAGCGCGGCTACCGCCTCGTCCGCGTCTCGGAGATGATCGGGCGGGCCCTGGGCCGCGACTGACCGCCCGGCCGGGCCTCCTGCCCGTCCGGGGCGGTGGCCGGTGCGCGGCCGGGGACGAGCCGGGCGGGGCGGCTGCGGCGTCCGGGTCCGCCGGTCAGGTGCAGGAGCAGGCGACGCGCTCGGCCTCCTGCCACTCGCACACCGGGCACAGCGTCGCGCCGGGCGTGCTCGCCGGGTGCTCCGTCGGCTCGCTGCACCGCACGCAGAACGCGCGCTCCTCCTGCTCGGCGGCCCCGGGCCGGGCGTCCTGCCCGTCCGGGGCGGCGGCCGGGGCACCGGCCGGGGCGGCCGGGGTTCCGCTCGGGGCTGTCACGGTCCTCATACGGCCGAGGGTACTCCCGGCCCCCGCCGTCCCTCCCGCCCGCCGCCGGCGGCCCGGCTGGCAGACTGAAAGGCGTGAACACGTCCGACAGCACCGCTCCCACCAGCCCCTTCGCGGACGCGGCGGCGCCCCGCGACACCGCCCCGCAGTACGTCCTGCCGCTCGTCGTCCGGATCGAGCGCGCCACTCCCCCGGCCCGCACCGACGCCCTCGAGACGGCGGCGCGCGCGGTGCTGACCCTGCTGTCGGACGAGCGGGTGACGGAGCCCGACGGCCCCTGGCACCGGGCGGTGCGCGACTGGGAGGACGCGCGCATCCGCAAGGTGGTGCGCCGGGCCCGGGGCGCGGAGTGGCGGCGGGCGGAGGCCCTGCCCGGCATCACCGTGACCGGCGGCGGCGAGCACCCGGCCGAGGTGCGGGTGTTCCCGCCCGTCCCGCTGGACGGCTGGCCCAAGGATCTGGCGCGCCTCCAGGTGTCCGGCACCGAACTGGCCGACCCCGGGCCGCCCGCCGGGCCCGCCCCGGGCACGCCCGTGCTGTGGCTCAACCCGAGGCTGGAGATGTCCGCGGGCAAGGCGATGGCCCAGGCCGGGCACGGTGCCCAGCTCGCCTGGTGGGAGCTGGACGACGAGGCCCGCACGGCCTGGCGGGAGGCCGGTTTCCCGCTCGCGGCCCGCACCGCCGAACCCGGCCGCTGGGAGTCCCTGGCGGACGGCGGCCTTCCGGTGGTGCGCGACGCCGGCTTCACCGAGATCGCCCCGGGTTCGGCCACGGTCGTGGCCGAGCATCCGGCGCTGCGCCGCGCGGGGGCGGACCGGGGCTGACGGCCCGGAAGCTCAGATGTACCTCTGAACCGGACGTACCGCGGTTGGCCGCACTCCCGTTCGGAGATGAAATCCCCACGGGGGAGTGAGCCGGAAGGGGGCGGCATGACGCGGCTGGGTACGGGGATCGGCTGGCGGCCGGAGATCGCCGCCGAGATCGACGCGCTGCCGGGCGTCGACTGGGTCGAGGTGGTCGCGGAGAACGTCTGCCCGGGCCACCTGCCGCCGGAGCTGGTGCGGCTGCGCGAGCGCGGCGCCACCGTGGTGCCGCACGGGGTCGGGCTGGGCCTGGGGGGCGCGGACCGGCCCGACCCCGGGCGGCTGGCGGCGCTGGCCCGGCGGGCCGAGGCGCTGGGTTCGCCGCTGGTCACCGAGCACATCGCCTTCGTGCGGGCCGGGGGGCCGCTGACGGGCACGCCGCTGCTGGAGGCCGGTCACCTGCTGCCGGTCCCCCGCACCCGCGACGCGCTGGACGTGCTCTGCGAGAACGTGGCGATCGCCCAGGACGCGCTGCCGGTGCCGCTGGCGCTGGAGAACGTCGCGGCCATCGTCCGCTGGCCGGACGAGGAGATGACGGAGGCCGAGTTCCTCACCGAGCTGGTGGAGCGCACCGGGGTCGGCCTGCTGATCGACGTCGCCAACCTCCACACCAACCACGTCAACCGCGGCGAGGACCCGGTCGCCGTCCTGGCCGGCCTGCCGCTGGAGGCGCTGGCGTACGTGCACGTGGCGGGCGGCGTCGAGCGGGACGGGGTGTGGCACGACAGCCACGCCCACCCGGTGCCCGAGCCGGTGCTGGCGATCCTGGCCGAGCTGTGCGCGCGCACCGACCCGCCCGGGGTGCTGCTGGAGCGCGACGACGCCTTCCCGCCCGCCGGCGAGCTGGCGGCGGAACTGGCCTCGATCCGGTCCGTCTTCGAGGGAGCGGCACATGCCTGACACCGGCACCGGCCCCCGCACCGGAACCGTCCCCGGCACCACCCCGTCCCCCTCCGGCACCGACGCGGCGCGGCGGCGGCTCGCGCACGCCCAGGCCGCCCTGCTGGAGGCGCTGGTGGCCGGCGCCCCCGCACCCGAGGGGTTCGACCGCGACCGGCTGCGCGTCCAGGCGCGGGCGCTGGCCGCCAAGCGCGCCTCCGTCGTCGCCAAGGTGGCCCCCGAGCTGCCGGAGATCCTGGGCGACGGCTACCGCGCCGCGTTCCTCTCCTACGCCCGGGGGCGCCCGATGACCGGCGGCTACCGCCTGGACGCCCTGCTCTTCGCCGAGCATCTGCTGGAGTCCGGCGCCCCGCTCCCCGAGGGCGTACGGCGGCGGCTGCGCCGCTGGCACCGGGACCGCTCCGGCCCGGTGCCGCCGCTCCGGCTGCGCCTGCGGCTGTGGCTGGGGCGGCTGCGGCGGACCGCGCCGTAGGAAGCCCGGCGGAGAGGAGGAGCGATGTCCCTGCCCGAGTTGTTCGAGCCGTCCCTGCTGCCCGAGCTGTCCGTGCTGTCGCTGTACGCGGTCCTCGCCGTCTCCTTCGCCCACCTGCTCGTCCGGCGTTCCCTGGCGCACCGGCGGCTGCCGCGTCCGCCCGCCGGGCAGCCGCCGGGTCTGTACGAGACGGCCTTCCTCGCGGGCGGTCCGGGCCGGGTGGCCGACACCGCGATCTGCGCGATGCACGCGGACGGCCGCCTCGGGCTGGACGACCACGCCCGGGTGTACGTGACGCGGGCCGAGGCGCACGATCCGGTGGAGGAGGAGCTGCTCGCCCTGTGCGGTCCCGGCGAGGGGGTGCGGGTGCGGCGGCTGCGCCCGGAGCTGGCGGCTTCCGCGTCCGTGCGGGCGTGCGGCGAGGCGCTCGTGCGGCGCGGTCTGCTGTACCGGCCGGAGGACCACCGGCGGTGGCGCCGTGCGGGCCGGATCCACCTCGCCGTCTGCGCCGCCGTCCTCGCCGCCGCCGCCGTTCCGCTGCTCGTGCCGGACGGCGGCGGGGTCCGGGCCCGGGCGGGATACGCGCTGGTGGCGGCCCTTGTGGCGGCGGTCGCCGTCCGCTTCCTCCGCCCCGGCGGGGGCCGGGCCGCTCCGGCGGGCCGCGCCCTCCTGCGCGAGCACTCGGCGCGGTGGCGGGAGAGCGGCCGGGCGGGGGCGGTGGCCGTCATGGGGACGCGGGCGATGACGGGCTCGGAGCAGTTCGCGCTGCGGAACGAGCTCCGCTGGGCGGCGGGGGCCGTCGCCTTCGGGCCCGGTTCGCCGGACGGCGGCTCCGGCTCCCCGGGGTACGGCTGCGGGTGCGGCTGGGACGGCTCCTCGGACGGCGGATCCGGGTCCGGCGGGGGTGGTTGCGGAGGCGGGGGCGGCTGCGGGGGCGGCGGCGGCAACTGACGACGCCCGCATGTCGAACCCCGCGCCGCGCCCCGTATCGGATATCGAAATCCCTATGGCGCTTCACCCGCACGGCCGGATAAGAACCACCCATGCGGGTGCTCTTCCTCCTCGCCGCCTGGGTCGTGGCCCTGGCCTCGTGCGTCCGGCTGTGCCGGGCCGTGCTGACGGCCGACGCGCCCGCGCCGCCCGCGAACGCCGCTGGTGACCTGACGCTCTACGAGACGGCGTTCCTCGCCGGCGGCCCCCGCCGGGTGGTGGACCTCGCCCTGGTCTCCATGGCCCGACGCCGCCTGCTGCTGCTCGCCCACACCGGCTGGGCGACCGTGGTCGATCCGCGCGGCGGCGACGACATCGAGCGCTCGGTCGTCACCGCCATCGGACCCGGCGGCCAGTCGCCGGTGCCGGCCGTCCGCGCCGCCGTGACCGCCGCGGAGGCCGTCCGCGTCCTCGGCGAGCGGCTGGTCGCGGCAGGGCTGGCGGTGCCGTCCGCGACGCGGGCGGCCGTCGCCGCCGCCGTGCGCCAGACACGGCTCGCGGCCGTCCTGGTGGCGGCGGTGGCCCTGGTGGCGGTGGCCCTGCTGCCGGGGGACGCGGACACGGGCGCGGCGGTCGCCTGGTTCGCGCTGCCGACTGCGCTGACCGTGGGCTGCCTGGCCATAGCGCGGTTCGAGGTGGGCCGGCGTGCTCCGTGGGCCTCCCCGGCCGGGGAGGCCCGGCTGCGCGCAGCGGCGGAGACCGCTGTGGAGGCCGCTGTGGAGGTCTCCGGTGCTCCCGGCCCGTACGAGGGCCTGGGCGACCGCGCCCTGCTGACCGTCCTGGCGCTGCGCGGCCCGTCCGCCCTGGCCGACCCGTCCCTGCGCGCGGCGCTGCGCGCCCGCTGAGCGGTCCCGGCCTCGTCGGCGAGTTCGGACGAACGGCTCGGGCGGCTTACCCGGCCGCGTGCGCCACGAACGCCGCCCACTCGTCCCGGCCGACCCGCAGCACCGGCCCGTCGCCCGCGGCCTTGGAGTCCCGCACGTACACGGCGTCGCGCCCGGCGGCCACCTCCACGCAGTCGCCGCCGTCCGATCCGCTGTGGCTGCTCTTGAACCAGTGCAGCCCGTCCACGTATCAGCCCCCTACCTCACGTGCGCCACGAACGCCGCCCACTCGTCCCGGCCGACCCGCAGCACCGGCCCGTCGCCCGCGGCCTTGGAGTCCCGCACGTACACGGTGTCGCGCCCGGCGGCCACCTCCACACAGTCGCCGCCGCCCGATCCGCTGTGGCTGCTCTTGAACCAGTGCAGCCCGTCCACGTCCTTGGTCACCCGCTCCACGCTCATGCCTCTCCCAGCAACCGTTTGATGAGCCGCGCAGACTCCACGCCGTTCAGGGCCTGCGATCGCAGCTTGCCATAACGCAACCCGAAGGCGCTGACCTCTGCCGAATCAGAGACGACGCATCCGACCTCCTGGGACTCGATGTACCCGAGCTGTCGGTGCTCCCTCGACTCCACCACCACGAACGGCCCGTTCAGTCCGGCGTGGAACCCAGGCCCGGCAGGCATCACCTGTACTTCCACGTTCCGCAGTTCGCCAACCTCCAGCAGGTGTTGCCACTGCCCGCGCATCACCTCCGCGTCGCCCACCGGGTTGCGCAGCGCCTCCTCGCTGATGATGAACGACAGCTCCGCGAGCGGCACCCGACTCAGCAGCTTCTGTCGGCTCAGCCTCGCCTCAGTGTGCTGGTCGATGATCTCCTCGTTCAGCGGCGGGCAGTGCCCGGCGAACACGGCCCGTGCGTAGCCTTCCGTCTGCAACAGTCCCGGGATCAGCAGCGGATCGTAGGAGAAGCGGCTGACGACCTCCGCTTCGATGAGGGCGAAGTTGCGGAAGAAGCGGGGCAGTTTGGCCCGGTCCACCTCGTCCTGGAGGACTTCCAGGGCTCCCCGCGCCTCCAGCACCCGGTCCGCCGCCGTCGTGAACGCGGCCTTCGCCGGCCGCCGCCCCTGTTCGACCGAGGCGACCTGCTCCATGGAGTAGCCGATGGCCTCTCCGAGCCGCTGCTGGCTCAACCCGGCCTGCCTGCGCAGGTGTTGGAGCAGCCTGCCGTAGGCCGACCACACACCCGGCAGCTCGCAGCCCTCCTCCTTCTCCTTCGTCCGCACCGCGCGACCGCTCCCCGTGTCCCGCACCGCCCTCACGTCCTTTCGTCCCCGAACGCACCCGCCCGTCCACTCCCCGGCGGCTCCCGTCGTCCGTCACCGCCGGGGTCATGCACAACGCGGCCTGCGAGGGCCGGGGCACGGCCCGGGACCCGTACAACGCCCGTACAGGGTCCCGTTGCAAGGCGCGCACCCCGGCCCAAGGGCCTCCCGGCCCGCCCATGCCCTGTCGCCCGTCGATCGTGAAGCTCAAATCCGGCCCAAGCGAAGCGACTTCCCTGCGCCGTCGTCCGGCTCCCTCGCCTTCCTGCACGCGACATCGGGGGAAGGGAAATGGCACTCCCGCCCGAGCCCTCACCCCATCGGGCGTCTCGGAACACGACCGCCCGGCCCGCCGGCGCTCTTGGCCCGGGCAGCAACGGCACGGCCCGATCGTGGCCGGAAAACGTCCGCTTCGTCCGCTCCGCCCCAGGAAAGGATGCGCTCGTCACTCAAGGCGACAAGGGGGTTGCGTGGGGTTCGGGCAGAAGTGGAAACAGTCCTTCGAGGAGAAGCTCGACGCCTGCGACGGAAAGCTCGACGGCATCGGCCAGGAAGTCGCGGCGGTCCGTGCGGCGCTCACCGAGGCGGCCGGCAAGCCGCCGCCGCAGCCGTTGGACCAGGAGCTCTACAAACTCCGGGAGGCGGTCTCCACCGGAACCATGGTCCTGCGGGAGGAGAACCGGGAACTGCGCCGACAGCAGGGGAAAATGCTCGGCGATCTGAAGGACCTGCGCCTGGAGGTCACCGGTGGCCGGGCCGGGGCGCACCCGCCGCCCACCCCGGCACCCCTCGAAGCCGACGAGGCCGAAAGCGAAACGGGGGAGGCGGCGGTGGACCCGCCGTCGGACCCGTCGAACGAATCCCCCGAGCCACAGGACGACCACCGACAGGAGCAGTACGTGGAGCAGCGGCAGGACGGCGACCGGCGGGAGCCCGAGGACGATGCCCCGGAACCCCCGGGCGGAGCGGGTCTTCACGGCGAGACCGCGGAGGCGCCGGACGAAGAGCGCGTGAGAGCGGCGAAGGAGGCCGCCGAGCGGGCTCTCCGACACCACTCCCCCACCCACGGCGCCGACCACGCCACGGCGCCCTCGGGAGGGAACGGCCCTCGGCCCTCCGACGCCCACGCGGCCGGAGACGGAGGCGAGCGGCAGCCGGAGCATGGTCGTCAGGCGCCCCGGGACCCACTGGTAGAGCACGCGGAGCTACTGCTGGCCGCCGCCGGGGTGTCACGCGCCGAGCTGATCTGCCACCGCGACACCTGGGAGTTCCTGCTCGTACAGGTCGCCCGGCACCCGCGCTTCCGCGTCCCGGACTCGGTCGAGAGCCTGGAAGGGGGAAGGGTGCGGACCCACCTGTCCGGACCGTCCCTCATCGCGGCCCTGATCAGTCTGTGGGAGACCCGCGACGCACCGAGCCCGACGGTGGACGCGGACTGGGCGCTGGCCGTCAGGTTCTACGACCGCATCCGGGACCGGCTGTCCGAGGCCGGACCCGGTGACGGCCGCCGCGCCGTCCGCATCGTCCTGGACGACGGAACCGAACCGGAGGAAGCCGAGGCGTCCGGCGAGGCCCCCGAGAGCTCCGTAGACGAACCGGACACGGAGTAACCCCGTCCGCCCGTGCTGCCCGGGTCCGGATGCCGTCCGGGCGGGGCAGCGCGGGAGCGGGTTCAGTACCGCGTCACGAGCGCCACGAACGCCGCCCACTCCTCCCGGCCGACCCGCAGCACCGGCCCGTCGCCCGCGGCCTTGGAGTCCCGCACGTACACGGCGTCGCGGCCGGCGGCCACCTCCACGCAGTCCCCGCCGTTGGGGCCGCTGTGGCTGCTCTTGAACCAGGACAGATCACCGGGCGCGCCGCCCTGCCGTTCGATGCTCATCTCTCCCCTGCCGCCCGCTCGATGAGGTCAGCCGAATCCTCGGCGTTGAGGGCCTGTGAGCGCAGCATCCCATACTGAAGCCAGAACTCGCTGACCTCGTGGCAGTCGGACCGGACGCTCACCACACCCTGCGATTCGATCACCACGAACCTCCGGCGCTGGGCCGTCTCCAGCAGGACCATCGGACCGCTGAGCCCGCTGTGGGCGGCCCTGCTGTTCGGCATCACCTGGATGTCCACGTGCCGCATGCGGCAGCACTCCAGCAGGTGGGCCAGTTGGGCCCGCATCACCCGCGTCCCGCCCACCATCCGGTGCAGCGCCACTTCCTCGATGATGAACGCGAAGACCGGGCAGGGTGCCGTGCGCGTCAGGAGGGACTGCCGCGCGAGACGTGCCGCGACGCGTTGCTCGACGATCTCGTCGTCGAGCGGCGGGAAGTGGGTGCGGATCAGGGCGCGGGCGTAGTCCTCCGTCTGGAGAAGCCCCGGGATCACAAGCTGGTCGTAGGCGAAGCGGCTCACCGCGTCCTGTTCCAGCGCCGCCACGTCCTGGAAGAAGGCGGGCAGTTGCGCGCGGTCCACGTCGTCCTGCAAGGCCCGCAGCGCCCCGTCGGCCTCCAGCACCCGTTCCGCCGCGTCGGTGAACGCCGCCTTGGCGGGCCGCCGTCCCTGCTCCACCGAGGCCACCTGCTCGATGGAGTAGCCGATCGCGTCCGCCAACGCCTGCTGGGTCAGACCCGCCCGCTCCCGGAAGAGGCGGACGAGTTTGCCGTAGGCGCTCCACGCCCCGGGACGGTTGCCGTTGCCGTCCCCGCCCGGCCTCACACGGTCGTTGTTCCGGCCCATCACTCCCCCTGGCCCGTCGCGGTGCACCTCCATGGCCAACCGCGACGGTGTCGGCCGGGTCACGGCCACCACCCGTACAAGCCGCGTACAAGGGCCCTGTACGGGGCCTGGTACGGTCCTCCGGCCTGGTCTTTTCCCTCCGCGCGACGACACGGTTGCCGTATGGAACCGCAGACCTCCACCGCCGAACAGCCCGCCCACGCCGCGCACTTCGCCGTCCGTCTCAGCAGCACCGCGCGGGGCGTCCGGCTGGCGCGCCGCTTCGCCGTCCAGCAGTTCACCGAGTGGACCGGTCTGCCGCACGACTGCGACACCGCGCACGCCGTCGCCCTCGTCACGGACGAGCTGGCGGCCAACGCCGTCGCCCACGGCAGCCTTCCCGGCCGGGACTTCCGGCTGACGCTGCTCCTGCCGCCGTCCGAGCCCGGCGTCGTGCGGATCGAGGTGACGGACACCCGTCCGGAACGCCTCCCCCGCCACCCCGCCGCCGGATCGGCACCGCCTGACGCGGTGTCGGGGCGGGGGCTGCTCCTGGTCGCGGTGTACGCCCGGCGCTGGGGGTGCGAGGTACACGACGCGTGCACCAAGACCGTCTGGGCGGAGGTTCCTCTCCAGCCGCCGAACGCCTCGCCGCCGTCCCGTACGGATCACGCGTCGGCGGAGGCCGTCGGCCGCTCGCACACGGTGTGACGAGTCGGCCGGCGGGCCGCTACCCGGAAGTCTCCTGCGGCGTGGGCGAGGCCGTCACCGCCCACCTCGGACACGGTTCAGCCGGTGATGACCTGGCTCAACGCCATGGTGGTCGACAACCACCCCAGCACCACCCGACTGAAGGCAACCCTCCGCCGTTGCCGTCCCACGAAGCCCGACCCGGCACTCACGCGGGCCAGTATCGTCACCAACAGCCCGCCGACGGTGAAGCCGCCCGTAAAGACCGCACCGACCAGGGCGGCAAGGAATCCCAAGGCGAAGAGGGCTCCGGCAGTCAGTTCCGTTGTGCAGATCACGCGGTTGGGATCACTACTGCGATTCCCGGCACGGGAATCGTGGCCTCGGGACTCTGGCATGGGAGCTGCTTCAGGGCTCGTGTCCACAGGCCGCCGGGCTGATGGATCACGGCCGGCGCATCGTCATGAACTCACCGGTCGCGGGTGCAAGTCGCCGGCCCCGCTGCTACCGCGAGCCGGAACCGGCCGTCTGCGCGGCTGCCACGGACAGGCTCCGCCATCTCCCGGTCTCAGGCACACTGCCGCCACCGACCGGGAAAGGGGGGAACCGCGGATGGGAGGAATCGGATGTTCAGGCCCTCGGCCGATCCTGCGAGGGACTGACCACCGAAGTCCGTCCCGCCTGCGACGGTCTCACGGTCGGCCCCTGGCCATCCCGGCCGCGGGCAAGGCCTGCTCGTCCTGCGGCTTCCGCTTCTGCCCGCGCCGATACGGAATCGCCCACACCGCCTTGGAGAACACCCCTTGGAGGGACAAGTTGTGCGGAGGCGATTCGCGCGCACTCCGCGGCGACCGGTGGTGCGCTTCGGTCACTGCTTCGAGTACCTGGTGAACTCCCGGAAGCACCCGGCGCTCCTCGCACGGCCGTCCCACGGTGGCGCTCGTCACAGCGCGCTGTGCCACCGTACGGACTGTCAGTGTCCGAACGTAATCTTGAATGAGCGTCACGCAGACGAGCCGTCGGACGACACCGGGGGAACGGGATGGAACTCGTCGAGGAGATAGCCGCGGTACGTGCCGGGCGGGGGAATCCGCGCACGCTGGTGGGCGAGTTCCGCCGCACGCCGCTGCTGGTGCCGTTGGTGGACGGCGGGCTGATGACGGGGGTGTTCGGCGGAGTCCGGTGGGTCTACGGGTTCACCGACGAGGCCGCCCTGGCCCGCTTCGCCCGGACACGAGACGTCCCGCCCGGCCGGGAGTGGGAGTACGTGTCGCTGCTGGGGGCGCGGCTGACCGACTCCGTCATCCCGTCCATGGACGGTCCGGGCGGGGTGGCGGTGAACGTGGCGGACGAGGACGGCTCGATGCTGTTCCCGCCTGCGAGGGGCATCGTCCCGGACGCGGTGGCGGTGGACGCCGGGCACACGGGCGAGGGGGAGGAGTCGCGGTGAGCGGCGACGGGGATCTGCAGTTCTCCAAGCAGGCGGCGGACCTCATCACCAAGGGGCTCAACGACGCGATCGGCGAGCTGAAATCGGTGAGCGGCTCGGCCACGGGCTCCCTTCAGGGCGCGGGTTTCGGCGAGATGTCGCTGACGAACATGGAGGCCGGGCACTCCGGACTGGCCAAGGACTTCGAGGACTTCTGCGAGCGCTGGGAGTGGGGCGTGCGCGCCCTGGTCCAGGACGCCAACGGGCTGGCGGCGCGGCTGGGGCTGGCCGCGGGGATGCTCCACTCCGAGGAGCAGTACTGGGAGGGCACCTTCAAGATCGCGGCCAACTCCCTGGCGGGCAACCCCCACCTGTCCGAGGACGAGGTGACCGGCAAGGAGTGGGGCGAGCTGATCTCCCTGGAGAACTACAAGCCCGACTACAGCGCCGAGTCACTCCTGCGGTCCCGGGAGGAGATGCTCCAGACGTGGAGGGACACCGGGCGGAGCCTGGCGACCGAGGGCGTCGGCGGATTCCAGGCGAGCCTGATGAACCAGGCCGCGGGCATCGACGACCAGGCGTTCGAGCGGGGTCTGGACGAGGCGTTCGGCCCCTCGCCGGAGGAACGCGCCCAACAGCCGAACCAGCAGAACGACGCCCGGCGGAACGGCGGGGGTGAGGGCTGATGGGCCTGGGGGACTTCGTACCCGACGTCATCGAGGACAAGGTCGAGCAGGGGGTCGAGAAGCTCGGCGACGGCGTCGAGTGGCTCGGCGACAAGACCGCGGACGGACTGCAAAAGGTCGGCTGGGAGAGCGGGGCGGACTGGGTGCGGGACAAGTCCCGCACCACGGCCAACGCCCTGGGCGCCGAGGTGGACGAGCTCCAGCTCGGCGAGACCGAGGACCCCAAGAAGCTGATCTACGGCAGCGCGGACAAGCTGCGGTCCACCGCGAGCCATCTGAAGGACTTCGCGAAGGCCTTCGACAACGTCGGGCGGGGCATCAAGGGCCTGGACTCCTCGGAGCTGAAGGGCGAGGCCGCCGACACGTTCCGCGCCAAGGCGGCCAAGGAGCCGCCCAGGTGGTTCAAGGCCGCGGACGCCTGCGAGAAGGCGGCCGGGGCGCTGGAGGACTTCGCCTCGACGGTCGAGTGGGCCCAGGGCCAGGCCAAGGAGGCCGTCGCCAAGTACAAGGCGGCCGTCAAGGCGTCGGAGGACGCGCGGACGGAGCACAACAAAAAGGTCGACGCGTACAACAAGGCGGCCGACGCCTACAACGCCAAGGTGAAAGCCGGGCAGGACCCGGGGACGCCGCCGGTGTGCCCGGCCGACTTCAAGGACCCGGGACCGGCGATGGCCGACAAGGCCGAGGAGATCCTGTCCGACGCCCGCAAGCGGCGCAACGAGGCCGCGGAGAAGGCGCGTTCGGCGGTACGGGCCGCACGGGACGCCGCGCCGGACAAGCCGTCCTACGGCGAGCAGCTCAAGGACGGCCTGGTCGGGATGCACCTGGACGCCTCGCACCTGCTGGGCGGCGTGGTCAAGGGCTCGGCCGGCATCGTCTCCTTCGTCCGCAGCGTCAACCCCACCGACCCCTACAACCTCACCCACCCGGCCGAGTACGCCACCACGCTCAACAGCACGGTCGCCGGGCTGGTGCAGGTCGCCAACAACCCGTGGGGCGCGGGCAAGCAGATGCTCGACCAGTTCATGAAGGACCCGGCCGAGGGGCTGGGCCGGCTGGCTCCCGACGCGCTGCTGACCGTGGCGACCGGCGGCGCCGGGGCGGGCGTCAAGGGCGTCCGGCTCGCGGCGGAGGCCGCGGACCTGGCCAAGGGCGCCAACCGGGCCGACAACCTGTCCGACACCCCCGGCCGCGACACCATCGGCAAGGACGGCGCGGACCAGCACGACAGCAAACCGGGGGACAAGAACTCCAAGGGCAGCGACCCCGTCGACCTCGCCACGGGGAAGATGTTCCTGCCGCAGACCGACCTCTCCCTGCCCGGGGCCATGCCGCTGGTCTTCACCCGGTACGTGGAATCCGGCTACACCGCGGGGCGCTGGTTCGGGCGGTCGTGGACCTCCACCGTCGATCAAAGACTGGAGGTCGACGCCGAGGGCGTGGTCTTCATCGCCGAGGACGGGCGGCTGCTGGACTACCCGCATCCCGCACCCGGCGTGCCGACTCTGCCGTCGGCCGGATCGGCGCGGATGCCGCTGGAGAAGACCCCGGACGGCGGCTACACCCTCACCGACCCGGAAACCGGCTGGGTGCGGCACTTCGCCCCGCCCGCCGACGGGGTGAACGGGATCGCCCCGATCGAGCAGATCACCGACCGGGCCGGGCACCAGATCGACTTCGTCTACGACGAGGCCACCGGCGCCCCGGTCCGCATCGAGCACAGCGGCGGCTACACCCTGCGCTTCACCGTCGAAGGCGGCCGGGTCACCGCCCTGTACCTGGGCGACCAGGTGGTCAAGCGCTACGGCTACACCGACGGCCACCTCACCGAGGTGGCCGACTCCCGTGGGCGTCCGCTGCGGTTCGAGTACGACGACGAGGCCCGGGTGGTCGCCTGGATCGACTCCAACGACCGGCGCTACGACTACGTCTACGACAACCTGCACCGGTGCATCGCCGAGGGCGGCACCGAGGGTCACATGCAGGTCCGCATCACCTACGACGACATCGACCCGGCCACCGGATACAAGGTCACCACGTTGACCACCGCCGCCGGGCACGCCACCCGCCACCTGATCGACAACCACTACCGCACGGTGGCCACCACCGACCCGCTGGGCCACACCACACGCTTCCGGCACGACGACCACGGCAGTCCGCTGGAGGTCACCGACCCGCTGGGCCGCACCACACACTTCGCCTACGACGAGGCCGGCCGCCTCGTCTCCGTGACCCGCCCGGACGGGCGGGAGATCACCGTCACCCGCAACGACCTCGGCCTGCCCACCGAGGTCCGGGAGGCGGACGGGTCGGTGTGGCGCCACGCGTACGACGAACACGGCAACCGGGTGTCGACGACCGACCCGGCGGGCCACACCACCCACTACACCTACGACGGGCGCGGCCACCTGGCCGCGGTCACCAACGCCCTGGGCGAGACCACCTCCGTCCGCTGCGACGCCGCAGGGTTGCCCGTCGAGATCACCGACCCCCTCGGAGCAGTCACCCGCTACACCCGCGACGCCTTCGGCCGCCCGACCGCCATCACCGACCCGCTCGGCGCGGTCACCCGCCTGGAGTGGACGGTGGAGGGCAAACTGGCCCGCCGCGTGAACCCCGACGGCGCCGAGGAGCGGTGGGAGTACGACGGGGAGGGCAACTGCGTCCGCCACACCGACGCGAACGGCGGCGTCACCACGTTCGAGTACACCCACTTCGACCTGCTCGCCGCGAAAACCGGCCCGGACGGGGTGCGCTACACCTTCGAGCACGACACCGAACTACGCCTGACTCAGGTCACCAACCCCCAGGGCTTGACCTGGGACTACGCCTACGACCCGGCCGGCCGTCTGATATCCGAAACCGACTTCGACGACCGTACCGTCACCTACACCCACGACCCGGCCGGACAACTGACCGCCCGCACCACCCCGCTCGGCCAGACCATCGCCTACGCCTACGACGAGCTGGGGCATCTGATCCGCAAGGACGCCGATGGCGCCGTCACCACGTACGAACGCGACCTCGCCGGCCGCCCGATCCGCATAGCGAGCCCCGACGCGGAACTGATCTACCACCGCGACCGACTGGGCCGGATCAAGACCGAACTGGCGGACGGCCGTGCCCTGTCCTTCTCCTACGACGCCCTGGGCCGCCGTACCCGCCGCACCACCCCCACCGGCGCGGTGTCCTCCTTCACCTACGACGCGGCGGGCAACCGCACCACCCTCACCACCTGCGGGCGCACGCTGGACTTCACCCACGACACCGCCGGACGCGAGACACAGCGCCGCATCGGAGAGGTCTCCCTGGCTCAGGTGTGGGATCCGGCCGGGCGGCTGATCGGCCAGACCCTCACCGGCCCGGACGCCGCCACACCCATCCAGCAGCGCACCTACCACTACCGCCCGGACGGCTACCTCACCGGCGTCGACGACCTGCTGAACGGCACCCGCACCTTCGACCTGGACGCGGTCGGCCGAGTCACCACCGTCCGCGCCCAGAACTGGACCGAGTCCTACGCCTACGACGCGGCCGGCAACCAGACCACCGCCGCCTGGCCCACCACCCATGCCGCCGCCGACGCCACCGGCGAGCGCACCTACACCGGCACCCGCCTCACCCAGGCCGGCCGCATCCGCTACGAGTACGACGCGGCCGGCCGCACCGTGCTGCGGCAGAAGACCCGGTTGTCGAAGAAGCCGGACACCTGGCGCTACACCTGGGACGCCGAAGACCGCCTGGTCTCGGTAACCACTCCGGACGGCACCGTCTGGCGCTACCTCTACGATCCGCTGGGCCGCCGCACCGCCAAACAACGCCTCACCGACACCGGCGAGGTCGCCGAACAGGTCGACTTCACCTGGGACGGCCCGGTCCTCATCGAGCAGACCACCACCGCCCCCGACCTGCCCCACCCGGTCACCCTCACCTGGGACCACACCGGCTTCCAGCCGGTCGCCCAGACCGAGCGTCTGGTCGATGAGGCCACCCAAGCCGAGGTCGACCGCCGCTTCTTCGCCATCGTCACCGACCTGGTCGGCGCTCCCACCGAGCTGGTCGACGACACCGGCGCCATCGCCTGGCGCACCCGCACCACGCTGTGGGGTACCACCACCTGGAACCGCGACGCCACCGCCTACACCCCGCTGCGCTTCCCCGGCCAGTACGCCGACCCCGAGACCGGCCTGCACTACAACCTGCACCGCTACTACGACCCCACCACCGCCCGCTACACCACCCCCGACCCCCTCGGCCTGGCGCCGGCGCCCAACCCGGCCACCTACGTCCACAACCCCCACACCTGGACCGACCCCCTCGGACTAGCACCGACGGAATACTTGCGCAGCAAGGACTACCCTGAGGTTGACGACATCTCCAGGAACATCGCCAACCACGCTATCGAATCGGCGCAACGCCCCGACGGAAAGGGGAGTCATTATGTGCGTGGCGTCAATGAACGGGCTCTCCCTTACTATGTTGACGGTGTGATCAACGGCGACGTTCCAGGGGTCGAAGTAAGGTACGACCTCCGAAATGGACGAGTCGGCTACTGGGACCCCGACAAGGAAGCGGTTGTCATCGAGGACGGCACCGGCGGGACTGTCTTCACACCCAAAGACGGAAAGAACTGGTTCGATCATGATCTCGAATGATCAAAGTACGCGAGAAAACAACACACCGGGTCGCTCGATCACTCTGGAAATTGATCAATTTGGCGCACTCTTTCAAGTTACTTATCAAGTGTCCGAGTTCCCGGAATCTCGCCTTTTGAATACTGGGTGCACTGCCGATGATCTGCGATCTCTGATCACCACGCTGCGTAGCGTGAGGGCCAAACTGGAGGATGCGTCGCTGGTGCGTCTGTCGCTGGTCTCCGAGGGGGCGGGAGACGTCGACCGCTCAGCTTCCGTCAAAGAATCTGGAGTGGGCGACGAGTCAGTCCGTGAGGTCGGAGCAGCTGTTCCTTTGCGGATCGCCGAACGGTGGCACGACCTCGCGCGAATTGCCGTGGACGGGTTGGGGCCACGTGAAGTATTCCTTCGGACCGGGTACCGGCCGGATGAAGTCGATTCCATGATGGCTGTACTCAAATCCATCTCCCCCCGATGATTCGCCCTCAGGAGCTCAAAACATGCTGCCACCGACTTTGAGCTTCCCGTCCGCACTCCCAGGTAATTTATTTGACAGGCGTTCAAGAGAATGGAGCGGCTGCTTTCAATCCGTAGGGGAAGGTTGCGATACAGGTGGCGGAGTCCGGAGCAGAACCAGTCGGCGGGTCAAGAGCGGATCCGACCGGCTTCACCTCGGGCGGCTCGATGCCGCGGGTTTTCTCTCCGTCCCTGCGGTATACGTGCGCAGTTCGGCGTAAATCAGAGCCCGGTGAACTCGGGTGCCCAGGCGAGTCGGATGCCAGGACTCTCGGCAAGCATGGCCCACTGGGCGCCGGTGGGCCGCTTCTCCAGCACCAGCACCGGACGCACACGGCGGCCGGAGTGCGCGGCCCGGAGCTGGTGGGCACAGTCGAGGACCCGGCCGATGCCCAGACGGGATCTGCCGGTCCTCACTCACACCACTCAGGCTCTTGACCTCGGCGATGAAGACCTCTGCGCCGGACGACCAGCCGGCGTCGAATCTCGGAGCGTTCCGCGCGTGCGTGTGCACGTCGATCCCGCGGCCGCGCCCAGGTGCGCGATGAGCGCGCCCACCGTCGACTCATGGGCCTCCGTGGCCTTGTCGAGGTGGTCGAGGTCCATGGTCAGGGCCTTGGGCGCGTGCCGGCCGATCCGCCGTACCCGGAGGGGCCCGCCGAGGATGCCGTCCCCGGCAGCACTCCTGCTCGGCGCCCAGGGGGTGCTGCCGTAGGCCCGGCGGGAAGTCGGTCACGACCTTGCCGGCGAGGTCGTTGTTGGGGCAGCCCGGTCCTCATCGAGCAGACCACCACCAACCCCGACCTGCCCCACCCGGTCACCCTCACCTGGGACCACGACGGCCTGAAGCCGCTCGCCCAGACCGAACGCCTCACTGATCAGGCGACTCAGGCCGAGATCGACGCCCGGTTCTTCGCCATCGTCACCGACCTGGTCGGCACCCCCACCGAGCTGGTCGACGAGACGGGCGCCATCGCCTGGCGCACCCGCACCACGCTGTGGGGTACCACCACCTGGAACCGCGACGCCACCGCCCACACCCCGCTGCGCTTCCCCGGCCAGTACCACGACCCCGAGACCGGCCTCCACTACAACCTGCACCGCTACTACGACCCCACCACCGCCCGCTACACCACCCCCGACCCCCTCGGCCTGGCCCCCGCCCCCAACCCCGCCACCTACCCCCACAACCCCCACACCTGGACCGACCCCCTCGGCCTCGCACCCGAGTATCCCAAGGGAGAGAAAGGGAATCCTTTCGAGCGGAGGGAGGACGCGGAGAAGGCAGCCTTCGACGCGGCCGGCGTACCGTACGACCAGACACCGGACGCCGAATGGGTCGTGATGGGTGACAAGCGGTACAAGAACGTTCCCGGTTACGTCTACTCGCCAGAGCCAACGCACTGGGGCAACTTCCGTCAATTTGAAACCGAGAGCGGATCCCGGGTTGTTGTTGAGCACACGCACGATCCCGCAGGGAAACACTTCCATGCTGGAGTGCCGAAGCATGACGAAACCCGTAACCTTGTGAACTTCGGCTGGGACAACTCGGTCGAGGGGTACGCCAGCATGGAGAGGTACGGGAAGATCAACAAGCCTGGCGGCGGCCACCATTTCTTTTACAAGGAGTGATTGACAGATGCCAGAAATCAGCAACGAGAGATTGCGCAAGATTTCCTCTAGTGGTCTCGTGGTGCGCGACACCCCTCCTCCTTCTGGCGTTCCCGCAGCATCCGAAGCCTGGCGAAAGGTCGCGAATATCGAGACGGAGCCCGTGATCAAGGTAAGCCAGTCGCTCCCGGACGCCATGAGCGAAGTGGACCGGCAATGGCTCGCTCAGGCAAAGAAAGAATCACTCTTCGCTGAAGACGGCTCTTTCCTTATCAGTGTGGCGGGGCCGGGTGCTTCCGAAGAAGGATGGGTGTGTGTACAATGGCCGGGGAGCGCCAGTATGGCTTCCACGCTCTTTCAGGCCGAGAGATCACCAGAATTCGTCGCCATGTCGATGGACGGTCGTGTGCTGTGTGCGGTGACCACAGAGGAGTATGACTTCTGGATCGTGGTTCACGAATTTAAGTGATCTTCGTTCGCGCTTGACGGGTCTCGGTGTGGCGTGGCGCTGTTGGGCGTGCACGACGAGGGCGGTGGCCCGGTATCCGCAGAGGCCTTGGAACGCATCCGAAGCGAGATGTGGTGGCCTCGGAGTGTGATGTCGGGGTTGCACGGGTGCGAGTTCCGCATGGGGCCTCCCCCGCCGAGGGCGCGAGGCAGATCCACCTCCATGCGCCGGGCGGAACGGTTCACGCGGTACCGACGACGGTCCCCCGGTGCCGGGCGGCACGGTGCCCTTGTTGAACACCACGTCCGCGCAGGTGGGAGCGGGTGCCCCGCAGAATGCGACTGCTGGTGCGTCCGGGCACGGTACTGCGGTGGCACCGCGACCTGGTCGGCACCCCCACCGAACTCATCGACGAGGCCAGCGAGATCGCCTGGCACACCCGCAGCACCCTGTGGGGCACCACCACCTGGAACCAGAATGCCACCGCCTACACCCCGCTGCGGTTTCCGGGTCAGTACGCCGATCCCGAGACCGGTCTCCACTGCAACCTGCACCGCTACTACGACCCGGCCACCGCCCGCTACACCACCCCCGACCCCCTCGGCCTGGCCCCCGCCCCCAACCCCGCCACCTACCCCCACAACCCCCACACCTGGACCGACCCCCTCGGCCTTAGCCCGTATGAGAACAAGTTGCCGAAGCAGCTTGAGGAAGAGCTCTCGCAGGCTGAGCGTCTGGGCGTTACACCTGTAAGGCCAGGGAGCCCCGAGTTCGATAGCATAATCGGGGAGGGACCGATTAAGTGGGCCGTTGACGAATCCGGGAACCTCGCGGTTGTTCCTAAGTTCATCCAAGGACAAGAGATATATCATCCGGTTATTACCAGAGGTCGCCCCGTGCTCGCCGCAGGCGAGGCAGACATCGCCGGCTGGAACGGGAGCTATTGGGGAGTACGACTCACCAACGCAAGCGGACACTTCACGCCTTCGGATGCCAGTCTGGAAGTGGGAAGGGCGGCATTTGAAAGGGCAGGGATCATTTTTGACCCTGCCTCGGTGAGGTACTGGTGGCAGGACGAATGACGACAGAAGAGGAAAGACATGGAGAATTCCATTCCGCAGCCAACCTCTCTCTCTGATGTAAAGGCAAGACTGCCAGCCAAATCACCTGGATCTACCGACCCGAGGTCCTGGGAAACTCTTCGCGAGTTCTGCGTAGTATCAATGCAGCGACACGATCTCCTCGCCACAGAAAGGCTAGAATTCGCAAAAGCAGCCCTTGAAGCCATCTCCAAAAAGCGGCAAGCACAAGGCTTGAAACCCATTGAGTACGTTGCCGAAGAATCCTGGGTTCGCGCTTACGCGATCTCCGAGTTTGGCCCTGATCCGAGCGACCCCGTACGAGATCCGAAAACTGCGGCAAATGCTATACTGTCAAATATCGGAGAAGACTTTCAAGAGATTAGCGAACTATCCGAAAGATGGTACGAGAAAGGAATCGATACCATACGCAGACTCCGTCGTGTCAAAAATTTCGTCAAACCTCTCGAACCGGTGATTCCCCACCTCGCTGTCGGCACCAGAGAAAGAGCTGACGCCGAGGATTGGCTCTCTCTCTGGCCTCGCCTTCCCTGAGGACCGCACTTGCTGGGGGTGCGCCGAGAACTGGCGATTAAAGCGCCACTCACCAGAAAAACACCCTGAACTCTGCGATGGATATGACTTCGACACCCGTGCCCTTGCAGGTCCAAGGCTTCGGCGTAGCCGGTCCTCGTCCCTTTTGATCACGTGAGGACAAGAAGGTCGAGGGTGCGGGTTTGGCCCCGGGCTGCCCCGCGGAGGCCGGCGGCGATATTGCGGACGCCGGCCAGACGAAGGGCTCCGATCGCGAGGTTTCTGCAGGTAGCCATCGCCCGGGGCGCGTTGCCTGTCCGCAACTGTGAGGCGTCCTCGGTGAAGGCCCGTCTCTCACGTGGTGCAGGGCCTCGATGTGCCAGTGGCCGCGGACCAGTTGGGCGAGCCGGGCGGGTGGGGCCTGTTCCGCGGTGAGGCTGGTGACCGCGTAGACGGTCTTGAGACTGACCTTCCCGGTCTTGCGGTGGACGCGGCGACGAACGACCTGGACGACCTGGCAGGCACCGGGAAAGAGCAGATTGTTCACCGTGCAGACCTTCAGCCTGCGGATCCCCGCGCGTCCGTGACCGGTTGTACGGGTCTTGTCCTGGAGCGGAATCTGCTTCCAGAGCAGGGACTTCAACTGCCTGCGAAGGTTCCTCGTGTCGCCCTTCACGATCACGATGCAGTGGGCGCCCCGCCCGCGTAGACGGGTGGCATGGCCGTGCTGGGTGTGCAGAGCATCGCTGGTCACGACGGTGCTGGACAGGTCGGGCAGCGTGTCCAGGAGGGGCTGGAAACGCGTGATCTCACTCGTCTTCTCCTCGACATCCATCTGCGCCAGGACCAGACCGCCGGCGTGATCACAGGCGGCCAGGAGATGGATCTTCCGGCCCTTCGCGCGGGCGGCGCCCCGCAGGAACTTCCCGTCGACGGCCAGTGCCCGCAAACCGCCGGCGTCCGCCTGTCGGTCGGCGAGCCATGCCCCGACCGCCCGGTCCAGGGCGTCCGCGTCGATCCTGGCCAGGAGTCTGCGGACCGTCGATTCCGCAGGCCAGGAGCGCTCGGGAAGAGGGGATCGACACGGATGCCAAGCTGTTCCAGGATTTCCGCCGGGGCGCCGGCCACCCATTCACCCACGGCCAGCAACGACCTCGCCCCGGCCAGGACGGCGCAAGCCGTCAGGGCCAGCACCGCGACGAGCGGATGTCACTCCGCGTGGATCACGCGGGTCGGAGACCTGCGCAAGACGTTCCATGAGGCCGGGAACCTCACCACTCACGGCCTCCGGATGGGAGCCGAGTTGGTCAAGAGCAGGAGAGATCGGAGATGATGCGTCGGCAGGCACGGGCTTCCCAGGATCACAGAGCGTAGAGAAATCCATGATCACGGATGTCCGTGCCTGTACTGCATCGGACCCCGTCCAGCCTGGCCATCCCGTCAGGAACCGGACGTCAATCGACTACACCGAAGCCCTGGCCAAGGGAGCGTGTCTCAGTCGTCCTGTCTCTGGCTGTCGTCATCGCCGGCGATGACGAACGTGCCCTTCGTGCCCAGTGTGTAGACCAGCCCGCGTTCGCGCAGCTCGCGGACGGCTCGGCGCGCGGTGTTGATGCCCACGCCGTGGACCTCGCCCATTTCCCGCTCGGCGGGGAGGCGCGCGCCTCTGGGGAGCTTGCCCGACTCGTTCCCGGCCTGGATCCGGTCGGCGAGCTTCACGTACTCGAACTTCGGCAGTTCAGCCATGGCCCGAGCATCACGCCACTGTTTGCAGGGCGCATCACACGGTGGCAACCATTTGCAACGGGTGGCAGTGGGTTGCAGACGGTTGTAGTGCTGCCGCGAAAGAACCCCCGCGACGGGTGGAGCCGTCCGGGGGTGGCGGCCCACACGAACAGGAGCGTGCAGGCATGGTGAGGATACTCGCCGCCCTTTTGGCATGACTGATGCCTGGTACCGGTTGCCATCGCAGGACCGCGCCCGTCCCCCGGTCCCGTCCGGTCGCCCGTGCACGCACAGGGCCGACCCGTCGGAGGCTCATCCGAACGGCCAGGGTCGTGCTGCCGATCATCGACGGCGACGCATCGCCTCTCGTCCGGCCGTACCTGGTCCGCCACGAGCAGGAGCAGCGGCGGCGGGTGCTCGAACTGGCGCTGGACGGCATCGACGCCGGACCGGACCGGAAGTCATCCACGGCATGAGGGTGGGTGAGGCGGCATGAGGACCGTTCGGGCGTCGTGCTGCGAGCACGGTGACGGTCGTCCGGCGAGCGTCGAGGTCGGCTGCGTCGCCCAGAACTCCGGCCCCGGTGTCTCGGTAGTGGCGTGCGAGGAGTGCGCCGGGCCGGTGCCGGACGCGGGCGGGGGCGAGGGCGCGGAAGAGGGCCGAGGATGAGGCCGCCCACGGCGGAGGAGTACTACAGCGCGGACTGCCGCTTCGGCGGGTGCGGGGACTGCACTGAGGGGGAGCCGCCCACGCGGGTGGTGGAGGAGCTGGTCTACCTCGTCTGTGCGTGCGGCTGCCATGCGAGCCTCGAACAGCGGGAGGCGGCGATGAGGACAGCCGGACAGCAGCGGCGGGAGTAACCGCCCCGTGGTGCGGTGGGCGGCGGATGTGGTGGGGTGGGCGCATGACGGATACGGGGGAGCTGCTGGTGCGGCGGCTGCGGGAGGCCGGGTACGAGGTCGCGGGTGTGGCGGCGGACGGCGGGGTCGTGGCCCTCGCCGGGCTCGCGGAACTGCGGGACGGGGGGCGGGTCCGGTTCTAGCTGCGCACCCGCACGGTGAGAAGACGTGGACGAGGGAACGGCCATAGGCCGATGGATGAGCTCCACGACTCAGGATGCTTGATGACGCCGGAAGTCCACCGCGGACCGATGCGGAAACGGTGTGCCGGTCGGTGGCGGGTGGCCGAGTCGCCCACCTGTATACGCGCTCTGTGGGTTCGGCAGACCGAGTCGGCGCGTTGTAATAATCTCTGTCATACAATGGGGGAGTGAAGACGAACCGAGCCGGGACGACCGAGAACATCTCCGTGTCCATGCCTGCGGACGTGGTCGGCGCGCTGCGTGAGCGCGCCGGTCGGCGCGGGGTGTCCGCCTACATCACCGAAGCGGTTCGACACCAGCTCGCCATGGACGGGTTGGCCGAGATCGTCGCCGCGCACGAGGCCGAGCACGGCGCTCTGACCGAGCAGGAGATCGAGGCCGCACACCGGGAGCTGTTCGGGGATGAGCCCCGGTCCGGTGACGCCGGGCGCGACGCGGCGTGAAGGAACCGCTTGCCCGGTCCCTGGTGCTGGACTGTCAGGCGCTCTCCCTGCTGCTGCGCAACGACCGGGGTATGGCCGCCCGTATCGAAGCGGCCCGCAGGGCCGGGGTGCCGGTGCTCGTGTCCGTTCTCACCGTGGTCGAGGCCGCCCACGGCAAGACGGACATCGCCCGGCTGAACTGGGTGCTCTCCCGGCTCCGCGTCGAGCCCGTCGGCCAGGAGGACTCCATGACGGCTGTGCGCCTGCTGCGGGACGCGGGCGGTCTGCACGGCCACAAGTACGCCATCGACGCCCTCGTCGCCGCGATGGCCCTCCGCTCCCCGGCCCCCGTACTCGTTCTCACTTCCGACCGCGACGACTGGTCGAAGCTGTGCGGGGACCGTGTCGTGATCCGGGACCTCTGACGGCGCGGAGACCGTCGGCCGCCCACCGAGCCACGGCCCGTGGTGTGGCGGGCAGCGGGGATATGGCCCTCGCCGGGCCGGTGGAGATGCGGGACGGGGGCAGGTCTTCGCGAAGGCCCTCGTCCGCGGCCTCGCCTTCGCCCAGCTCTGGGACCCGGTCGGCCGCCTCACCGGCCCGGACACCGCCACACCCATCCAGCAGCGCACCTACCACTACCGCCCGGACGGCTACCTCACCACCGTCGACGACCTGCTTTCCGGTTCCCGCACCTTCGACCTGGACGCGGCCGGCAACCAGACCACCGCCGTCTGGCCCACCACCCATGCCGCCGCCGACGCCACCGGCGAGCGCACCTACACCGGCACCCGCCTCACTCGAGCCGGGTCGATCCGCTACGAGTATGACGCGGCCGGCCGTACCGTCCTGCGCCAGAAGACCCGGCTGTCCCGCAAGCCGGACACCTGGCGCTACGAGTGGGACGCCGAAGACCGCCTGGTCTCGGTCACCACCCCGGACGGCACCCTCTGGCGCTACCGCTACGACCCACTCGGCCGCCGCACCGCCAAACAGCGCTTGGCCCCGGACGGTGAGACCGTGGTGGAACAGGTGGACTTCACCTGGGACGGCCCGGTCCTCATCGAGCAGACCACCACCGCCCCCGACCTGCCCCACCCGGTCACCCTCACCTGGGACCACACCGGCTTCCAGCCGGTCGCCCAGACCGAGCGTCTGGTCGATGAGGCCACCCAAGCCGAGGTCGACCGCCGCTTCTTCGCCATCGTCACCGACCTGGTCGGCACCCCCACCGAGCTGGTCGACGACACCGGCGCCATCGCCTGGCGCACCCGCACCACCCTGTGGGGCACCACCACCTGGAACCGCGACGCCACCGCCTACACCCCGCTGCGCTTCCCCGGCCAGTACGCCGACCCCGAGACCGGCCTCCACTACAACCTGCACCGCTACTACGACCCCACCACCGCCCGCTACACCACCCCCGACCCCCTCGGCCTGGAACCCGCCCCCAACCCGGCCACCTACCCCCACAACCCCCACACTTGGACCGACCCCCTCGGCCTCGCACCCGAGGAGGGTTGTGAGAAGAAGTCGGAGGGGATAGACCTATCAACCGCGACACCGCATAGCGGAAGGTTCCCCAAGACTGCTGGCCCGGATGAAGTTCTTGTTCGCCGCAAGGATGACGGAACTGTGACGGCTTACGCCGTATACGATTCTGATGGGCTACCAGTGAAGAGGGTTGACGTGGACCCCAATTCTGCCCCCCCATGCAGGTGTGCCAGCTCCACACGTCCTGGAAGCGCGAAAGAACGTGAATCCGGAAAATGGGAAGGTGTACTTGACATGGGAAAGGATACCGAGACCAGCTCGCCCGGACGAGCTTCCACAGTGAGGCAACAAGAATGGATCCCATGATTCACCCAGAGATCAAAGAATGGGTAGAAGGATTCCAAGGGGGAGTAGACTACATTGACTTCGTTTCATCTCGAGTCAATTTGGCCGACTGGGTTGCGATTTCCCGAGTATTCCATCCCTCTTTCATTGAAGTCGAGGACTGCATCCTATGGGACCGAGTCTATGACCCCGAAAATTTTCGCGCTTGGAAGCGGGAACTGAACGGGGATGCGACATCCATTGAGCTGGTCTTGAATCAACTAAGGCTATGGCAGGTTATCGATTTCCCCGAAGACGAGCTCTCGCAAAAAATCTCAATGGAAGTGGCCAAGGAAATCTCTTTCTTCTGGAGGTCTTCCCTCGAAAGAGGGTATCCCGACAGGAATTTTGACGTGAGTGTCGCATCAACGGAAGACGGCCCCGTCGTGCGATTTGTCACTCTGCGCTGACTCGGCGGTACCAGGCACCGAGATCGACGCCCGGTTCTTCGCCATCGTCACCGACCTAGTGGGCACCCCTGCCGAACTCGTCGACGACACCGGTCGAATCGCCTGGCACACCCGCAGCACCCCGTAGGGCACCACCACCTGGAACCGGAATGCCACCGCCTACACCCCGCTGCGGTTCCCGGGCCAGTATCACGCGGCCTCCACTACAACCTGCACCGCTACTACGACCCGGCTACCGGTCGCTACGCCGCCCCCGACCCCCTCGGTCTGGTGCCGGCACCCAACCCGGCCGCCTACGTCCACAACCCCCACACCTGGACCGACCCCCTCGGCCTCGCACCCGAGTGTCCGGGCACCTCCGAGTTGACACGGGCATCCGAAGCCGCCTATCGCGCGGCGGACAATATTGCTAACTGGACTCCCAAGAATATCCACCTCAGCGATTTCCCTGAAATAGCCGCCAGGAAGGCAAAGTTTGACACCTCGCTGGTAGATCCACGTCAAGTGGTAGCCGAAGCGCTACGGTCCCCCAACGCGAACTTCCTTCCCAATCACCTTGAGGGAACTTACAAGGTAAATGTTGAGATGGGATACACAGTTAGAACAAGGGGACAGACAGGAGTGCGCGTCATCTTCAGTGACGACGACCGCGTCATCAACGCCTTCCCCGTCAACGTAAACTAACACCATGCTGAAGTTCTCCTTCGCCAACTTGCACATTGACCCAGACACCACACCACACCACGAACTGGAAACACCAATCGGCCAGGTGGCAAACTTCTTCGCCGACTTCCGTGTCACTGCGGGCGGCACGGAAATCTACGCGGACGATTCCTTCCCTATCGTAGAGTTCGCAAGCCAACTCGCGCGGTGGCTCAGAGACAAGATCGAAAGAGGGGATGAATTTTCGTTCGAATCGATGTTCTTCGAAGAACCCGGAGAGTTTTCCATCGCCCTCCGAACGGGACACTGGAAGGCGTCTTCCAAAATTCACCCGTCACCGACCGGAGAATTCTCCACAGGAGAACTGAAGGACTCTGCTTGCACTTTCCTCGATAAACTGAGGGAACGATGCAAGGATGACTTCAATGTTGAACTTGTAGCATTCTGAGGAGCTTCGGCAACAAACCCGAATCCGGTAAACTCCAACAGTGAACGCTTCTCATCCTGTGGTTCGCGGGTGAGGAGGGCGTCTGGTGGTCGGGGGCCGTAACGCGGCAGGGCCCCTGGTCGTTTCGGCTGGTGA
>NZ_BAAATJ010000028.1:0-84520 GCF_039533345.1 Streptomyces glaucosporus | reverse complement strand
GACGAGCGCCGCCGCCGCGGCGACCGCCACCGCGGACCGGACCGGCACCGCGCCCGCGACCGCGGCGCCCAGCCCCTCCGGCCGGGCCGCCGGAACGCCCTCGCGGGAGGCGAGCGTCAGCGCCGTCCGGGCGGCCACGGCGGCCACGGCCACCGCGACGGCCCCGCGCACGGGGCCGTCCGCGTACAGCTCCGCGACGGCCGCGACCTGCGCGAGGAGGACCAGCAGGAGGGCGACCACCCCGAACGGGCCGATGTCGGAGCGCTTCATCACGGCCAGCGCGCCCTCGGCGGGCCTCCCGCTGCCCAGCCCGTCGGCGACGTCCGCCAGCCCGTCCAGGTGCAGCCCCCGGGTCAGCACGGCGGGCACCGCCACGGCGGCGACCGCCGCCGACAGCGGGGAGAGGCCGAGGAGCAGGGCGACCGCGCCGGCCGCCGCCGCGCACAGCCCGACCACCAGCCCGGCCAGCGGCGCGCACTCCATGCCGCGCCGGGCGGCGGCCCGGTCCCAGCGGGTGCACGGGACCGGCAGCACGGTGAGCGTGCCGAGGGCGAAGCGCACGCCGTCGGGCACCGTGGCGGGCGGCGGGGGAGCGGGCGGGTCCTGGGACGGCCGGGGTGTGGTGTCCATGTCCGCCGCAGGCTACCCGGCGGACGCGGCGTCCTCCCGGCCGCCCGGTTCCGCCGCGGTCTCCTCCCGCCCCTCCCGGTCCTCCCGGCCGTCCGGCTCGGGCCGCACCGGCAGCTCCGCCGCCAGGGACGCCGCGGCCCGGACCAGGGGGAGGGCCAGCAGGGCGCCGGTGCCCTCGCCGGCGGTGACGCCGTGGTCCAGCAGCGGATCGAGCGCCATCCGGTCCAGCGCCTTGGCCTGCGCGGGCTCGCCGCTGGCCTGCCCGGCCAGCCACCAGTCCGGCGCCCGGAACGCCACGCGCTGCGCGACCAGCGCGCACGCGGCGGAGACCACACCGTCGAGGATCACCGGGGTGCGGCGCACGGCCGACTGGAGCAGGAAGCCGGTGATCGCGGTCAGGTCCGCCCCGGCCACGGCCCCCAGCAGCCTCAGCTGGTCGCCCAGCACGGGCCGGGCGCGCCGCAGCCCGTCGCGGATCGCCGCGCACTTGCGCATCCAGGCGAGGTCGTCGATGCGGCCCCCGCCGCGGCCGGTGACCACCGAGGCGTCGGTGCCGCACAGCGCGGCGACCAGCACCCCGGCCGCGGTGGTGCCGCCGACGGAGATGTCGCCCAGGACGACCAGGTCGGTGCCGGCGTCGGCCTCCTCGTCGGCGACCGCCATCCCCGCCCGGAAGGCGCGCTCGGCCTCCTCGGGGGTGAGGCTGTCCTCGACGTCGAGCCGGCCGCTGGAACGCCGCACCCGGTGGCGGGTCACCTCCCCGGGCAGGTCGCCCGGATCGCAGTCCAGCGACATGTCGACGATTCGCAGGGGCACCCCGAACCGGCGCGCCAGCACCGCCACCGGGCTCGTCCCCTCCAGCGCGGCCCGCACCAGGGTGTGCGCGCTCCCCGCCGGCCGGGCGGAGACGCCCAGGCGGGCCACCCCGTGGTCCCCGGCGAACAGCACGGCCTTCGGCCGCGAGACGGGCTCGACGGGGACGCGGGCCTGCGCCGCGGCCAGCCACTCGCCCAGCTCGTCCAGCCGTCCCAGCGCCCCGGCCGGCAGTCCGGTCCGGGCACGCCGGTCCTCGGCGTCCCGGCGGACACCGCTGTCGGGGCGTTCGATGAGGTCCCCGAAGTCGTCGAGATTCAGGCTGCCGTCGCTCATGGAGCCCGACACTACCGCCCCCTCCCCGGCCCCCGGCCGGGGCTCAGCCGCGCAGGGACAGGGCCGTGCCCGCCGTGACCAGCAGGACGTGTTCGCACTCCGCCGCCACCGCCGCGTTCAGACGCCCCAGCTCGTCGCGGAACCGGCGGCCGGAGGCGGTGGCGGGCACGACGCCCGAACCGACCTCGTTGCTCACCGCGACCACCGTGCGGGTGGTGGAACGGAAGGCCGCCACCAGGGCGTCGACGCGCTCGGCGAGGGCGCGCCGGGCCTCGCCGGACCGCCAGCGGCCGTCGTCCCAGGCGCCGGCGGCGTCCATCGCGTCGGTCAGCCACAGCGACAGGCAGTCGATCAGCAGCGGCGGTGCGTCGGACTCGGCGAGCAGCGGGACCAGATCGCAGGTCTCGGCGGTGCGCCAGGTGGCCGGGCGGCGCACCCGGTGGGCCGCGACCCGGGCCGCCCACTCCGCGTCGCCCTCCCGCGTGCCGCCCGTCGCGACGTACAGCACCCCGGGGAAGGCCGCCAGCCGCCGCTCGGCCTCGGCGGACTTGCCGGAGCGGGCGCCGCCCAGGACCAGCGTGCGCCGCGGCAGGTCGGGGACCGCCCGGAAGTCGCCGACCGACAGCGTGGTGCCGTCCGGCACCGCGCGGGCGCCCGCCGCGGCCAGCCGGCGGTGCAGCTCCGGGCCGGGCGGCGCGCCGTGGTCGATGTGGACGGCCAGCACGTCCGTGGTCGGGCCGACGGCCCCGGCCGCCCGCAGCCGGGCGAGGGCGTCGGGACGGCCCAGGACGTCCAGGAGCACCAGCGCGTACGGCGCGGGCGGCGTCGCCGTCTGCCGGTCCGGCCCGGTGCCGCGGCCCGCCTCCGCGGGCAGGCCCGCCGGGCCCGCACCCGGCGGCAGGTACAGCAGGCGCCCGCCGTCCGGGCCGCAGACCTCGTAGCCGGTGCCCGGGGAGTCCAGCGCCACCGCGCGCACCCGGTGGCCGCCCAGCAGCGCCAGCTCCCGGCCGTCGGGCACCCGGGCCGGGGCGGGCAGCCCGGCCGGGATCTCCAGGGCGGGGCCGTCGTGCGGGTGCGACAGCAGCACCTGCCGCACGCCGTGCAGGCTCCGGCCCGCCCGGGCGGCGGCCAGGGCGGGCCCGGGGGTCAGGTCCAGCAGCAGGACGCCGTCCACGAGCAGGGCGGTCGCCGCCCGCGCCTCCGTGCCGACGGCGGTGGCGCAGGCCGCGCAGGGGCAGCCGGGCCGGGGGAGACCGGCGGGCGCGCCGGTACCGAGCAGAGTGAGTTCCACGGCACGATCGTCTCGTGCCCGGCCTGCCGCCGCGCGAGCGGCACTACTTCGCGCCCGGCGGGGGATCATGAGGCAGACGGAAGCAGTCAGGACGACGGGACAACCCGGACCGGGGAGGCGCACATGGCGTGGACGTGGCGATTCGAGAAGGCCGACGGAACGGAGACCGAACCGGCCGTCCGGCCGGAGGAGTTCTCCACGCAGGGCGACGCGGAGAGCTGGCTCGGCGAGACGTGGCGGGAACTGCTGGAAGGGGGCGTGGAGCAGGTGCGGCTGTTCGACGACGGCACCGAGATCTACGGCCCCATGAGCCTGAGCGCGGCCGAGGAGGGCTGACCGCCCCTTCCGTGTCCCGGGCCGCCGCGGCCCGGGACACGGAAGGGCAACGGGCGCGGAACGGGCCGGCTCAGCGCTCGCCCAGGGTGACGGTCACCGTCCGCTCCCGGCCGCCGCGCCGGTGGACGACCTCCACCTCGTCGCCCGGCTCGTGGGAGGCCAGCGCCTCCGCCAGCGCGGCCGTGTCCGGGGTCTCGACCCCGCCGACCTCGGTGACGACGTCGCCCGGCCGGAGCCCGGCGTCGTCCGCCGCGCCGCCGCCCTCCACCTCGACGAGGGCGACGCCGGCGGGCCGGTAGTCGTCGCCCAGCACGGTGCGCACCGTCGCCTCGATCGCCGCCTCGTCGGAGTCGACGACCTCACCGTGCTCGATCATCTGGTCCGCGAGGTGGCGGACGGTGTCGGAGGGGATGGCGAAGCCCAGGCCCGGCGCGGTGCCCCCGTCCCCGCCCGGGGAGCGGGCGGCCAGGGTGGGGACGCCGACGACCCGGCCGGAGAGGTCCACCAGGGCGCCCCCGCTGTTCCCGGGGTTGATCGGGGCCGAGGTCTGGATCAGGTCGCCGATGGCGGCCTCGGCGGTGCCCTCGCTGATCGCGCGGCCGGTGGCCGAGACGATCCCCTCGGTGACGCTGGAGGACAGCCCCAGCGGGTTGCCCATGGCCAGCACGATCTGGCCGACGTCCACCTCGCCGGATCCGGCGAAGGACGCCGGGCGCAGGTTGTCGGGCGGGTCGGTGAGCCTCACGACCGCCAGGTCCTCGTCCGGGTAGCTGGCGACCAGCTCGGCGGCCTGGTCCTGCCGGCCGGTGGCGAGGGTGACCCGGAACCGCTCGGCGTCGCCCACCACATGGGCGTTGGTGACGATGTGGCCCCGGTCGTCGTAGACCACGCCCGAGCCCAGGCCCTCCTCGGTGGTGATCTGGACGACGGACGGCAGGACCTGGTCCACCACCTTCCGGTACGTCTCCTCCAGTTCCCCGGCGCCCCCGGGGACGGGCACGGAGGCGCTGGGGGACGGCGAGGCGCCGCCGTCCCGGGGCGGGTCCGATCCGGTGCACCCGGCGAACAGCACGGCCGCCGCGCACAGGGCGGCGGCTCCCGCGCGGTGTCCGCCGCGCGTGGGGAAACGGGTCATGGCAGCGGGTCCCCTTCGCTGGTCCTCCCCGGCCTCGCCCGGCTCCGCGGGCCCCTCCGGGGGTGACGCGTGCCCGGTGGGGCGTCACGCCTTCGGGGCGTCCGCGTTCCCCGCCGGAGCGGCCAGAAACTGCGTCGCCGCCAACTCGCCGTACAGCGGGTCGCCCGCCACCAGCTCCTCGTGGGTGCCCACCGCCCGCACCCGGCCCGCCTCCATCACCACGATCCGGTCCGCGAGCGTCACCGTGGACAGCCGGTGGGCGACGACCAGCACCGTCGTCGTCCGCGCCGCCTCCGCCACCGTGTCGCGCAGCGCCAGCTCGTTGACCGCGTCGAGCTGCGAGGTCGCCTCGTCCAGCAGCAGCAGACGGGGGCGGCGCAGCAGCGCGCGCGCTATCGCCACCCGCTGCCGCTCCCCGCCGGACAGCTTGCTCCCCCGGTGCCCGACGACCGTCTCCAACCCGTCCGGCAGCCGCTCCACCAGCGCGGTCAGCCGGGTGCGCGCCAGCACCTCGCGCACCTCCTCCTCGGAGGCGTCCGGGGCGGCGAACAGCAGGTTCTCCCGGAGCGTCCCGGCCAGCACGGGCGCGTCCTGCTCCACGTAGCCGATCGCGGCGCGCAGCTCGTGCAGCGGCCAGTCGCGCACGTCGCGCCCGTCGACCAGCACCCGGCCGCCGCTCACCTCGTAGAACCGCTCCAGCAGCGAGAACACCGTGGACTTGCCCGCCCCCGAGGGGCCGACGAACGCGGTCATCCCGCCGCCCGGCACGGAGAAGGACACCCCGTGGTGGACGTACGGCAGCTCCGGCCGGTAGCGGAAGACGACGCGGTCGAAGACGACCGGGGCGGGCGGCCCCTGGGGCCGGGCCCGGCCGTCGTGCCGGGGCTCGGCCTCCAGCCGCTCGGCCTCGGTGATGCGGGCGACGGCCGCCGCCCCCACCTGGTACTGCGTGGCCGCGTCGACCAGCCGGGAGACCGGGTCGATCAGGTAGAACAGCAGCAGCAGGAACGCGACCAGCGTCGAGACCGACACGGCGCCCGAGGCCACCCGCGCCCCGCCGACGCCCAGCACCGCCAGGAACGACACCTGGACGGCCAGACCGGTCGACGACGCGGCCACCGCGTGCCATCCGGCGGCCCGCACCCCGTGCCGCCACGCCGCCCGCGCGGCCTCCTCCACGGCGCGCGTCTCGCGGACCTCCGCGCCGGACGCCTTGACCGTGCGGAACGCGCCGAAGACGCGCTCCAGCACCGAGGAGATCTCGCCCACCGCCTCCTGCGCCCGCCTCGACGCCTCCGAGATCCGCGGCATCACCAGCACCAGCGATCCGCCGATCAGCACGATCACCCCGAGGGTGACGCCCAGCAGCACCGGGTCCAGCCGGGCCATCAGAACGATCGTCGCCACCAGCGTGAGGGAGCCGGTGGCGGCCGAGACCAGGGAGGTGGTGGCGACCTGCCGCAGCAGCGTGGTGTCCGAGGTGACCCGCGACATCAGGTCGCCGGACTGGACGCGCTCCACCTCCGGTATCCGCAGCCGCAGCAGCCGGGCCACGAGCTGTCTGCGCGCGGCCAGCACCACGGACTCGGCGGTGCGGTTGAGGACGTACGCGCCGGCCGCGTCGATCGCCGTGCCCAGGACCACCAGCGCCGTGAGGACCAGCAGCACGGAGGTGATCGTCTCCCCGCCGCCCAGCCGCTCCACCAGCTCCTTGGCCGCCAGCGGCTGCGCGAGCCCGGTGACGGCGCCGATCAGCGTCAGCAGGGCGCCGAGCGCGATCGGCGCCCGGTGCGGGCGTATGCGGGTGTACAGCACGCGCCAGGTCTCCCGGGCGGGGAGCCGGTCGGCGGCGGACGCGGGGGCGGCGGGGGCGGTGGCGGACACGGGGACCTTCCTGCGCTCGGGGCCTGCTTCGCCGCGGTCCGTCCCACCGCGGCCTGTCGGCACGGCCCGGTCGCGCTCCGGTCGCATTCCGGTCGGTGGCTGTCCGGGCCGTCACGGAGGAGGACGCCGGAACACCCCCGGGCACCTGAGCGCCCCGGCCCCCGGGGGCCCGGTGCGGTCAGTCGCGCACGGCGCACAGGTGGAGCGCGTCCGCCACGGCGCGGTAGGGGTCGGTGCGCCCGGCCCGCTCCTCGGCGGCCAGCAGCCGCTCGCCCTCCTCGCCGTCGGGCAGGGCGGTGTCGCCGCCGGTGAAGACCTGCACCCCGTACCACCGGTGCAGCGGCGTGCTCATCCCGGTCAGGGCGGCGGTGAGGGCGTCCAGGCGCAGGGCGCGCTCGTCGGGGTCGGCCGGGTCGGAGAGGGCGAGCCCGGCCAGGGCGCCCTCCCAGTCGCCGGCCAGCCCCGGCCGCATGGCCCGTGCCCCGGTGTTGGGCACGAGCAGCGACAGCAGCCCGCCGGAGGCCAGTACGCGGCCCAGCCCGGCCAGCAGCGGGCCCGGTTCGTCACCGGGGACCAGCGCTCCGTGGCAGAGCACCACGTCGAAGGAGCCGGGCAGGAAGTGGGCGCCGGTGCTGCGGCTGTCGCCGGAGACGACGTGCGTCCGCTCCCGTATGCCCTCGGGCTCGTCCGCCAGGACCCGGCCGACCGCGGCGGCCAGGGCGGGGTCGGACTCCAGACCGGTGACCTCGTGCCCGGCCCGGGCCAGCCGCAGCGCCTGGTACCCGTCGCGCAGGGCCACGTCCAGGACCTTCAGACGCCGGCCCACGGGGAAGCGGGCCGTGATCTGCTCCTCCAGCTGCCGGGCCACCAGGGCCTGTCGTATGGGGTTGTCCATCGGTGCTTCGTCGTCCGTCGGTGGTCCTCGGGAGCCTCGCGTCCCTCAGCGCCGGGGGGCCTCGCCCCGGGCGACCTGCGGCTTGGGCAGCCGCATGCGGCGCATCTGGAGGGTGCGCATCAGGGCGTACGCCACGGCGCCGCGCCGGTTCTCGTCGGGGAAGCGCTCGCGCAGGGCCTTCTTCAGCCGGAAGCCGGTGAGGAACGAGTCGACGACGATCATCACGATGACGCCCAGCCACAGGAGCAGGGAAGCGTTCTTGACCTGCATCGACGGCACCATGCTCATGATCAGGATGATCACGGCGAGGGGCAGGAAGAACTCCGCCACGTGCCACTTGGCGTCCACGAAGTCGCGCGCGTAGCGCCGCACCGGGCCCCGGTCGCGGAGCGGGAGGTAGCGCTCGTCGCCGCCGGCCAGGGCCTCGCGCTGCCGGGCCAGCTCGGCGCGGCGGGCCTCACGGGCGCGCCTGGCCGCCTCCTTGCGGTCGGCCGGGGGCTTGGCCGTGGCGCGGCGGAGCGCCTCGGCCTCGCTGCGCTTGGGGGTCGGGCGGCCCTTGGGGGCCTGCGGGTCACGGCGCTGCTTGGTCAGCTCCGCGGTCTCCTGGGAGGCCGCGGTCTGCTCATCACGAGAACGGCTTCGGAACACACAGCCAAGAGTACGGGGCGCCAGGTGTGGACCCCACCCCCGCGGGGAACGATCCGGCAACGGCGGTTTGCGGGCTCCCTACTTCCTGGGCGGGAGACGGCCGCGGGCCGATCGTCCTGGAGGAGGAGCGCATCGGGGTCCGGACAGTGCGGTAATGGAAGCAGGGCCCGTAGGGTGGGACCTGATCGATGTGCCAGGCTCAGTCCGTCACGAAGGGGGCGCGCGAGGCCCATGAGCGGTGTCATGAAGCGTATGGGGATGATCTTCCGCGCGAAGGCCAACAAGGCCCTGGACCGGGCCGAGGACCCGCGCGAGACACTGGACTACTCCTACCAGAAGCAGCTCGAACTGCTGCAGAAGGTGCGGCGCGGGGTCGCCGACGTGGCGACGTCCCGCAAGCGGCTGGAACTCCAGCTCAACCAGCTCCAGTCGCAGTCCGCCAAGCTGGAGGACCAGGGCCGCAAGGCGCTCGCGCTCGGCCGCGAGGACCTGGCGCGCGAGGCGCTGACCCGCCGGGCCGCCCTCCAGCAGCAGGTGACGGATCTGGAGCAGCAGCACCGGACCCTCCAGGGCGAGGAGGAGAAGCTCACCCTCGCGGCCCAGCGCCTCCAGGCGAAGGTGGACGCCTTCCGCACCAAGAAGGAGACCATCAAGGCCACCTACACCGCCGCCCAGGCCCAGACCCGCATCGGCGAGGCGTTCTCCGGCATCTCCGAGGAGATGGGCGACGTCGGCCTGGCGATCCAGCGGGCCGAGGACAGGACCGCGCAGCTCCAGGCCCGTGCCGGGGCGATCGACGAGCTGCTCGCCTCCGGCGCGCTCGACGACCCCAGCGGCCTGGCCAAGGACGACATCGCGGCCGAGCTGGACAGGATCTCCGGCGGCTCGGACGTCGAGCTGGAGCTCCAGCGGATGAAGGCGGAGCTGGCGGGCGGCACGAGCGAGGGCCGGCAGGCCATCGAGGGCGGCCAGGGCCAGGCGCAGCAGCCCCAGGCGCAGCAGCAGCCCCAGCAGGAGACTCCCCGGTTCGACAAGCAGTAGGTCCCGGCCGGCGGCGGGTGCTCCGGGAGTGCGGCGGCGCACCCGCCGCGGGAAGCTGGGAGAGGGGCACCGCGCCCCGGCCCGCCGGGCCTTCGGAAGGAGGAGCGCCGTGATCGTGCGGATCATGGGGGAGGGGCAGGTCAGGCTGGACGACAGCCACCTGTCCGGCCTGAACACGCTGGACGACGAGCTGCTCGAGGAGATGGAGAACGGCGACGAGGCCGGTTTCCGCCGGACGCTGGCGGCCCTGCTGGACGCCGTGCGGTCCCTGGGCACGCCCCTGCCGGACGACTCCCTGGAGCCCTCGGACCTGATCCTCCCGGCGCCCGAGGCCACCCTGGACGAGGTGCGCGCCATGCTCGGCGAGGACGGGCTGTTCCCCGCCGACATCCCCGCCGGCCCCCGCTGACCCCGGCGTCCGCCGGCCCTGAACCCCGCGCGTCCCCGGCACGCCCTCACGGGAGGGTCTCGGAGGGGATGTACGGCGACGGCGGGCGCATGCCGCGCAGCCCCAGCCAGCCCGCCGGGGCGAGTTCCAGCCCGGCGGCCAGCCCGACGTCCACGGCCCACTGCTGACCGGCGGTCAGCCCGCCGACGAGCACGGGCCGTCCCTCGCCGACGGCGCCCAGGGCGGCCGTGAGCAGCCGGGTGGCCAGTCGCCGGGTGGTGGCGGCCAGCGTCTCCACCCGGCCCTCGCGCACGTAGCAGTAGCCGCTGCCGGTGAAGTCGTCGGTCACCAGCAGCCGGCAGTGGCGCAGCAGTTCCTCGTGGTCGGGGCCGTGGGCGCCGCCGCGCAGCCGCCGGTCCACCGAGTCCATCAGGTCCCGGTCGCCCCGGCCGCCCTCGGCCACCGCGCCGTCGGGGGCGGGGAGGCGGGCCAGGGAGACCGTTCCGGACAGCCGCACGGTCGGGTGGAGTTCGAAGCCCGCCCGCCGCTGGACGCGGGCGGCCGCCGGGTGGCACGAGCCGCCGGCGATGCCGCGCAGGCAGCCCCGGCCGTACGCGGCGGCCCGCCGCAGCAGCTCCGTGCCCACCCCGCGGCCCCGCGCCCCGGGCAGGACGGCCAGCAGGGACAGGCTCCAGGTGCCCTCCCGCCGGGAGGACAGCACGACCCCGACCGGACGGCCCGCGGCGTCCTCGGCCAGCCGGCAGCCGTCCGGGTCGGTGCGGGCCAGGTGGCGGGCGTGGTGGAGGCGCGGCCCGGCCGGGACGGGGAGCGGGGCGCCCGGGTCCGGCGGGGGTCCGGGGAAGCGGACGCCTCCGCCGCCCGGCACGGGGTGCGGGGCGGCGAAGGCGGCGTCCGCGACGAAGCGCACGGCCTCGGCGTCCTCGTCACTGTCGCGTACCGGGCGCAGCAGCATGACGGCCATCCTGGCCGACGCGGCCGCGCCCGGTCACGCGGTCGCGGGACCGCGCGGGATCACGGCAGGGCGAGCATCCGCTCCAGGGCCAGCTTGGCGAACTTCTCGGTCTCCGGGTCGACCTGGATGCGGTTGACGACCTTGCCGTCCACCAGGGACTCCAGGGCCCAGACCAGGTGGGGCAGGTCGATCCGGTTCATGGTCGAGCAGAAGCAGACCGTCCGGTCGAGGAAGACGACCTCCTTGCCCTCGGGGGCGAAACGGTTCGCCAGGCGGCGCACCAGGTTCAGCTCGGTGCCGACCGCCCACTTCGAACCGGCCGGGGCGGCCTCCAGGGTCTTGATGATGTACTCGGTGGAGCCCACGTGGTCGGCGGCGGCGACGACCTCGTGGCGGCACTCGGGGTGCACCAGCACGTTGATGCCGGGGACGCGCTCGCGCACGTCGTTCACCGAGTCCAGGGTGAAGCGGCCGTGCACCGAGCAGTGGCCGCGCCACAGGATCATCTTCGCGGCCCGCAGCTCCTCGGCGGTCAGTCCGCCGCCCGGCTTGTGCGGGTTGTAGACGACGCAGTCCTCCAGGGACATCCCCATGTCCCGCACGGCGGTGTTCCGCCCCAGGTGCTGGTCGGGCAGGAACAGCACCTTCTCCCCCTGGGAGAAGGCCCAGTCCAGGGCCCGCCTGGCGTTGGAGGACGTGCAGATGGTGCCGCCGTGCCGCCCGGTGAAGGCCTTGATGTCGGCCGAGGAGTTCATGTACGAGACCGGGACGGTGACGTCGGCGACGCCCGCCTCGGCGAGCACGTCCCAGCACTCGGCGACCTGCTCGGCGGTGGCCATGTCGGCCATCGAGCAGCCGGCGGCCAGGTCGGGCAGGACGACCTGCTGCCGGTCGTTGGTGAGGATGTCGGCGGACTCGGCCATGAAGTGCACGCCGCAGAAGACGATGTACTCCGCCTCCGGGCGGGCCGCGGCGTCCCGCGCCAGCTTGAAGGAGTCGCCGGTGACGTCCGCGAACTGGATGACCTCGTCGCGCTGGTAGTGGTGGCCGAGGACGAAGACGCGCTCCCCGAGCTTCTCCTTCGCCGCGCGGGCGCGCTCGACCAGGTCCGGGTCCGACGGAGCGGGCAGGTCGCCGGGGCACTCCACCCCGCGCTCGCTCCTGGGGTCGGCCTCGCGGCCGAGGAGGAGCAGGGCGAGCGGCGTCGGCTGGACGTCGTCCGGGTGCAGGGTGGAAGAGGGCTGGGCGGTGTTCACGGCACGCACCCTTTCGTCGGATTCAGCGGGCCTTTTCGTCGGATTGACGTTATCTATCATAACCGCTTCACGTCACCTTGACGATGCCCATCGCGTCAATGTGACGCATCCCCGTCCGCACGCCGCGGAGTGACCTCCGGGGGCGGGGTGTGCGAGCATGAAATCCGCAAGAACGTGCCCGGCCTGGAATGAAACCGGGAGGCCGCTTGTTTGTCAGGCGGCAGAGCAGTCCGTACAACCCGGGAGAGAAGCAGATGTCCGTATCGGACCAGACCGCCGCGACGACCGACGGAATCATCCTGTCCGAAGCTGCCGCGGCGAAGGTCAAGAGCCTGCTCGAACAGGAAGGCCGCGACGACCTGGCCCTGCGCGTCGCCGTCCAGCCCGGCGGCTGCTCCGGCCTGCGTTACCAGCTCTTCTTCGACGAGCGGTCGCTCGACGGCGACATCGTCAAGGAGTTCGACGGTGTCAGGGTCGTCACCGACCGGATGAGTGCCCCGTACCTCAACGGCGCCTCCATCGACTTCGTCGACACCATCGAGAAGCAGGGCTTCACCATCGACAACCCCAACGCCACGGGCTCCTGCGCCTGCGGCGACTCCTTCAGCTGAGCCGCCCCGCCGCCGGGCGCGGCGAGGAGGCTCTCCGGTGACGGAGATGCGGAGGGCGGTGGTACCCGGTACCGGGTACCACCGCCCTCCGGCGCGTCCGCGCCGCCTCCGCCCGGACCGTTACCGCCGCTCCTCCGCGGGGTCGCCCTCCGGCAGCGGCTCGCCCTCCTCGTCGAGGACCTTCCGGTCGCCGACCGGCTTCTCCAGCGCGACCTCCGCCGTCATCGCCTTGGCGACGGCGACGCAGGCCCTGCCCGGGTTCCTCTCCTTCTCCGAGATCCGGATCGTCACCGTCTCCCCGGTCTCCTCGGCGGACGCGGTGTAGTCGCTGCACACGCCGCCCCAGAAGTGGACGGTGAGCGTGCGGTCCCCGGGCCCGTACTCGTCGACGCGGGTCGCGGTCCGCGCCGGCTCCTCCGGCCCCGCGCCCGGGCCGGCCGGCGCCGACTCCGCGCCGTCCCCGCCGGACGGCGCCAGGTACTCCGGCTCCACCGCCGGGTGGGCCACGGTGTACGGCTCCCCGCCCGGCGCCGCAACCTCGAACAGCCAGGACGGCACCAGCAGTTCACGCCCCTCGGACGGGTACGCCGAGAGTCCGAACGAGGCGTCCGTCACCTCCACGGTCTCCCGCTTCCCCGACGGTCCGCAGGGCCCGGCGCCCCCGGCCCCGCCCGGCCCCTCCGGGTCGCCGTCCGCGGGCGGGACGACGTCCGGCCCGCCCGCCCCGGGCTTCCCGGGCCCCGGCTCCACGGCCCCCTTGCCCAGGTCCTTGTCCAGGTCCTTGCCCGGACCCTTGTCCAGGCCCTTGTCCGCGCCTCCGCCGGAGGGATCGGAGCACCGCAGGCCCAGCTCGACCCGGCCGCTGCGCTCGTTGAGCGCCGCGAGGGTGTCCCCGGCGCTCATCACCGGATACTCCGCGCCCCCGCCGGCCTTCGCCGCCCCGGCCAGCAGCCCGCTGCCGCTCGCGAGCGCCCCCCGGCCGCCGACCCCGATCTCCGTCGCCCGGCCGTCCACGGGCAGCCCGTCCTGCCGCGGCTCGACCCGGACGATCCGCAGCCCGCCCCGCGTCCGCCCGGCGTCCACCTCGGCGTCCTCCAGCCCGAGCGCCTCGACGACGGGCGCGGCCGCCTCCTTCGCCTCCTTCTCGGAGACGTCCCCGGCCTTCAGCGGAACCGTCCCGGTGAACGACCACGCGCCCGTGGTGCCGTCCACGGTGAGCGACCGGCCCTCGCCGCCGGCCGTCCAGACGCCGTCCCTCTCGCGGACGTCGCCGGGCACCTCCAGCGCCTCCGCCAGCCGGGCGACCTCCTTCCGGTCGACGTCGACGACGATCCGGTAGGCCGGCGCCCTCTCCGGTCCCTTCGGCAGCGGCCGCGCCGCCTTGTACAAGGGGCCCCCGCCGGGCGCGGGCTCACCGGGGGCGACCCCGCGCCCGGCCGGCGGCTGCCCGCCGTAGCCGTCCAGGACCAGCGGGGACGGCCTGCCGTCCGCGCCGTCCCGGGCCGCCTCCGCCGGCCCGCCGCCGGAGGCGGTGGAGGCCCAGTACGCGCCGCCGCCTCCGGCCAGCAGGACGGCGAGGGCCACCGAGACGGTCGTCATCCCGCGTCGCCGCGGTCGGGTGGTCTCCGGGGTGTGATCGGCGCTCACCGCATCGCTCCTTCGTCCGTGCACCTGGTGCCCGAGTACTCGCTGTTCCCTGCCTGCGCGGGCACGCCTTCCCGCGCCCGCCCTCCGCCGCGCGCCCCGCGCCGGGGAGGACGCCGATGGGACGGGGCCGGGGCGCGAACGGTTCCCTCCGGCCTCCCGGTCCACCCGCCCCGCGGCGGACGGGCGGACCGAGGAAGTAGCGTTGTGCTGTTTGCCGTCCGACCTCTCCCAGGAGCAGTCCCCGTGCGTATCGCTGTCACCGGCTCCATCGCCACCGACCATCTGATGACCTTCCCCGGCCGCTTCGCCGACCAGCTCGTCGGCGACCAGCTCCACACGGTCTCCCTGTCGTTCCTGGTCGACACCCTCAACGTCCGGCGGGGCGGGGTCGCCGCGAACATCTGCTTCGGCATGGGCCAGCTCGGGGTGCGCCCGGTCCTCGTCGGCGCGGCGGGCGCCGACTTCGAGGAGTACCGCGCCTGGCTGGAGCGGCACGGGGTGGACACCGACTCGGTGCGCATCTCCGAGGTCCTGCACACCGCGCGCTTCGTGTGCACCACCGACGCCGACCACAACCAGATCGGCTCCTTCTACACCGGCGCGATGAGCGAGGCCCGGCTGATCGAGCTGAAGGCCGTCGCCGACCGGGTCGGCGGACTGGACCTGGTGCACATCGGCGCCGACGACCCCGAGGCGATGATGCGCCACACCGAGGAGTGCCGCGCCCGCTCCGTCCCCTTCGCCGCCGACTACTCCCAGCAGCTCGCCCGGATGGACGGCGAGGAGATCCGCAACCTCACCGAGGGCGCCGCCTACCTGTTCACCAACGAGTACGAGGCGGCCCTCGTCGAGAGCAAGACCGGCTGGAGCGCCGAGGAGGTCCTCCGGCGCGTCGGCACCCGCGTCACCACGCTGGGCTCGAAGGGCGTGCGCATCGAGCGGGAGGGCGAGGAGCCGGTCACCGTCCCCTGCCCCCGGGAGGAGGCCAAGGTCGACCCGACGGGCGTCGGCGACGCCTTCCGCGCCGGCTTCCTGTCGGGCCTGGCCTGGGAGCTGGGGCTGGAGCGGGCGGCCCAGCTCGGCTGCATGCTCGCCACCCTGGTGATCGAGACGCTGGGCACCCAGGAGTACGAGCTGCGGCGGAGCCACTTCCTGGAGCGCTTCACCAAGGCGTACGGCCACGACGCGGCGGCCGAGGTCCGGGCCTGCCTGTCCTGACGCCCGCCCCCGGGGGCGGCGGGGACGCGCGCAGGAGGGCGCCCGGGCCCCGGAGGCGGCGCGGCGGTGCGCGAGGAGGCGTCAGACGCGGCGGCGCACGCGGTACGTGTGGCCGTCCGCGCCCAGGTACTCGTGGCCGCGCATCTCGCACCAGGCCGGGACGTCCAGCCGGGCCGCCTCGTCGTCGGCGAGCAGCACGACCGTGCCCCCCACCGGGACCTCGCCGATGACCTTCGCCAGCTCGATCACCGGGACCGGGCACCGCTTGCCCCGGGAGTCGACGGTCAGCGGAGGGGCCCCGGCGTCCCCCCGCCCCCCGGGCGCGGGCCCGGACTCCGGCGCGGACCCGGCCCGCGCCGCGGCCCCGGACTCCGCCGCGGGCACGTCGAGGTGGGCGCGCACCTGCCGCACCGCCTCGGGCAGCGCCTCCAGGAAGGCGTCCACGTCCTCCCGCGCCGTGCCCGGCGGCAGGGAGACGCGGACGTTGCCCTCCGAGAGCACCCCCATCGCGCGCAGGACGTGGCTGGGCGCCAGCGTGTCGGAGGTGCACGACGAGCCCGAGGAGACGGAGAAGCCCGCCCGGTCCAGGGCGTGGAGCAGGGCCTCGCCGTCGACGTACAGGCAGGAGAAGGTGACCACGTGCGGCAGCCGCCGCACCGGATCGCCCACCACCTCCACGTCCGGGACCAGTTCGGGCACCCGCGCGCGGATGCGGTCCACCAGGGCGCGCAGCCGGGCCGCCTCGGCGGCCGCCCCCTCGCGCACGGCCCGCAGGGAGGCCGCCGCCGCGACGATCGCGGGGAGGTCGGCGAAGCCCGGCGAGCGCCCCGACTCCCGCTCGTCCGCGGGCTGCGGCGGGGAGAACCGCACCCCCTTGCGCACCACCAGCAGCCCGACCCCGCCCGGACCGCCCCACTTGTGCGCGCTGGCCGCCAGCAGCGACCACCGGCCGGGCACCCGCCCCCACGCCAGTGACTGGGCGGCGTCCACCAGCAGCGGCACCCCCGCCTCCGCGCAGAACTCCGCCGCCTCGGCGACCGGCTGCTCGGTGCCCACCTCGTGGTTCGCCGACTGGAGGCAGGCCAGCGCGGTGTCCCCGCGCAGCGCGGCGCCGAAACCGTCCGCGTCCACCCGTCCGGCGCGGTCCACGGGAACCTCTTCCACCACGCCGCCGTTCGCCTCGTGGGCCCGTGCCGCGTGGAGCACGGCGGAGTGCTCCACCGCGGAGACCACCAGGCGCCGGCCGGCCCGCCGCCGTCCGGCGAGCGCGCCCGCGATGCCGGTGTGCAGGGCCCGGGTGCCGGAGGAGGTGAAGGAGAGTTCGTCCGGCCGGCAGCCCACCGCCTCGGCGGCGGCCTCGCGCGCGGCGTCCAGCAGGAGCCGGGCCCGCCGCCCCTCGCGGTGCAGCCGGGCGGGATCGGCCCACCCCTCGTCCAGGGCGGCGAGCAGCGCCTGCCGCGCGACGGGGTGCAGGGGAAGGGAGGAGGCGGCGTCGAAGTAGGGCACACCAGCACGCTAGCGCGCGCCCCCGCGCGGCGCCCCGGGAGGCCGAAGTGGCCGCGGAGCAGACGATTCCACCCCATCGGAGGGCCGCGCGGCGCGTTGGGCACCCTCCCGATGTGGCCCCGGAAGGCGTCGAGTAGGGTTTGGTCCGCATAAACATCCAAACCCTGCCCGCGCCAGGGCCGGCGCCCGACCTCAACGGCCGAGCCCGGGCTGAGCGGGCGAGACTCTCGGGAAGGCGCTACGTGAGTCCCAACGGCTCCGACCGCTCGTCGCGGCGCCCGATGCGGCGGAAGCTGCCGCAGGCGCTGGCTGCGGGCCTGGTCCTGGCGACCGCCACCGGTTGCACATACGAGGACTTCCCTCGACTCGGTATGCCCACCCCGGTCACGGAGGAGGCGCCGCGGATCCTCTCCCTGTGGCAGGGCTCGTGGGCGGCCGCGCTCGCCGTGGGTGTCCTGGTGTGGGGCCTGATCCTGTGGTGCGTCATCGTCTACCGGCGCACCAGGACCAAGGTCGAGGTACCTCCGCAGACCCGGTACAACATGCCCATCGAGGCGCTGTACACGGTGGTCCCGCTCATCATCATCTCGGTGCTCTTCTACTTCACGGCTCGTGACGAGTCGAAGCTCCTGGAGCTCTCGGAGAAGCCCGACCACGTCATCAACGTGGTCGGCTACCAGTGGAGCTGGGGCTTCAACTACCTGGAGGACGTGGACGGCGACCCCTCCACCTCCAACCTGGACGCCAACGAGCTGCAGGGCATCCCCGACAGCATGCTGGAGACCGTCCCCGAGGGCGCCGAGGGCGTCCACGTGGCCGGCACGCCGGGCGACCGGAACCCGCAGAACGGCGACCCGGGCCCGACGCTGTGGCTGCCGAAGGGCGAGAAGGTCCGCTTCATCCTCACCTCCAGGGATGTCATCCACTCCTTCTGGGTGGTTCCGTTCCTGTTCAAGCAGGACGTCATCCCGGGCCACACCAACCAGTTCGAGGTGACCCCCACCAGGGAGGGCACCTTCAAGGGCAAGTGCGCCGAGCTGTGCGGCGTGGACCACGCCCGGATGCTGTTCAACGTCAAGGTCGTCTCCCCGGAGCGCTACCAGCAGCACCTGGAGGAACTGGCGGAGAAGGGCCAGACCGGCTACATCCCGGCGGGCGGAGCCCGCCAAGAACGCGAAGGCCAGTAACCCGTGAGCATCCTCAACGAATCCCAGGGTGCCGTCGGCTCTACGGACGGGCCGGCGGACACCCCTGCGCCCCTGCGCCGGAAAGAGCGCGGCAATCGTGTGATCCAGTGGCTGACCACCACGGACCACAAGACGATCGGCACGCTGTACCTGACCACCTCGTTCGTCTTCTTCTGCATCGGCGGCGTCATCGCCCTGTTCATGCGCGCCGAGCTGGCCCGCCCGGGCATGCACTTCATGTCGAACGGGCAGTTCAACCAGGCGTTCACCATGCACGGCACGGTCATGCTGCTGATGTTCGCCACCCCTCTGTTCGCCGGGTTCGCGAACTGGATCATGCCGCTGCAGATCGGCGCGCCCGACGTGGCGTTCCCGCGGCTGAACATGTTCGCCTACTGGCTGTTCTCGTTCGGCTCCACGATCGCGCTGGCGAGCTTCCTCACCCCCGAGGGCGCCCCCGACTTCGGCTGGACCGCCTACACCCCGCTGTCGGACACCGTCCACACCCCGGGCGTGGGCGCCGACCTGTGGATCATGGGCCTGGGCCTGTCCGGCTTCGGCACGATCCTGGGCTCGGTCAACTTCATCACCACGATCATCTGCATGCGCGCCCCGGGCATGACGATGTTCCGGATGCCGATCTTCACCTGGAACATCCTGCTGACCAGCGTGCTGGTGCTCCTGGCCTTCCCGGTGCTGGCGGCCGCGTTCTTCGCCCTGGAGTACGACCGGAAGTTCGGCGGCCACATCTTCGACGCCTCCAACGGCGGCGCGCTGCTGTGGCAGCACCTGTTCTGGTTCTTCGGCCACCCCGAGGTGTACATCATCGCGCTGCCGTTCTTCGGCATCATCTCCGAGGTCGTCCCGGTCTTCAGCCGCAAGCCGATCTTCGGCTACGTCGGCCTGGTGGCCGCGACGATCGCGATCGCGGGCCTGTCGGTGACGGTCTGGGCGCACCACATGTACGTCACGGGCGGCGTGCTCCTGCCGTTCTTCTCCTTCATGACCTTCCTGATCGCGGTGCCGACCGGTGTGAAGTTCTTCAACTGGATCGGCACGATGTGGAAGGGGTCGCTGAGCTTCGAGACCCCGATGCTGTGGTCCGTGGGCTTCCTGGTCACGTTCCTCTTCGGCGGTCTGACCGGCGTCATCCTGGCCTCCCCGCCGATGGACTTCCACGTCTCGGACTCGTACTTCGTGGTGGCGCACTTCCACTACGTGGTGTTCGGCACGGTGGTCTTCGCGATGTTCGCCGGCTTCCACTTCTGGTGGCCGAAGTTCACCGGCAAGATGCTCGACGAGCGGCTCGGCAAGATCACCTTCTGGACGCTGTTCATCGGCTTCCACGCCACGTTCCTCGTCCAGCACTGGCTGGGCGCGGAGGGCATGCCCCGCCGGTACGCCGACTACCTGGCCGCCGACGGCTTCACCGGGCTCAACACCATCTCCACCATCGGCTCGTTCCTGCTCGGAGCCTCGCTCCTGCCGTTCTTCTACAACGTCTGGAAGACGGCCAAGTACGCGCCGAAGATCGAGGTGGACGACCCGTGGGGTTACGGCCGCTCCCTGGAGTGGGCCACCTCCTGCCCGCCGCCGAGGCACAACTTCGTCTCCCTGCCGCGGATCCGCTCCGAATCCCCGGCGTTCGACCTGCACCACCCGGAGATCTCGGCCGTCGACCAGCTGGAGAACAACCAGGGTCCCGAGGGCAAGGTCCTCTCCGGCGCCAAGGAGGCCGGCAAGTGAAGATCCAGGGACGCATGTTCATCTGGCTGTCGGTCTTCCTCCTGGCCGTCGCCGTCATCTACGGCCTGTGGTCGAAGGAGCCCGCGGGCACCACGGCCCTGTTCCTGTCGTTCGGCCTGGCCCTCATGGTCGGCTACTACCTGGTCTTCACCGCCCGCCGGGTGGACACCGGGGCGCAGGACAACAAGGACGCGGACGTCGCCGACGACGCCGGCGAGCTGGGCTTCTTCAGCCCGCACAGCTGGCAGCCGCTGGCCCTGGCCGCGGGGTGCGCGTTCGCCTTCGTGGGCGTCGCCATCGGCTGGTGGTTCATGCTGATCTCCGCGCCGCTGCTGCTCGTCGGCCTCTTCGGCTGGGTCCTCGAGTACTACCACGGGGAGAACCAGAACCAGTAACCCTTCCCCGCCACGAACGGGTCACCTCCGGACACGCTCCGGAGGTGACCCGTTCGTACGTATCCGGCTCGTCCGTTCCGAGCGGCGTTCCTACCTTTGCAGCATGAGCCGAGGATCACGCGGGACAGCACTGCTCTGCTTCCTGATACTCGCGCCGCTGGCGGTGGGACCCGCCGCCTGCGGCCGCGACGACCGCCCTTCGGACGCGGCCCCGCAGGACGCCACCGCGCAGGTCGCACTGAGCGCAGGGGAGGACGGCCGGGCCGTGGACCCGGACCGGCCCCTGGAAATCACCGCACGAGACGGCAGCCGGATCACCGCCGTCCGCGTGGTCGACACGGCGGGCCGCCCGCTGGACGGCGAGCTCTCCGCCGACGGCGCCCGCTGGCGCAGCACCACTCCGCCGGCCGCCGCGACGAGCTACACCGTCGTGGTCGGCACCGAGAAGGACGGCGTTCCCGGCCGCCGTACCGCCGGCCTCACCACCCGCCCGGCCGAGGGCGACAGGGAACTCGGCGTCGTCTTCGGCCCGGCCCGCGGCACCTACGGCGTGGGCCAGCCCATCACGGCCGAACTCGACCGGGCCGTCGAGAACCGCGGGGAGCGCGCGATCGTGGAGCGCGCGCTGAAGGTCGAGTCCACGCCCTCGGCGGCCGAGGGCTCCTGGTACTGGGTGGACGGCAGGACGCTGCACTACCGCCCGCGCGCCTACTGGCCCGCGCACGCCACGATCGTGGTCCGCAGCTCCCTGGAGGGCGTGTGGATCCGGAAGGGGTTGCGCGGCGGCGAGACGAGGCCCCTGAGCATCCGGACGGGGGACCGCGTCGAGGCCGTCGTGGACATCGACAGCACCCGGATGACCGTCAGGAGGAACGGCAAGACCCTCAAGACCCTCCCGGTCACCACCGGCAAGCCCGGGTTCCGCACCCGGCAGGGCGTCAAGGTGGTCCTCGGGCGGCAGGCCAACGTCCGGATGACCGGCACCAGCATCGGCATCCCCGCGGGCAGTCCCGAGTCCTACGACCTGCCCGTGCAGTGGGCCACACAGCTCACCGAGAGCGGCGAGTACGTCCACGCCGCGCCCTGGTCGGCCGGATCGCACGGCCGGGACAACGTCAGCCACGGCTGCACGGGGATGAGCGTGGAGAACGCCCGCTGGTTCTTCACCACCGTCCGGCAGGGCGACGTCGTCCGCTACGTCGACGGCCTGGCGGACTCCCCGGAGATGCCCGCCTTCGGCAACGGCTTCGGCGACTGGAACCTGTCCTGGGAGGAGTGGCGGAAGGGCAGCGCCCTCCGCGCCGGGCGGAACTGACCCCGACACGACGGCGGGCCGCCGGTCCTTCGGGACCGGCGGCCCGCCGCCGCTCCGCTCAGGCGGCCGTCCGCCCCGCCCTGCCGCGCAGCAGCCCGGCCAGGGCGTCGGCGAGGGCCGCCGGGTCCACCGGGTGGGGGACGGCCGCCTCGGCACGGCTCCAGGTGGCCAGCCACGCGTCCTGCGGCCGGCCGATCAGCAGCAGCACGGGCGGGCAGTCGAAGATCTCGTCCTTGATCTGGCGGCACACGCCCATCCCCCCGGCGGGCGCCGCCTCGCCGTCCAGCACGCAGACGTCGACGCCGCCCTTCTCCAGGACGTCGAGCACCGCGGGGAGCGTGGCGCACTCGATGTACTCGACCGGCGGCACATCGGCGGCCGGCCGACGCCCGCCGGCCAGCCGCACCTGCTCGCGGGTGTTGGCGTCGTCGCTGTAGACCAGCACCGTGGCGGTCGGCTGCATGGTTCCTCCGTGTCCTCGGGGTCCTCGGGGTCCATGGGTCCATGGGGCATGGGGCCATGGGATCGACAAGCCGTCGTGGCCGGATGCTACTCCTCCGGCAGGCGGCCCGGCAGGGCTCCGGGAGAGGCGCCGCGCCGGGTGTCCGAGCCGCTCGCGAGGGGTTGACACACCGAACGGCACCCCCCGGAGTGAGGGCGGGATAAGCGACCGACATAATGTCGGCGTGGCGACAGCAACAGCAGTAGATACCGGGCACGCGCACCCGTCGGTCAACCGGCCGAACCTCACCAGCGTCGGAACCATCATCTGGCTGAGTTCCGAGCTGATGTTCTTCGCGGCCCTCTTCGCGATGTACTTCACCCTGCGGTCGGTGACCGGCCCCGAGTACTGGACGGAACAGGCGGACATCCTGAACCTTCCGTTCTCGCTGACGAACACCACCATCCTGGTGCTCTCCTCCCTCACCTGCCAGCTCGGCGTCTTCGCCGCCGAGCGCGGTGACGTGAAGAGGCTCCGGATGTGGTTCGTGGTCACCTTCGTGATGGGTGCCATCTTCATCGGCGGCCAGGTCTTCGAGTACACGGAGCTGGTCCACGAGGGGGTGACCATCTCCTCGGGTCCCTACGGCTCGGCCTTCTACCTGACCACCGGTTTCCACGGCCTCCACGTGACAGGTGGCCTGATCGCCTTCCTGTTCGTCCTGGGCCGGACGTACGCGGCCAGGAGGTTCACCCACCACCAGGCCACCGCGGCCATCGTGGTGTCCTATTACTGGCACTTCGTCGATGTGGTCTGGATCGGTCTCTTCGCCACGATCTACCTGATCAAGTGATCCGGTAGCTCCGGTTCCGCCGCCGGTCCGAGCGACGGGCGGGCCGCGACGGACAGACACAGCCAGAAGCATCGACGCAGAAGATCCTGACACCGGGGTAATCCGTGAAAAAGCTCTCCGCACGACGGCGCCATCCGCTGGCGGCGCTCGTCGTCCTACTCTTCGCGCTGGCGGCCACCGGGGGGCTGTACGCCGCGTTCGCTCCCGCGGACGAGGCGAAGGCCGACACCTCGGCCCAGTCCCTCGCCATCGAGGAGGGCAAGAAGCTCTTCGCCACAGGCTGCTCCAGTTGCCACGGGACCGGTGGCCAGGGCACGACCGACGGTCCCAGCCTGGTGGGCGTCGGCGCCGCAGCCGTGGACTTCCAGGTGGGCACCGGACGCATGCCGGCCCAGTCCCCGGGCGCCCAGGCGCCCGAGAAGCCCCCGATCTACACCCAGAAGCAGATCGACCAGCTCGCGGCCTACGTCGCATCCCTGGGCCCGGGCCCGAGCATCCCGACCGAGGAGCAGTACGACCCCTCGGGCGCCGACATGGCCGGGGGCGGCGAGCTGTTCCGCACCAACTGCGCGCAGTGCCACAACTTCACCGGTCAGGGCGGTGCCCTGACCAACGGCAAGTACGCTCCCCCGCTCACGGACGTCGAGCCGAAGTACATCTACGAGGCGATGCTCCACGGTCCGCAGAACATGCCGGCCTTCCCTGACAGCGTCATTCCGCCGGAGCAGAAGCGGGAGATCATCGCGTACCTGCAGGAGGTCAACGGCAAGGACACGGCGTCCCCCGGCGGCTACAAGCTGGGCGGCTTCGGCCCGGTGGCCGAGGGCATGTTCGCCTGGACCATCGTCCTCGCCCTTCTGATCTGCGTCGCCGTGTGGGTCGCGGCACGTACCGCCAAGGCCAGGAAGTCATGAGTAGCCACACCGGATCCCACGAAGACGAGAACCTCCCGGGCGAGCGCGACGGCTCCCGCGGCGAGGTGGCGGAGAACCCCTTCGCCGACCCGGGGCTGCCGCCCCACGAGCCGCGCGTGCAGGACATCGACGAGCGGGCCGCCAAGCGGTCCGAGCGCACGGTCGCCCTGCTGTTCACCGTGTCGATGCTGGCCACCATCGGGTTCATCGCCTCGTACGTGATCTTCCCGGTCGACCAGCTCGTCACGATCTGGCCGCTGGGCCGGATCAGCGCGCTGAACTTCTCGCTCGGCATGACCCTGGGCATCGCCCTGTTCTGCATCGGCGCCGGCGCGGTCCACTGGGCCCGCACGCTGATGTCGGACCACGAGCTGATCGGCGAGCGCCACCCGGTCGAGGCGGACGCGGAGACCAAGCAGAAGGTCCTGGAGGACTTCCGCCAGGGCGCCAAGGAGTCGCAGCTCGGCCGCCGCAAGCTGATCCGCAACACCATGTTCGGCGCGCTGGCCCTGGTGCCGCTCTCCGGCGTGGTGCTGCTGCGCGACCTCGGACCCCTGCCCGAGGACAAGCTGCGGCACACCGCCTGGGCCAAGGGCAAGCTGCTGGTGAACCAGAACACCGGCGAGCCGCTGCGCCCGGAGGACATCACCGTCGGCTCCCTGGTCATGGCCCAGCCCGAGGGGCTGGAGGAGGGCAGCCACGAGTTCCAGACCGAGATCGCCAAGGCGGCCGTGATGCTCGTCCGGCTGGAGCCGAACGACATCAAGGACAAGCGGGAACTCGACTGGTCCCACGAGGGCATCGTGGCCTTCTCCAGGATCTGCACCCACGTCGGCTGCCCGGTCACCCTGTACGAGCAGCACACCCACCACGTGCTGTGCCCGTGCCACCAGTCGACGTTCGACCTGGCGGACGGAGCGCGCGTGATCTTCGGTCCGGCCGGTCACCCCCTGCCGCAGCTGCGGATCGCTGTCAATGACGAAGGCTTCCTCGAAGCTCAGGACGACTTCGCGGAGCCCGTGGGCCCGACCTTCTGGGAGCGCGGATGAGTACCACAGGCGAGACCACGAAGCGCCCGGGCAAGGCGCCCGCCGGCGAGCGGGTCGCGGACTGGGCCGACGGCCGACTGGGTGTCTACACCCTGGCCAAGGCCAACATGCGCAAGATCTTTCCGGACCACTGGTCCTTCATGCTCGGAGAGGTCTGCCTCTACAGCTTCATCATCATCATCCTGACCGGCGTCTACCTGACGCTGTTCTTCCACCCGAGCATGGCCGAGGTGACCTACCACGGCGCCTACGTGCCGATGCAGGGTGTCCACATGTCCGAGGCGTACGCCTCGACGCTGGACATCAGCTTCGACGTCCGCGGCGGTCTGCTCATGCGGCAGATCCACCACTGGGCCGCGCTGGTGTTCCTGGTCGGCATGTTCGTGCACATGATGCGCGTCTTCTTCACCGGCGCGTTCCGCAAGCCGCGCGAGATCAACTGGCTGTTCGGCTTCCTGCTGCTGGTGCTGGGCATGTTCACCGGCTTCACCGGCTACTCCCTGCCGGACGACCTGCTCTCGGGCACCGGTCTGCGGTTCATGGAGGGCGCGATCCTCTCCATCCCGGTGGTCGGCACCTACATCGCCATGTTCCTCTTCGGCGGCGAGTTCCCGGGGACGGAGATCATCCCGCGGTTCTTCGTGATCCACGTCCTGCTGCTGCCCGGCATCATGCTGGGGCTCGTGGTGGCGCACCTGATCCTGGTCTTCTACCACAAGCACACCCAGTTCGCCGGTCCCGGCCGGACCGAGAAGAACGTCGTCGGCATGCCGCTGCTGCCGGTCTACATGGGCAAGGCGGGAGGCTTCTTCTTCCTGGTCTTCGGCATCATCTCGGTCATCGCGGCGACGGTCACCATCAACCCGATCTGGGTGCTGGGCCCGTACCGGCCGGACCAGGTGTCCACCAACGCGCAGCCCGACTGGTACATGGGCTTCTCCGAGGGCCTGATCCGCGCGATGCCGGGCTGGGAGATCGTCCTGCCGGGCGGCTACACGCTCGCCCTGGGCGTGCTGATCCCGCTGATGATCTTCCCGCTGGTGCTGGCGGCGATCGCGGTGTACCCGTTCGTCGAGGCCTGGGTCACCGGCGACAAGCGCGAGCACCACATCCTGGACCGCCCGCGCAACGCCCCGACGCGCACCGCGTTCGGCGCGGCCTGGATCGCGCTGTACTTCGTGTGCCTGGTCGGCGGCGGAAACGACCTGTGGGCCACCCACTTCCACCTGTCGATCAACGCCATCACCTGGTTCGTCCGCATCGGGTTCTTCGTGGTGCCGGTGCTCACCTTCATCGTCACCAAGCGGATCTGCCTGGGTCTGCAGCGGCGCGACCGGGAGAAGGTGCTCCACGGCCGCGAGAGCGGCATCATCAAGCGACTGCCGCACGGCGAGTTCATCGAGGTGCACGAGCCGCTCTCGCAGGAGCAGCTCCACACCCTCACCGCGCACGAGCAGTACAAGCCGCTGGAGATCGGCCCGGAGGTGGACGAGAACGGCGTGACCCGCAAGGTCGGCCCGGTCCAGAAGCTCCGCGCCCGGCTCAGCCGCGGCTACTACGGCGAGGGCAACCAGATCCCGAAGCCGACTCCGGAGGAGTACAAGGAGCTCACCAGCGGCCACGGCCACTGAGGTTCCCCAGCGAAGGTCGCCACACCCGGGCCCCGGCCCCTCCCGCGCGGGAGGGGCCGGGGCCCCTGGCATGCGCGGGCGGCGGTCCGCACGGGTGTCCGGAGTGCGGTCATCGGCCGTGGCGACCGGCGTCCACGCCGTAGGCTGGCCGGGGGCCGCCACGCCGGCCCGGCTTCCCGAATCAGACATGCCAGGAGTGATCCCCATGAGCGCTGCTACCCCGACCGGAGGCGACACCGTGGCGGCCCGCACCTGGCCGGACGTGCTGAGCGCGCTGCTGGCCGGTGAGGACCTCTCCGCCGACAGCACCGCCTGGGCGATGGACCGCATCATGCGGGGCGAGGCGACCGACGCGCAGATCGCCGGGTTCGCGGTGGCCCTGCGCGCCAAGGGCGAGACGGTCGACGAGGTCACCGGGATGGTCCGCGCGATGTACGAGCACGCCAACGTGATCGAGGTGCCGGGCCCGTCGGTCGACATCGTGGGGACCGGCGGCGACCGGGCCAGGACGGTGAACATCTCGACCATGTCCTCGATCGTGGTGGCCGGCACCGGCGCCAGGGTCGTCAAGCACGGCAACCGCGCGGCCTCCAGCGCGTGCGGGACGGCGGACGTGCTGGAGAAGCTGGGGGTCAACCTGGACCTGCCGCCGGAGCGGGTCGCCGAGGTGGCGGCCGAGGCCGGGATCAGCTTCTGCTTCGCGGTGAAGTTCCACCCCTCCCTGCGCCACGTGGCCGCGGCCCGCCGGGAGCTGGGCGTCGCGACCACCTTCAACTTCCTCGGCCCGCTGACCAACCCCGCCCGGGTGGGAGCCCAGGCCACCGGCGTCGCCGACGCCCGGATGGCGCCGATCGTGGCGGGCGTGCTCGCCGGGCGCGGGGTGTCCGCGCTGGTCTTCCGCGGCGACGACGGCCTGGACGAGCTGACCACCACGAGCACCTCGACGGTGTGGACGGTCGGTGACGGCGAGGTCCGCAGCGAGGCCTTCGACCCGCGGGACGTCGGCATCCGGCTGGTGCCGCTGGAGGCCCTGCGGGGCGGGGACCCCGCCCACAACGCGGACGTGGTGCGGCGGCTGCTGGACGGCGAGACCGGACCGGTGCGGGACGCGGTGCTGCTGAACTCCGCCGCCGCGCTGGTCGCCCTGGAGCCGGGCGGCGCGCCGCTGACCGAGCGGATCGCTGCGGGCATGGAGCGGGCGGCGGAGTCCATCGACTCCGGCGCGGCCAAGGCGGTGCTGGAGCGCTGGGTGGAGGTCAGCAACGCCTGAGGGCGGGCGGCGGACGCCCGCGGCGCGAGCCCCCGGAAGCACGGAAGGCGGGAGCCCCGGCACACACCCGGTGCCGGGGCTCCCGCCCGTCCTCCGCCGCTTCCGGCCCCGCTGCCGGGCCGCCCGGACCCGTTCCGGGGCCCGCCCCCGGGCCTAGGAGTCGAGGCCGATGGCGAAGGCGGCCTCCAGGTCGTGCTGGGAGTAGGTCCGGAAGGCGATGTGGGTCTCGGTGGACTCCACACCGGGGACCTTGCTGATCCGGCCGGGGATGACCTCCGCGAGCTGCTCGTGCCGCGCCACCCGGACGACGGCGATCAGGTCGTGGGCGCCGGTCACCGAGTAGACCTCGCTGACCCCCTCCAGCGCGGCGATCTCTTCGGCGATCTCCGGGATGCGGTCGGTGCTGGTCTTGATGAGCACGATCGAGGTGATCACGGTTTTCCCTTCCTCGGGAGGGCCTGCGGCGGAGTCGCCGTCGGCGGCGTCCCCGGGGGGCTGCGTCCTCCCCGGCCGCCGGAGCCGGCCCGATCACTGTAGCCCGCCGCGGGTGGAGGCCCCGCGCCCGGGAAGGCGGGAGTGGGACCGGGGCGCGGGCCGCCGGGCGGGGCGGGTCCGTCCGGGTGGTCGCGGGGACAGGTGTCGGCTCGGATACGGGGGCGTACGCCACGGCGCACCCGGTGGCCACCAGGCCGTAGGGTTGCGGGGATGCCCCGGCCGGGCGTCCACGGCACGCGTGACGTGGGAAAACCGGAATATTCGGGGCACCCGGGACAGTCGGTGCGCCGGAGCGGCGAGCCCGGGAAGGCGGAACGAGCACGAGGGACGACAGGGCGGGACAGGACGACCGACAGCAGGAACGCCGGTGGCGCCGGAAGGCCCGGGCGGCACGGGAAACACCGAGGAGAGGACGGAACGATGCCGGTTCCCCGACCGAACGAAGGAACGCGGTGGCGCTGCACGATGTGCGGCAACCTCACCCGCTTCGATGTGACGCGCTCCAGCAGGGTGGTGGAGTACGTGCACCTGGACCTGGCCGGCGAGCCGAGGGTCGAGGAGCGCGAGGTGCTCAGCGAGCAGATCGAATCGGTGCGCTGCCGCTGGTGCAACGCGGTGGACCAGGTCGAGCTGGTGGACCGTCCCAGCGCGCAGGTATGACGACGGGTGGGGTGTGAGACGTGGTGGAACGGACGGGTGGTGAGCGCGGACCGGGGGAGGAGACGCTCGACCGCCCACTGCCGGAGAAGGTGCGCCGCCGGGTGGTGGCGCTGACGGGCGACGCGCTCGGCGGGCTCACCGTCGCCGAACTCCCCGTCCCCCTGCGGCAGTACGCCCGTTTCACACCCCAGCGGCGGGTCAAGTTCGCGGGCAACGCCATGGCCGCCTCGCTGGAGAGCGACCCCGCCTTCCGGCAGCGCATCGCCGAACGGCTGCGCGAGGCGCTGCCCGAGCTGGCCGGGGCGGTGGAGAGCGGAACGCTCCCGGCCGCCGCGGACCCGGTGGACGTGGCGGCGGTCGCGTACGTGCTGCGCCCGGAGGGCTGGGTCAAGCTCGTCGCCGCCGCGGGGGAGGAGGCCCAGCGGGCCCAGGCCGAGCGGGCCGGCGAGGAGGCCGAGAGGGAACTGGCCAGGCTGCGGGAGGAGCTGGCCCGGGCGAAGACCGCGGCGCGCACCGACACCGAGCGGCTCCGCACGGAACTGGAGGCGGCCCGCAAGGAGATCGAGGTCCTGCAGCGCAGGCTGCGCAGCGCGCAGAGCGACGTCAAGCGCGGCGAGGCGGCGGTGCGCAAGGCGCGGGCCGAACTGGAGGCGGTACGGGCCGAGGCCGCGGCGGAGAGGACGAACGCCGAGAGCGAGGCGCGCCGTCTGCGGTCGCGGCTGGCGGAGGCCGAGTCCGCGCTGGAGGCGAGCCGCCGGGCGGTGCGCGAGGGCCGCAGCGTGGAGGACATGCGGCTGCGGCTGCTGCTGGACACGGTGCTGGACGCGGCCCAGGGGCTGCGGCGCGAACTCGCGCTGCCCCCCGTCGCCATGCGCCCGGCGGAGACGGTGGAGGCGGTCGAGCCCGGCCGGATGACGCCCCGGGACATCGCGCGGCGCGCCCTGTCCGAGGACGATCCCGCGCTGCTCGACCAGTTGCTGGCGCTGCCCCAGGCCCATCTGGTGGTGGACGGCTACAACGTCACCAAGACCGGCTATCCGGCGCTGCCCCTGGAGAAGCAGCGGCTGCGGCTGCTGGGCGGGCTGGCGGGGCTGGCGGCCCAGACGGGCGCCGAGGTGACCTGCGTCTTCGACGGGGCGGACCTGGCGGCCCCGGTGCTGCTGGCGCCGCCGCGGGGGGTGCGGGTGCTGTTCAGCAAGCCGGGGGAGACCGCCGACGAGCTGATCCGGCGCCTGGTGCGGGCCGAGCCGCCGGGGCGGCCGGTGGTGGTGGTCTCCGCGGACCGGGAGGTGGCGGACGGGGTGGCCGCGGCCGGGGCCCGGCCGGTGTCGTCGGTCCTGCTGCTGCGCAGGCTCGGACGGACCTGAGGGCGGCCGCGCACCGGAGCTGACGGCGCGTCGGCCGCGCGGAGCCGTGCCCGGAATGTCCGCCGGAGGGGAACTCAGCGTCAGCCGGTGGTCGCTGCGCGTGGGGTGATGGTAAAGGATGTGGCCGTTGAGCGAGATTTTTCCTATGAGGATTTGAAGCGATCACGGCGCATGGCTAGTGTCTGGCCCGAACCTCCGCGCGGTTGATCACCCAACCGGGGTGGCAGCGGAGGTACCGCCGAATCCGCGGCGCTCATCGCGGAGCCGGGTGGCCCCCAACCACTCCGGCAGGCGGCTGAGGAAGAAGGAGCTCGCCCCAGTGGCGTCCCACCGTCGACCCAAGCAGCCGAACCGCACCCGGGTGACCGTACTCACCGCGACCGCCGCAGCCGCGGTCGCGCTGACCTCGCAGGCGGCACAGGCCGAGCCGAAGCTCTCCAAGGACGAAGTCAAGGCCAAGGTCGACCGGCTCCACGAAGAGGCCGAGATCGCCACGGAGAAGTACAACGGCGCCAAGGAGAAGCAGGAGAAGCTGGAGAAGCAGGTCAGCAACCTGCAGGACAGCGTCGCGCGCGGCCAGGACGAGCTGAACGACCTGCGCGACGGCCTGGGCACGATGGCCACCGCCCAGTACCGCTCCGGTGGCATGGACCCCTCCCTGCAGCTCCTCCTCTCCGAGGACCCCGACAGCTACCTCGCCAAGGCCTCCGCGCTCGACCAGCTCAGCACCAAGCAGACCCAGGCGCTGAAGAAGATCCAGGACAAGCAGCGGAGCCTCGCGCAGCAGCGCGAGGAGGCCTCCGAGAAGCTGAAGGACCTGGAGGACACCCGCGAGGAGCTCAACGACAAGAAGAAGAAGGTCCAGGGCAAGCTCGCCGAGGCCCAGAGACTCCTGAACACCCTCACCGCGAAGGAGCGCCAGGAGCTGGCCGCGGAGGACGCCCGTGCCAGCCGCGCCTCCACGGAGCGGGTGGACCTGGGCAACTCGGCCTCCGCCAGCCAGCGGGCCGCCGCGGCCCTCCGCGCCGCCCAGAGCAAGATCGGCTCGCCCTACGTCTGGGGCGCCACCGGCCCCAACTCCTTCGACTGCTCGGGCCTGACCTCCTGGGCCTACGCCCAGGCCGGCGTCTCCCTGCCGCGCACCTCGCAGGCGCAGGCCAACGCCGGCACCCGGATCTACTCCCAGAGCCAGCTCGCCCCGGGCGACCTGGTCATCTTCTACAACGACCTCCACCACGTCGGCCTCTACGCCGGCAACGGGCAGGTGCTGCACGCCCCCCGGTCGGGCACCAACGTGCGCTACGAGCCGATCGGCAACATGCCGTTCATGTTCGGCGTGCGCGTCTGACCGGCGCCCCTCTCCCCGGCCCGCACGGCCGCTCGGAAACCTTCCGCCCTCCCCCGTCCGGGTGAACCCGGACGGGGGAGGGTTTCTCCGTCTTCCCGCCCGTGACCTGCGCTCCGGGCCCCGGCGACGCGTCCCGCGGGGAGGGACGGACCGCGAACCCGGGGGTCCGCGCGGATACTCTCGGCCCTCCCCGTCCCCGCGGCCCGGCCCGTCCGGACGGCGGGGACGTCACGGAGGACTCCTCAGCGGAAGGGAGAGCGGCCTCACGTGGTCTCGCACCGGTCCACCCGGCACGGCGCCCATCGGCGCGCCGACCGGCAACGCGCCCCCTATCCGGGCCCCCTCGGCCTGGTCCCCAGGGTCACCGCGCTGTCCGCCGCCGCGGGCGCGGCGGCGGCCCTGACGGCGGTGCCCGCGGGCGCCGAACCCGGGGGAGGCGGCCCGGCGGCGACGAGCGCGCGGGTGGACCGGCTCTACGCGGAGGCGGAGCGGGCCACCGAGGAGTACAACGCCGTCGCCGAACGCGTGGAGGATCTCCGCGAGAAGGTGGAGAGGGCCCAGGACGACGCCGCACGCGACCAGGACAGGGTCAACCGGATGCGCGACGCCCTGGGAACCCTGGCCACCGCCCAGTACCGCTCCGGCGGCGTCGACCCCTCCCTGCGGCTGCTCCTCTCCGAGGACCCCGGCGACTACCTCGCCAAGGCCGCCACCCTGGACCGGATCAACAGCCGCCAGACCGCCGGGCTCAAGGCGTTCCGGCGTGCCGTCAGGGCTCTGGAACAGCGGCGCACCGAAGCCGGGGAGAAGCTCGCCGAGCTGAGCCGGCAGCGTGAACTCCTGCGCAGGCACAGGGCGTCGGTGCAGCGCAAACTCGGCGCCGCCCAGCGGCTGCTCAACCGGCTGTCGCCCGAGGAGCGCGCGGCCCGCGCACGCGCCTCGCGCGGCGCCGACCGGGCCGGTGCGGCCGGGGCGCAGGCCCCCTCCCCGCGGGCCGCCGCGGCGGTGGCCGCCGTGGTGCGCGCGGTCGGCTCGCCGTACGCCTGGGGCCAGGCGGGCCCCCACGCCTTCGACTGCTCGGGCCTGACCTCCTGGGCCTACGCCCAGGCCGGCGTCTCCCTGCCGCGCACCTCGCAGGGGCAGCTCCACGCCGGGCGGCGCGTGCCGCCGGACCAGGCGCTCCCCGGCGACCTGGTCGTCTACCGCTCGGACGCCGGGCACGTCGGGATGTACGTCGGCGGCGGCCAGGTGGTGCACGCCCCGCACCCCGGGGCGCGGGTGCGCCACGACCCGGTCGGGATGATGCCGATCGCCGCCGTCGTCCGTCCCTGACGCTCCTCGACGCCCGCTGACGCCTCCTGACGTTCGCTGATGCCTCCTGACGCCCGCTGATGCCGCATCACGTCCCGCCCGGCCCGCGAGGGCGACCGGCCGGCCCGCCGGACGGCGGCGAAGGAGCGGGACGGGGAGGAGCCGACGGCGCCGCACCCGGCGGCGGGCCGGAACGCCGGGAAGGGGACGCGGAGGAGCACGCGGTGGACGCGGCGGTCCGCGGGACGCTCGGCACCGGCCCGGAGGAGCTCACCGGGCGAGCAGCCCGCCGTCCCTCTCCGCCGACGGCGCCCGTCCGTCCCCGCCGGCGCGGTCGGCGGCGCGGCGCCGGGGTTCGGTCACCGTCGTGCGCCACAGCCGGGCGCAGGCCAGGACCGCGGCGGCCAGCAGCAGCCCGTTGCGCACCACCAGCAGGGTGATGCCCAGGGCGTCGCTCGCCACCACGCTCCCGAAGTTCAGGGGGAACTCCAGCAGCGTCACCCCCGTCGCCACGACCACCAGCAGCGCGGGCAGCCCCTGCCGGCCGGTGCGCAGCGTCACGCACACCGCCGCCAGACCCACGAGCCAGACCATGTACTGCGGACTGATCACCCGGCTGGTGACGGTGAACAGCAGCACCGCGGCGAACGCGGCGTCCGCGGCCGTGCTCCCCGTCCACTCCACCGCCCGCAGCCGCCACCACAGCAGCCAGCCGAAGGCCGCGGCGGAGCACACCAGGGCCGCGGTGCTCACCGTGTCCACGTACGGGCCCAGGAACTCCACCGAGCCGTAGTTGAGCAGCACCTGGCCCTCCCAGCCGAAGTGCCGCGCCACGTGGAACACCAGGGAGCCCAGCGACTCCACCTCGGTGCCGCGGTCGCGCTGGTGGGTGAGGAAGTCCAGCGAGCCGGGCATGGCGGCGGCGAACGCGGCGGTCAGCAGGAGCGCCACCACCGCCGCGGCGCCCCACACGAGGCGGGTGACGCGCCCACGGGGGGTGCCGACGAGCAGCAGCGCCGGCCACACCTTCAGCAGCGCCCCGAAGGCGGCCAGCGCCCCCGCGGTCCTCGGCCGGCGGGCCAGGGCCAGCAGCGCGGCGACCGCGACGGCGGTGACCATCAGGTCGTAGCGGGCGTACACGGTGGGCCCCAGCAGCGGCACCCCGGCCACCCACACCCACACCCCCGCGTACCGGTGCCGCCGTCCGCCGTCCGGCGCCCGCCGGGAGGCGTACAGCAGCAGCGCGAAGGCGGCCGCGTCGGCCGCGCAGGCCAGCACGTAGAACGCCGCCGGATACTCCAGGAACGGCAGCAGCGCGGGGGAGAGGATCGCGAGCGCCGCGGCGGGCGGGTACTGCCAGGTGACGTCGTCCTGGGGGAAGACGCCCGTCCGCAGCACCTCGTACCAGCCCCGGTAGATCACCGAGACGTCGCTGGTGACGTCCGGGCCCGGCACCGTGATCACCTTGAACACGCACAGGAGCACCACGGTCCGGGTGGCGGCCCAGGCCGCGACGGGAAGACGCATGCACCGACCGTACCGGGTGCGGCCGACGGGCCCGGACGGGCGCCGTTGTACTGTCGGCGGCGATGCACAAGACCCTGATCGTCACCAACGACTTCCCGCCCCGCCCCGGGGGCATCCAGGCGTTCCTGCACAGCATGGCTCTGCGGCTGGACCCCGAGCGGGTCGTCGTCTACGCCTCGACCTGGAAGAGGGACCGGGAGGGCGTCGAGGCCACCGCCCGCTTCGACGCCGAACAGCCCTTCACGGTCGTGCGGGACCGCACCACCATGCTGCTGCCCACCCCGCGCACGACCCGCCGGGCGGCGGAGCTGCTGCGCGAACACGGCTGCACGTCCGTGTGGTTCGGGGCGGCGGCGCCGCTCGGCCTGATGGCGCCCGCGCTGCGCCGGGCGGGCGCGGAGCGCCTGGTGGCCACCACGCACGGCCACGAGGCGGGCTGGGCCCAACTGCCCGCAGCCCGGCGGCTGCTGCGCCGGATCGGCGAGGGCACGGACACCCTCACCTACCTCGGGGAGTACACCCGCTCGCGGATAGCCGCCGCGCTCACGGACGAGGCCGCGGCCCGGATGGCCCACCTGCCGCCCGGCGTCGACGAGAAGACCTTCCACCCGGACTCCGGCGGCGACGCCGTGCGCGCCCGGCTCGGCCTCGCCGGCCGGCCGGTCGTGGTGTGCGTCTCGCGGCTGGTGCCCCGCAAGGGGCAGGACACCCTCATCCGCGCCATGCCGCGCGTCCTGGCCGAGGTGCCCGACGCGGTGCTGCTGATCGTCGGCGGCGGGCCGTACGGGAAGGAACTGCGGCGCCTGGCGGCGGAGACCGGCGTCGCCGGCTCGGTGCGCTTCACCGGATCCGTCCCCTGGGAGGAGCTGCCCGCCCACTACGGCGCGGGCGACGTGTTCGCCATGCCCTGCCGCACGCGCCGGGGCGGACTGGACGTCGAGGGGCTCGGGATCGTCTACCTGGAGGCGTCGGCGACCGGACTGCCCGTCGTCGCGGGCGACTCCGGCGGCGCGCCCGACGCGGTGCTGGACGGGGAGACCGGCTGGGTGGTGCGCGGCGGCGCCCCCGAGGCGGAGCAGGAGACGGCCGAGCGGATCGTCGCGCTGCTGAAGGACCCCGGACTGCGCCGGAGGATGGGCGAGCGGGGCCGCCGGTGGGTCGAGGAGCGCTGGCGCTGGGACCTCCTCGCCGAACGTCTCCGGACGCTGCTGTAGGACGCCGCCCGGTGCGCGCCCCGGTACCCCCGGGTACGCGGACAGCCGGGGCGGAGGCGGCCGGGGGAGACGGCGGAACCCCCTCGCGGGGGACGGTGGTCCCGTCCCCCGCGAGGGGGTTCCGCCGTGCCCGCGGGTTACGCGTACAGCGCCTCGATCTCCTGCGCGAAGTCCTTGGCGACGACGTTGCGCTTGAGCTTCAGAGAGGGCGTCAGATGGCCCGACTCCTCGGTGAACTGGGTCGGCAGGATGCGGAACTTGCGGACCGACTCGGCCCGGGAGACCGCGGCGTTGCCGTCGTCCACCGCCTGCTGGACGGCGGCCAGCAGCTCGGGGTCGGCGAGCAGCTCCTCCCGCGACAGGCCCGACTTGCCGCGCTCGGCGGCCCAGCGGGGCAGGAACTCCTCGTCCAGGGTGACCAGCGCCGCGACGAACGGACGGCCGTCGCCCACCACCATGCACTCGGCGACCAGGGCGTGGGCCCGGATGCGGTCCTCGATGACGGCCGGGGCGACGTTCTTGCCGCCCGCCGTCACCAGGATCTCCTTCTTGCGGCCGGTGATGGCCAGGTAGCCGTCCTCGTCGAGGGTGCCGACGTCGCCGGTGTGGAACCAGCCGCCCTCCATCGCCTCGGCGGTGGCCGCCTCGTTGTTCCAGTAGCCGCTGAACAGGTGCTCGCCGCGCAGCAGCACCTCGCCGTCCTCGGCGATGCCGATCGCCGACCCCGGCAGCGGCTGCCCGACCGTGCCGATCTTCGGCCGGTCGTAGGGGTTGAACGCGGTCGCCGCGCAGGACTCGGTGAGGCCGTAGCCCTCCAGCACGGTGAAGCCGATGCCGCGGTAGAAGTGCCCCAGCCGCTCGCCCAGCGGGGCGCCGCCGGAGATGGCGTGGGTGGCCCGGCCGCCCAGCACCGCGCGCAGCTTGCCGTAGACCAGCTTGTCGAACAGCTTGTGCTTCAGCCGCAGGAGCAGCGAGGGGCCCGACGGGGCGTCCAGCGCGCGGCTGTAGGCGATCGCGGTGTCCGCGGCCCGGTCGAAGATCTTCCCCTTGCCCTCGGCCCGGGCCTTGGCGCGCGCCGAGTTGTAGACCTTCTCGAAGACCCTGGGCACGCCCAGGATCAGCGTCGGGCGGAAGCCGGCCAGGTCGTCGGTGAGGTGCTTGATGTCGGGGCACAGGCCGAGCCGGATCGGCGCCATGACGCTCGCCAGCTGCACCATGCGGCCGAAGACGTGGGCGACGGGGAGGAAGAGCAGCACCGACCCCTGGCCGGTGATGAACAGCGGTTTGAGCCGCTCGACCACGTTGCCGCACTCCGCGAAGAACGCGCGGTGGGAGAGCACGCAGCCCTTGGGGCGGCCGGTGGTGCCGGAGGTGTAGACGATGGTGGCCGGGGAGTCGGCGTCGGCGGCGGAGCTGTGCTCGTCCAGGACCTCGTCGGCGACCTGGGCGCCGGAGTCGGCCAGCTTCTGCACCGCGCCGTCGTCGACGGTCCACAGGTGCGCCAGCCGCGGCAGCCGGCCGCGGACGGACTCCACCGCGGCGGCGTGGGCGCCGGTCTCGACGATGCAGCCGACGGCCCCGGAGTCGCCGAGGATCCACTCGATCTGCTCGGGCGAGCTGGTCTCGTAGATCGGCACGGTCACCCCGCCCGCGCTCCAGATCGCGAAGTCCAGCAGCGTCCACTCGTAGCGGGTGCGCGACATCAGGCCGATCCGGTCGCCGGGGCGGACGCCCGCGGCGATCAGTCCCTTGGCGGCGGCCCGCACCTCGGCCAGGAACTCCCGGGCGGTCAGGTCCAGCCAGCGGCTGCCGTCGGCCGGGTCCTTGCGGGCGATGACGGGAACGTCCGGGTGCTGCACGGCGTTCCGGCGGATGAGATCGGTCAGATTTCCGTCCGCGGGGACCTCGTACAGGGCCGGAAGGCTGAACTCGCGCAAAACTGTGCTCCTCGTCGGCGCCGCCACGGACACCGCTGGGGAACGGCCTCCGTCGGCTCTGGCCCAAGACAGGTGGTCTTGAGGGGGACGGCCAAGGACGTTACCCACCGGTACGGGACTCGGGGTAGGGGGTGGCGCCGAGATGTTCGGTGCGTCACACACCACGGTTTGTCTGGGGGCAGCGTAGTCCACTCGGCGGGCGGCCGGTGCGTAACCGCAGGTAGAAGGGGGGCGCGGGCTCCCCTCGGGCGCTGGGCGCGAAGCCGGGCGCGGACGCCGGGCGGGTCCGCCGGGCGCCGGGAGGCGGCGCGCGGCGCCCGGGGGAAGCACACGGCGGCACACGGCGGAGCACGGGAATGCACGGCGGTGCGCGGCGCGCACGGCGCCGGCCGCCCCCGCCCCGGCCGGAGCGGCGAGGGACGGCGGCGGGCCGTGGAGCGGCGCGCGGTAGCCTTCCACCGCAGACGGCAGCGGACCACCGGCCGAGCGCAGCAAGCGGAGGAGCCACAGGGATGGCCGAACACACCAGGTCGAGCATCGTCATCGAGGCGGCACCCGCCGAGGTGATGGAGGTGATCGCCGACTTCGCCCGCTACCCGGAGTGGACGGGCGAGGTGAAGGAGGCCGAGGTGCTCTCCACCGACGACCGGGGCCGGGCCGAGCAGGTCCGGCTGCTGCTGGACGCGGGCGCCATCCGAGACGAGCACACCCTCGCCTACGACTGGGCCGGTCCCCACGAGGTCCGCTGGTCCCTGGTGAAGTCCCAGATGCTGCGCGCCCTGGACGGCGTGTACAGCCTCAGGGCCCTCGACGGCGGCCGCCGCACCGAGGTGACCTACCAGCTCACCGTGGACGTGAAGATCCCCATGCTCGGCATGATCAAGCGCAAGGCCGAGAAGGTCATCATCGACCGGGCCCTGGACGGGCTGAAGAAGCGCGTCGAGAGCGGCGGCCGGCCCTGAGCGCCTCCCGCATGCGCACGGTCCTGGTCACCGGCGGCGGCGGCGCCGGGCGCACCACCGTCGCGGCCGCCACCGCCCTGGCCGCCGCCCGCCGCGGGCGGCGGACGCTGCTGCTCAGCGCCGAGGACCCCGCCCTGCTCCGGACGCTGTTCGGCGCGGACGCCGGCGTGGACGCCGGTGAGGGCCCGCACGAGGTGGCCCCCGGCCTGAGCCTCGCCCGGATCGACTCCGCGGCCGACTTCCGGGCCCGGGCCGCGGCCCTCCAGGAACGCGCCCGCTCCGCCCTGGACCTGCTGGGCGCCGACCCGCTGGACGACGACGAGCTGACCGAACCCCCCGGCGCCGACGCCTTCTCCCTGCTGAGCGCCCTGCGCGCGGCGCACGCCCCCGGGACGGGGGACGGGCACGACCTGCTCGTGGTGGACATGCCCCCGGCCGAGCAGGCCGTACGGGTCCTGGCCCTGCCCGAGCAGACGCGGCGCTGGCTGCGGCGGCTGCTGCCGCCCGAGCGGCAGGCCGCCCGGGCGCTCCGCCCGGTCCTGGCCCAGCTCGCCGGGGTGCCGATGCCCGCGCGGTCGCTGTACGAGACCGCCGGGCGCCTGGACCGCGACCTCGCCGCCGTACAGGCGGTGGTGGAGGCGCCGGAGACGACGGTGCGGCTGGTCCTCGACCCGGGGCCGGCGGCCGTCCGCGCGCTGCGCGCCGTCCGCGCCGGACTGGCGCTCCACGGCCTGGCCGTGGACGCCGTGGTCGCCAACCGGCTGCTGCCCGCCGCCTCGCCCGACCCCTGGCTGGCGGACCTGGCGGCCCGCCAGCGCGAGGCGCTCGACGGCCTCGCGGACGGCTTCCCGGCCGGCACGCCCCTGTGCGAGCTGCCGCACCTGGGCCGGTCCCCGGAGGGGCCCGGCGACCTCGGCGGACTGGCGGACCTGATCGCCGGGACGGCGGCCCCGGACGCCCCCGCCCCGGCCGGCGAGGCGTGGGCGGTGGAGGACCGGGTCGCCGCCGACGGCGTGCTCCTGTGGCGGCTGCCGCTGCCCGGGGCCACCAAGGACGCCCTGACGCTGGTGCGGCGCGGGAACGAGGTGATCGTCACCACCGGGCCGTTCCGGCGGGCGCTTCCGCTGCCCTCCGCGCTGCGCCGCTGCGCGGTGGCCGGGGCCCGGCTGGCGGACGGCGAGCTCGCGGTGCGCTTCACGCCCGAGCCGGGACTGTGGCCGGAGCGGGACTGAGGCCCCCGACCCGCCGGCCGGCGCCGCCCCGCGCGCCCGGCGGCGGAAGGGCGTTCGCACTCAACGGCGCGGGGACGTTCGGGTAACGTCGGGGGAAAGAGCCCGTCCGCGGCGGACGGCCACGGTCCCCGCGACCCGCCGGGGTTCCGGCCGCGGACCGCCGCGGCCCCGCCGCAGCCACCGTCCCAGGAGCCCGCCATGAGCGATGCCACCGAGCGCCCCGCCGACGCCGATCCCGACGCCTGGGCCGCCGCCTGCGAGGAGGACCTCGCCGCCGAACGGGAGCGCCGCCGCGAGCGGTACGGGACCCCGCCCGGCAGCGCCGCGGAGGAGCTGCGCCGTCTGGCCGAGGCGGTCGCCGGGAAGCTGGCCGAACTCGGCGGTCCGGCCGCCCGGGGGGTGTTCCACCAGGTCGTCTCGCAGGCCAGGGCGGTGGTGGAGCCCGTGGTCGAGCGCAATCCGAAGGTCTTCGACCACCTCGCCGCCGCGGGCGGCGAACTGCTGGCCGCCTACCGCGCCGCCGTGGAGGACCAGGAGCGGCGCTGGACCCGCGGCGCCGCGGACCGGGACGCCGCCCCGGGCGGCGCGCCCGGGGAGGGCGCCTCGCGGAGCACACCGGACGGGCCGGGGTCGGACGAGGCGGACGGGGCCGGCGGGCACGGGAAGCACCGGAAGGGCCGGGACGAGGACGGCGGGGAGGACGGCGGCGAGGCCGGACCCGCGGGCTCCGAGAGGATCGACCTCGACTGAGGCGGCCGAGGCGCCGCCCGGGCCCCGGGCGGAAGCGGTCCGAGTCCGTTTCGACCCCCGTCCTCCGGTACGGTTGTGCACAGCGGGGATCGACCGAGTAACTGAGGGACACATGGGACTCACCATCGGCGTCGACATCGGCGGTACGAAGATCGCGGCCGGCGTGGTCGATGAAGAGGGCGCGATCCTCGAAACCAGCACGGTGCCCACCCCGTCCACCGCCGACGGCGTCATCGACGCGATAGCGGAGGCGGTCCGCACCGTCAGCACCGGCCACCGGATCGAGGCGGTCGGCATCGGCGCCGCCGGCTACGTCGACGACAAGCGGGCCACCGTCATCTTCGCCCCCAACATCGACTGGCGGAACGAGGCGCTCAAGGACAAGGTCGAGCAGCGCGTCGACCTCCCCGTCGTCGTCGAGAACGACGCCAACGCGGCGGCCTGGGGCGAGTACCGCTTCGGCGCGGGCCAGGGCCACGACGACGTCGTGTGCATCACCCTGGGCACCGGTCTGGGCGGCGGCATCATCATCGGCGGCAGGCTCTACCGCGGGCGCTTCGGCGTCGCGGCGGAGTTCGGGCACATCCGGGTCGTCCCCGACGGCCTGCTGTGCGGCTGCGGGAACCAGGGCTGCTGGGAGCAGTACGCCTCGGGCCGCGCCCTGGTCCGCTACGCCAAGCAGCGCGCCGTCGCCACCCCCGAGAACGCCGGGATCCTGCTCTCGCTGGGCGACGGCACCCCCGAGGGGATCGAGGGACGGCACGTCAGCCAGGCCGCCCGGCAGGGCTGCCCGGTGTCCGTCGACTCCTTCCGCGAGCTGGCCCGCTGGGCGGGCGCGGGCCTGGCCGACCTGGCCTCCCTGTTCGACCCGTCCGCGTTCATCGTCGGCGGCGGCGTCTCGGACGAGGGGGACCTCGTCCTCGAACCGATCCGCAAGTCCTACCGCCGGTGGCTGGTGGGCAGCCGCTGGCGTCCGCAGGCCCAGGTGCTCGCCGCCCAGCTCGGCGGCAAGGCCGGCCTGGTGGGCGCGGCCGACCTGGCACGCCAGGGCTGACGGCGCGGGGGCGCGATGAGCACGGCCGCCGAGGGCGCCGGAGAGAACCGGTCCGCGACACCGGAGGACCTGCCCGCCTCCCGCACCGAGCCCGACGGCTCGGCCGTGGTCCGGCTGCTCAGCTACAACGTCCGCTCCCTGCGCGACGACACGGAGGCGCTGGCCCGGGTCATCCGGGCCTGCGCCCCCGACGTCGTCTGCGTCCAGGAGGCCCCCCGCTTCTTCCGCTGGCGCAAGCACGCCGCCCGCCTCGCCCGGGCCGCGGACCTGGTGTACGTCACGGGCGGGGCGACCGCCACCGGGCCGATGATCCTCTCCTCGCTCCGCGCCCACGTGGAGCGCAGCGAGGACGTCCTGCTGCCGCACACCCCCGGCCTCCACCGCCGCGGCCTGGCCACGGCGGTGCTGCGCTTCGGGCCGTCCGCCCGGCTGGCGGTGATCAGCTGCCACCTCAGCCTGGTGGAGAAGGAACGGTACGCCCAGGCCGGGATGGTCCTGGACCGGCTGGCGGCCATGGACGTGCCGGCGGGCGTCGTGGCCGGCGACCTCAACGACGAACCCGACGGCCGGGCCTTCTCCCGGCTGGCCGGGGAACTCCGGGACGGCTGGGCCGTCCGCCCGTGGGGGGAGGAGAACACCTCGCCCTCCCGGGAGCCCCGCAAGCGCATCGACGCCGTCCTGGCCACCGGGGCGGTGGAGGTGCTGGGCTGCGGGGTGCCCGCCGGGCTGCCGGGCGTGACCGGGGCGGACCTGCGGGCGGCCACCGACCACCTGCCGGTCCTGGCCGCCCTGCGCGTCCCCCCGGCCGCCGGCTAGCCCGGCGGCCCGGCCCGCCCCGGGGTCAGACGACCGCGCCGCGCCCCGGATCGTCGAACTCGTCGTCCTCGTCGCGCATCCGCAGCACCAGGGTGGCGAAACCGCCGAGGAACCCGCCGACGCCCAGCGTGGTGATCCACCACGTCACGTCCTGCTGGAACAGGACGGTGAGGACCAGCAGCAGCGGACCGCCCAGGACCGCGGCCCAGGCGAGCCTGGAGGTGGCGTCGCCCCTGGGGAGCGGCGGGGGCTCGGGCGGGACGAAGTGGCCCTCGTCGTCCTCGTCGGGGTCCCCGTCGGAGGGCTCGGCGGGATGCCAGTCGCGCGGCCCGGAACCCGCCGCGTACACGGTGAAGCTGCGCACCGGCGGTTCGCCGGCGTCCGGGCCGCCCTCCGGGCCTCCGCCGTTCCCCGTGGCCGTCCCCGTCCCCGTTCCGCCGCGGACGCCGTCCGCACCGTCTCCCGCGCCGCCGCCCGTGCCGGGGGTCAGGGGCGGAAGGTCCGGCGGATCGGCGGGTTCCTCGCCGTAGGCGGCCACGATCTGGGCCCAGGCGGCCTCCTCGTCCAGGGGCTCGGGACCCTCGCCGCGGTTGTGCTCACGCTCCGTCACGTGCCGTCTTCCTCGCTGTGAGGCGGGTGATGAATCCGTAGGAGTCCGCGAAGATCCGCTCCGCGTCGTGGTCCAGGGTGGCCACGTGGAGGCTCCGCTCCAGCACCGTCTCCGTCACGTCGCGCGAGGAGACCGCGTCCAGGACCAGCGCCGAGTCCGAGGGTGGCACGACGTGGTCCACCCTGCTGTGCAGCAGCAGCAGCGGCTGGGTCACCCGGGGCAGCTCACCGCGCACCACCCGCAGGAGGTTCCGCAGGGAGTGGGCGGCGTGCAGCGGCACCCGGTCGTAGCCGACCTCCTCCACGCCCTCCCTGGCGATGTCGCCGGTGATGCTCCGCGTGGTGGGCAGCAGATGGCGCAACACCGGCAGGGCACAGCCCTGGAGGCGGGGGAAGGTCATCGCCGGGTTGACCGCCACCACACCGGCGACCGCCTCACCGTGCCGGGCGGCCAGCCGCAGGGCCAGCGCCCCGCCCATCGACAGGCCGCAGACGAAGACCTGCCCGCAGCGTTCGCGCAGCGCGCGCAGCTCCAGGTCCACCGCGGCGTACCAGTCCTGCCAGCCGGTGACCGCCAGGTCCTGCCAGCGGGTGCCGTGGCCGGGCAGCAGCGGCAGGGAGACGGTCAGGTCCCTCTCGGCCAGGTACTCGGCCCAGGGGCGCATCGACTGCGGACAACCGGTGAAACCGTGACACAGCAGGACGCCGACCTCGCCGCCGTCGTGGCGCAGCGGCTCGGCACCGGGTAGCAGGGGCACCGTGGACTCCAGTCTTCGGTGGACGGACCTCGCCGGCACCCTGCCGGGCGGGCGAGGCGACGGGTGGGAGTGCTGCCACCCTACGCGTGCGCAGGGTGACCGGGTAGGCCGGACGACGGCACGGGAACCGGATCGGCCGGGGACGCGCGGGCGGGTCGGGATAAGGTCTCCCCGAGACACAGGAGGTTCCTCGGTTGTTGTACGGCGTCATGAAGCTCTCCTTGGGGAACGGGCTCAAGCTTGCCTTCCGTCCCTGGGTGGAAGGTCTGGAGAACGTCCCGGCCGAGGGACCGGCCATTCTGGCGAGCAACCATCTGTCCTTCTCCGACTCCTTCTTCCTGCCCGCCGTCCTCGACCGCAAGGTCACCTTCATCGCCAAGGCCGAGTACTTCACCACCCCGGGCGTCAAAGGCAGGCTGACGGCGGCGTTCTTCAAGGGCGTCGGCCAGCTCCCGGTGGACCGCTCGGGGGCGCGCGGCGCGGGCGAGGCCGCGATCAGGAGCGGCATCCAGGTGCTGGAGCGCGGTGAGCTGTTCGGCATCTACCCCGAGGGCACGCGCTCCCCGGACGGCCGCCTCTACCGGGGCAAGCCGGGCGGCCTGGCCCGGGTGGCGCTGGCCACCGGGGCGCCGGTCATCCCGGTCGCGATGATCGACACGGAGAAGATCCAGCCGCCGGGCAAGATCGTCCCGAAGCTGATGCGGCCCGGCATCCGGATCGGCAGGCCGCTGGACTTCAGCCGCTACCAGGGCATGGAGGGCGACCGCTTCGTCCTGCGGTCGATCACGGACGAGGTCATGTACGAGATCATGAAGCTGTCCGGCCAGGAGTACGTGGACATGTACGCCACGGCCGCGAAGCGGCAGATCGCCGAGCGGGAGAAGGCCGCCAGGGCCGAGAGGGCGAAGGCGGCCAGGGCCGCGAAGGCCGGCGGGAGCGACGCCCCGGACGGGCCGGGGAAGGCGGCCTGAGAGCCGCAGGGGGGAACGGGGGAGGCCGATGGCCGCGAAGATGTCGGTCGAACAGCCGCTGTGGAGCGCGCTGACCGCGTACCGCGTGCTCACCATGGGGTACGCCCTGGCGCTGTACGTCCACGCGTACGGCGAGTACGTCCACCCCCTCGGCGCGGGCGCCTATCTGGCCGTCCTCGCCGTGTGGACGCTCGCGACCGTCCGGCGGGTCTCCTCCGCCGAGCGCTGCACCTTCCCCTTCCTCGCCGCCGACCTGGCCGTGGCCGTCACGGGCGTCCTGCTGACGCCCGTGGTGGACACCGCGGAGCGCATCGACGCGGGCGGCCCCACCCTGCCGACCATCTGGACGGCCGGCGCGGTGCTCGGCTTCGCCGTCAAGGGGGGCTGGCGGTGGGCCGCCGGCGCCTCGGCGCTGGTCGGGGTGGCCAACGTGGTCGCGGCGGGAGGCTTCGCGCAGGACACCGTCCACAACGTGCTGCTGGTGTGCATCGCCAGCATCGCCATCGGCTACGTCGTCGAGGTGGCCCGCGACAGCGAGCGGACCCTCGCCCGGGCGCTCCGCATCGAGGCCGCCACCCGCGAGCGGGAGCGTCTCGCCCGCGACATCCACGACAGCGTGCTCCAGGTGCTGGCCATGGTGCAGCGCCGCGGCGCCGCCATCGGCGGAGAGGCGGCCGAACTGGGGCGGCTGGCGGGGGAGCAGGAGGCGGCGCTGCGCACGCTGGTCTCCAGCGGTGTGGCGCCCGAGGTCCCCGGCCCCCGCGCCGGGAGCGCCCCGGAGGTGAGCGAGGCCGGTGCCGTGGCCGGCGAACCGCCGTCCGGCGGGACGTGCGACGTGCGGGCGCTGCTGTCCGCGTACGCCGGGACCAGGGTGTCCTTCGCGGAACCCGGCGCCCCGGTGCCGCTGCCGGCCGGGGCGGCCCGGGAACTGGCGGCGGCGGTCGGCGCCGCGCTGGACAATGTCCGCAAGCACGCCCGGGGGCCGGCGGGGGAGGAGGCGCAGGCGTGGATCCTGCTGGAGGACGAGCCGGACGCCGTGGTGGTGACCGTCAGGGACGACGGGCCCGGCATCCCGCCCGGCCGGCTGGAGGACGCGGAGGCCGAGGGCCGGATGGGCGTGGCGCTGTCCATCCGCGGACGGCTGCGGGACCTGGGCGGCAGCGCGGAACTGGTGTCGGTGCCGGGACAGGGAACGGAAGTCGAGTTGAGGGTGCCCAAGGATGACCAGCAGGACGACCGGCGAGACCGGTGAGAGCGGTGAGCGGGACGGGCGGCGGCCCGTGCGGGTGATGGTCGTCGACGACCATCCGATGTGGCGGGACGCGGTCGCCCGCGACCTGGCCGAGGCCGGCTTCGAGGTGGTGGCCACGGCCGGCGACGGTCCCCAGGCCGTGCGCCGTGCGCGGGCCACCGGGCCGGACGTGCTGATCCTCGACCTGAACCTGCCCGGCCTGCCGGGCGTCGAGGTGTGCCGGCAGCTCGTCGGGTCGGGCTCCGGCTCCGGTGCGGCCTCCGCGCCGCGGGTGCTGGTGCTCTCCGCGAGCGGCGAGCACGCGGACGTGCTGGAGGCGGTGAAGTCCGGGGCCACCGGCTACCTGGTGAAGTCGGCGAGCACCGAGGAACTGCTGGAGGCCGTGCGCCGCACGGCCGCCGGCGACCCGGTGTTCACCCCGGGCCTGGCCGGGCTGGTGCTGGGCGAGTACCGGCGGCTGGCCGGGCGGTCCGGGCCGGGGAAGCCCGACGAGCCCGCCGCGCCGCGGCTGACCGAACGGGAGACGGAGGTGCTGCGGCTGGTCGCCAAGGGGCTGTCGTACAAGCAGATCGCCGAGCGGCTGGTGATCTCGCACCGCACCGTGCAGAACCACGTGCAGAACACCCTGGGCAAGCTCCAGCTCCACAACCGCGTGGAGCTGGTGCGCTACGCCATCGAGCGGGGCCTGGACGACGCCTGACCGCGTCCGTCCGGCCCGTCCGCCCGCCCCCGCCGGCTCCTTCCGGCCGTGTCCCGGCGTTCCGCCGTCCCTCCCGGGAGGGCGGCCGCTAGCGTGACCGGACAGGGAGCGCCGGTGGCCGCCGGGTTCGGGGGAACCCGGGCGGGGGAACCCGGAGGAGGCCGGAATCCGGGAATCCAGGCGGAGAAGGGAATCTCATGCGGGTCGGAGTGCTGACCGGCGGCAGCGACTGCCCCGGGCTCAACGCGGCGATGCGCGCGATCGTCCGCAAGGGCGTGCAGGAGTACGGGGACGAGTTCATCGGTTTCCGCGACGGCTGGCGCGGCGTCATGCGGGACGAGACCGTGCCGCTGGGCATCCCCGCGGTGCGCGGCACCCTTCCCCGCGGGGGCACCATCCTGGGCTCCTCGCGCACCAACCCCTTCATGGAGGACGAGGGGGCCGACCGGGTGCTGGGCACCCTCGCCCGCCACGGGGTGGAGGGGCTCGTCGTGATCGGGGGGACCGCCACGCTCGGCATCGCCGCCCGGTTCGCCGAGGAGCACGGCGTCCCCCTGGTCGGCATCCCCAAGACCATCGACAACGACATCCCCCTGACCGACTGCACCGTCGGCTTCGACACCGCCGTCGGCGTCGCCACCGAGACCATCGACCGCCTCCACACCACCGCCGAGTCCCACAAGCGGGTGCTGGTGGTGGAGGTGATGGGACGCAGCGCCGGGTGGATCGCCCTCCACGCGGGCCTGGCGGGCGGGGCCAACTGCATCCTCATCCCCGAGCAGCCCTTCAGCGTCCGCAAGGTGTGCGAGTGGGTCGAGTCCCGCTTCCGGGCCACCTACGCGCCGATCGTCGTCATCGCCGACAGCGCGCTGCCGGAGGCGGACGAGGTCGCCCTGCCCGGCGTCACACCGCTGCCGGGCAGCGACACCCGGGCCCGCCGGATGCGGCTGTCCGGCGTGGGCGAGTGGCTGGGGAAGGAGATCGAGCGGCGCACCGGCAAGGAGGCCCGCACCACCGTGCTCGGCTACATCCAGCGCGGCGGCTCGCCCAGCCCGTTCGACCGGTGGCTGGCCACCCGCTTCGGCCTCCACGCGATCGACGCGGTGCACGAGGGCGACTGGGGCTCGATGACGGCCCTGCAGGGCACCCGGATCACCCGTGTGCGGCTCGTCGAGGCGACCGCCTCGCTGAAGACGGTCGACCCGGAGCTGTACCGGGAGGCGAGCGTCTTCTTCGGCTGACCGGACGGTTCCCGGACTCCCGGATCCCGGACACGGCCCGGGCGGCCCGGCCCCCGCACGGGGTGCCGGGCCGCCCGCCGCCGGTCAGACCAGGACCGCGGCCAGCAGGTCGGCGACGATCGCCGAGCCCTCCAGCGTCAGCACCGACTCCGGGTGGAACTGCACCCCGGCGAAGTGGGGGCCGCGCAGCGCGTGGACGTCGCCGCTGACCGGGTCGCGGCTCAGCTCCACGCCGCGCAGGGCCAGCTCCCGTTCCGCCTCCTCGCCGCAGCGCGCGGTGAAGGAGTTGTAGAAGCCGACGGTCCGCTCGGCGCCGAACAGGCCGATCCGCTCCTGCGCGCCCTGGTACGGCCGGTCCTTGCGGACCAGGGGCAGCCCCAGCTCGGCGGCGAGCAGCTCGTGCCCCAGGCAGACCCCGAGCAGCCCGTGCCGGTGGCCGCGCAGCAGGTCGGCGGCGAGCGAGCGCAGCAGCCGCATCTTGGGGCAGGACCCGTCCCGGGGGTCGCCGGGGCCGGGGCCGAGCACCACCGGGCCGGTGTGGGCGAGGGCCGCCTCGCGCAGTCCCGGCTCGTCGTACCGCCGCACCGTCACGGCCAGGCCGGTGGAGCGCAGCAGGTGCGCCAGCATCGAGGTGAAGGTGTCCTCCCCGTCCACCACCAGCACCTCGCCGCGGGCCGGGAGGCGTCCGCCGGAGGGTCCGGCGGGGGTCTGCATCCGCAGCCAGAACGGGGCCAGGCCGGCGCGCCGCGCGTCCAGGGCGGCCCGCACCCGGGGGTCGTCCGCCAGCCGGGGCCGCGCGGAGGCCCCCTCGGGGAGCGCCGGGCCCGGGCGCACACCCAGCGCGGTCAGCACCCCGGCCGCCTTGGCGTGGGTCTCGGCGACCTCGCTCGCCGGGTCGGAGGCGCGCACCAGCGTGGCGCCCACCGGCACCCGCAGCCGCCCGGTGGCCGCGTCGATGTCGGCGGTGCGGATGAGGATCGGGGAGTCCAGGGTCTGGGCGCCGTTCCCGTCGCGGCCGAGCAGAGCCAGCGCCCCCGCGTAGTAGCCGCGTCCGTCCGCCTCGTACCGCCGGATCACCCGGCAGGCGTTCTCCACCGGGCTGCCGGTGACGGTCGCGGCGAACATCGTCTCGCGCAGCACGTCGCGGACGTCGAGGGTGCTGCGTCCGCGCAGCTCGTACTCGGTGTGCGCCAGGTGGGCCATCTCCCGCAGCCGGGGGCCGACCACCACTCCGCCCATGTCGCCGACGGTGCACATCATCTTCAGCTCCTCGTCGACGACCATCGACAGCTCCTCGGTCTCCTTGCGGTCGCCGAGGAACGCCAGCAGGTCCTCCACCGTCGGCCCGCCGGCGGGGTAGCGGTAGGTGCCGCTGATCGGGTTCATCACCACCGTCCCGCCGCTCATCCGGATGTGGACCTCGGGGCTGGCCCCCACCAGCGTCCGGTCGCCGGTGTGCACCACGTACGTCCAGTACGCCCCGCGCTCGCCGGACAGCAGCCGCCGGAACAGGGCCAGCGCGTCGGCCCGGCCGTAGCCCTCGATCACGCCCCGGTAGGTGCGGCGGACGACGAAGTTGGCGCCCTCGCCGGTGCCGATCTCGTCCTCGACGATCCGGCGCACGATCTCCTCGTACGCCTCGTCGGTCACGTCGAAGCCGCCGTCGTCGACCCGGACGGCGTGCCGGGGCAGCGCGGCCAGCACCGCGTCCAGGGGGAGTTCGCGGGCCTCGGAGGGGACGAGCACGGCCAGCGGGGTGCCGTCGTCGGCCGCCTCGAAGCCGCGCTCGCGGATCTGCCGGAACGGCACCAGGGCGAGGGTGGGCGCCGACTCCCCGACGGGTACGTCGGCCAGGCGCTCCACCTCGGTCACCGGCCCGAGCAGCACCTCCACGGTGTGCTCGTCCCGGCCGGGGGTGCGCCGCCGCAGCAGCGCGAAGGGCGGGCAGTCGTCGTCCAGCAGCCGCGCGACCAGGGCGTGCGCGGCGTCCTCGGGGGTCTGGGGGTGGCGGGGGGTGCGGTGGTTCTGCACGGCGGGTTCGTCCCTTCCGTCGGGAGGGGACGGCCCGCGCCCCGGGTGCCCTGCGGACACGGCGAAGGCCGCCCCTCGGGCGGCCTTCGCGTCGGTTCGTGGAGCGCGCGCGTCAGTGGGCCGCCGGTGAGGCGGGCCACCACTGGGCGGCGGCCGTGACGGCCGCCGGCGTCGTCTGCGCGGGCATGTCCCGCACACTACCCGAACCGTCCGCCGCGCGGTGTCCCCCGTCTCACCCTTCGGTCAGGGGGGAGGGACGCCGGACGCCAGCCCGTAATCTGGATCCGTGACCGTGAACGCCAATCCCGACGCCGGTGTCAACACCTGGCGAGACCTGCCCGCGGCGCAGCAGCCCGACTGGCCGGACCCCGAGGCTCTGCGCGATGTGATCGCCGAGCTCGAGTCCTATCCGCCGCTGGTCTTCGCCGGCGAGTGCGACCAGCTGAGGGAGCGGATGGCGGCCGTCGCCAAGGGCGAGGCGTTCCTGCTGCAGGGGGGTGACTGCGCCGAGGCCTTCGACGCCGTCTCCGCCGAGCAGATCAGGAACAAGCTCAAGACCCTGCTCCAGATGGGGGCCGTGCTCACCTACGCGGGCTCCGTGCCCGTGGTGAAGGTGGGCCGGATCGCCGGGCAGTACAGCAAGCCCCGCTCGAAGCCCACCGAGACCCGCGACGGGGTGACCCTCCCCTCCTACCGCGGCGACTCCGTCAACGGCTTCGAGTTCACCGCGGAGGCCCGCACCCCGGACCCGCAGCGGCTGAAGCGGATGTACCACGCGTCCGCCGCGACGCTGAACCTGGTGCGCGCCTTCACCACCGGCGGCTACGCGGACCTGCGCCAGGTGCACGCCTGGAACCAGGACTTCGTGAAGAGTTCCCCCTCCGGGCAGCGCTACGAGGCCCTGGCCAGGGAGATCGACCGGGCGCTGAACTTCATGAACGCCTGCGGGGTGGACCCGGAGGAGTTCAAGACCGTCGAGTTCTACGCCTCGCACGAGGCGCTGATCCTCGACTACGAGTCCGCGCTGACCCGGGTGGACTCCCGCACGGGCAACCTGTACGACGTCTCCGGCCACATGGTGTGGATCGGCGAGCGGACCCGGCAGCTGGACGGGGCGCACATCGAGTTCGCCTCCCGCATCCGCAACCCGATCGGGGTCAAGCTCGGCCCGACCACCACGCCCGAGGACGCCCTGGCGCTGATCGAGCGGCTGGACCCGGAGCGCGAGCCGGGCCGGCTGACGTTCATCACCCGGATGGGGGCCGACAGGATCCGCGACGCGCTCCCCACCCTGGTGGAGAAGGTCACGGCCTCCGGCGCCCAGGTCGCCTGGGTGTGCGACCCGATGCACGGCAACACCTTCGAGGCCGCCAGCGGCCACAAGACGCGGCGCTTCGACGACGTGCTGGACGAGGTCAAGGGCTTCTTCGAGGTCCACAAGGGTCTGGGCACCCACCCGGGCGGCATCCACGTGGAGCTGACCGGCGACGACGTCACCGAGTGCGTGGGCGGCGGCGACGAGATCTTCGTCGACGACCTCCACCAGCGCTACGAGACCGCCTGCGACCCGCGTCTGAACCGCAGCCAGTCGCTGGACCTGGCGTTCCTCGTCGCGGAGATGTACCGCGACCAGTGAGTCGCGGGTGAGCCCCGGAAACGGCGCCGTGGGGCGCGGATCACACCGATCCGCGCCCCACATCCCTGTTCCGGCCGGTGGAGCGCAAGTAAGGTAAGGTTTACCTCACCCACTCGGCGTGGGGATCCGACCCTTTCCGGCTGCTTCGGCGGAGGTGAACCCCGTGTACGTCTGCTCGTGCTTCGGCGTCACGGAGGAGCAGATCCGCGCACACGCGGCGGCCGGCGCCTGCACCCCGCGCCAGATAGCGTCCGCGAGCAAGGCGGGCACCGACTGCGGCTCCTGCGTCCGCAGCATCCAGGGGCTGCTGGGCCGCGGCGCGTGCCCGCGGCGCGAGACCGCCGGGCGGCTCGCCTCCGGCGTCACGGCGGCGGCCCCGGCGGCAGGAGCCGCGCCCGTGACGCCCGCGGCGCCCGTGCCCGCCGCCGTCGCGGAACCCGCGCGGGCCGCGGCGGCCTGACGTCCCGCCTCAGTCCGAGGAGCCCGGGCCGGAGGAACCGGAGTCCGGCTGCTCGATCTGCTGGGCGATGTACAGCGGTTCGCCGAGCTGCTCGATCAGCTGGAGCTGGGTGTCGAGGTAGTCGATGTGGTGCTCCTCGTCGGCCAGGATGTACTCGAAGAGGTTGGCCGAGGTGATGTCGCCCTTGGCCCGCATCAGTTCGATGCCGCGCCGGAGCCGGTCGATCGCCTCGACCTCGATCCGGCGGTCCGCCTGGAGCATCTCGGTGACGGTCTGCCCCACCCGGACGTGGAAGAGGCGCTGGTAGTTGGGGAGCGCCTCCAGGAAGATGATGCGGTCGGTCAGCCGCTCCGCGTGCCGCATCTCGTCGAACGACTCCTCGCGCGTGTACCTCGCGAGCCTCGTCCATCCGTTGTTCTCCTGCAGCTTGGCGTGGAGGAAGTACTGGTTGATGGCCGTCAGTTCGGCGGTGAGCTGCTCGTTGAGGAACTCGATGACCTCGGGATCGCCCTGCATGCCGGCGCCTCTCTTCGGTGGGGGGAGGGACTGTGGGGTGTGGGGGTCCGGGGACGCACTGGGACCGCCGGGAAAGCGGTGGGACGGGCGCATCCTCGCACCGCGGCCGCTTTCGGTCCAGTAAGTCACCTTTCTCTCCGGTGGTCCGTTGTGCCCCTTGCGGGGTGTCGCTGAGCTTCGCCCGAGTGCGGTCGTCGGCACCCTTCGGGGTCTGTCACCATGGAGGCATGGTTCAGCCGGAAAGCCGCGAAGGGGAGCAAGCGCAGCTTCCGCCGGGGCAGCGGCTCCAGCGCGGCTGGCCGGTGACGCACTACGGCCCGGTGCCCAGGTTCCGGCCCGAACGCTGGGAGTTCCGCGTCTTCGGGGCCACCGCCGACGGCGGCGTGCACCGCTGGAACCACGAGGAGTTCTCGGCACTGCCCCACGAGACCGTGGTCGGCGACCTGCACTGCGTCACCCGGTTCAGCATGCTGGGCGTGGAGTGGGGCGGGGTGACGGCCCGTACGGTCCTCGCGCTGGCGCCGCCCGCGCCCGAGGTCACCCATGTGATGGTCTGGGCCGAGTACGGGTACAGCGCCAACCTGCGGCTGTCGGACTTCGAGGCCGAGCACACGGTCTTCGCCACCCACCGGGCCGGCGAGCCCCTCACCGCCGAGCACGGCTTCCCGGTGCGCCTGGTCGTGCCGCACCTGTACGCCTGGAAGGGCCCCAAGTGGGTGCGGGGGGTGGAGTACATGACCGCCGACCGCCGGGGGTTCTGGGAGGAGCGGGGCTACCACAACATCGGCGACCCCTGGCGCGAGCAGCGCTACTCCCACCAGGAGGAGCCGGGCGACGGCCCCGAGCCGTAGAGACCGCCGCCCGCCGTGCCGGGACGCCCGGGGCCCGTCAGAGGGCGGCCCCCCGGTCCCGCAGGTCCTTCAGCCGGGCCACGTCCCCGGCGTGCCCCTCCTTGCCGCCGGGTGTCTCGATGACCAGCGGCACGCCCGCGGTCGCCGGGTGGCGGAACAGCTCGCGGAACGGCTCCGCCCCGATGTGCCCCGCCCCGATGTTCGTGTGGCGGTCCCGGTGGGCTCCCACGACGTCCTTGGAGTCGTTGGCGTGGATCAGCCGCAGCCGCCCCTCGCCCGCGACCGCCGTCACCTCGTCCAGGAGCGCCCTCATGCCGCCCTCGGCCGCCATGTCGTGACCCGCGGCGAAGGCGTGGCAGGTGTCGAGGCAGATCCCGAGCCGGGGGTGCCGCTCCAGGGCGTCGAGGTACGGGCCGAGGTCGGCCGCGCGCGAGCACAGGGAGGCGCCCTGGCCCGCGGTGGGCTCCAGCAGCAGCCAGGGGTCCTCCGAGTCCTCGCCGGGGTCCAGCTCCTCCAGCAGGGGCAGCATCCGCTCCCGCACCTGGGCCAGCGCCGCGGCGCGGTCGCGTCCGCCGGTGGCCGACCCGGTGTGGACCACCACGCCCAGGGCGCCGATGTCCCGGGCGCGGCGCAGCGAGTGCCGGAGCGAGACCACGGACGACTCGACGGTGGCCTCGGTGTGCGAGCCGAAGTTGATCAGGTAGGGGGCGTGGACGTAGGCCGGGATGCCCTCCTCCGCGCAGGCGGTGCGGAACGCCTCGTCCTGCCGGGGGTCGCCGGCCGGTGTGGCCCAGCCGCGGGGATTGGCGACGAAGACCTGGACGGTCTCCGCGCCGATCTCGCGGGCGTACGCCAGCCCCTTGGCGGCGAGCCCGCCGGCCACGGCGACATGGCTGCCGACGGGGTTGCGGACGCGCGGGGCGGGAAGCGGGACGGCGCCGTGCGGGACGGGGGAGGGGGACGAGAAAGGTGCGGTGCTCACACATCGAGGGTGCCAGGCCCGAACGGCGGACGGGCCGGCGGCCCGCTCGGAAGCGGGCCGCCGGGCCGTCGGGCGCCGCGGGGCGGGGGCGGGGAGCCCCCGGAAGGTCAGTAGGCCGAGTCGACGTTGTCCATCGAGCCGTACCGGTCGGCCGCGTAGTTGCAGGCCGCGACGATGTTGGCCACCGGGTCGTAGATGTCCCAGGAGGTGCCCTCGACGTGGTACGCCGCGAAGGTGGGCGGGATCACCTGGAGCAGCCCCTTGGAGGGGATGCCGTTCCGGGCGTTGATGTCCCAGGTGTTGATGGCCCGGGGGTTGCCGCTGGACTCGCGGATGATGTTGCGGTGGATGCCCTCGTAGCTGCCCGGGATGCCCTCGCGCTCCATGATGGCCATGGCCTCGCGGATCCAGCCGTCCAGGTTGTCCGGGTAGGAGGGGGCGGCCTGCGGGCGCGCGGCGGAGCGGGAGGCGGTTTCCTGTGCGGCGGCCCGCTCCTCGGAGGCCTGCCGCTCGGCCTCCGCCTGCTGGTGCGCCTGCTTCTTCTCCGCGGCCATCGCGCCGGCCGCGGCCTTCTGCTCCTCGGCCTTCCGCTCCTCGGCGATGGCGTCGGTCTGCGTCTTCTGGAAGGCGGCGGCCGACTGCTCGCGGAGGCTGCCGGTCTGCAGGGCGGAGCCGTCGTCCCGGACGGACAGCTCCACCGCGGCGGCGGCGGGCTGGGCGGCGGCCGCGGAGGCCGTCTCCGTGCCCGGGGCGAAGCCGAGGGCCAGGGTGGCGGCGCCGGTGGCCGCGGCTATGCCGACGGCCGAGAGCTTGCGGGCGCCGGTCGTGCGGAACTGGTCGAGAAGGGTGGCAACGGTCATGGGGGAGGAGAACCTCTTCCGATCGCTTGCGTCGCGGAGCCGGATCATCCGGACCGGCCGTGGGGCCGGAGAGGGTGCGCCGGGTTCTGCTCCTCGGCGCCATGCGACCGTTGCATTGTTAGCGGCCGGAACTTATCGGGACAAAAGCGCGAAGTACTAGCCCGGCTCGTAGGAGTTCCGGCGCCCACCACCCGAAAAAGCGGATTCCTCCTGGTCGAAGCGGACACAACGCCCACTAGAGGAGGTCGTACGTGACGCGCGTCCTATGGGCCGACTCACAACCGTCGCCCGTTCACGTGACGGACGGTGACCGGGTCAGCGCACCCAGATCGTGATCGTCGAGCCGCGCGGGGCGCGGTCGCCGCCGCCCACCGACTGGTCGAAGACCGTGCCGGTGAAGAAGAGCCTGCGGACCTTCACCTCGAAACCCGCGTCCTCCAGGACCCGCCGGGCCTCGTCCTCCCCCATCCCGTCCACATCGGGGACCTCGACCATCTCCGGGCCCTTGGAGACGGTGAGCCTGACGGTGTCGCCCTCGGCCGCGACCGCGCCCTCGCCGGGGGACTGCCGGGCGACCGTGCCCGCCTCCTCCTCGGAGAACACCCGCTCCGGCGCCACCTCGACCTCCAGCCCGGCCTCGGTCAGCCGCTGCCGTGCCGTGCCCTCGCTCTCGCCGACGACGTCCGGGACCTCGATCCGCTCCCCCTTGGAGACCACGAGCGCCACGGCCGCTCCGGGGCGGCGCCCGGTGCCCGCCTCCGGCTTCGTGCGGATCACCGAGCCCCGCTCGACGTCCGCGTCGAACTCCCTGGTCACCATGCCCGGCGCCAGCCCGGCGTCCGCGAGCCGCTCGCGCGCCTCGGCCAGCGGGACGCCCGCCACATCGGGGACCTCGACCCGCTCGGGGCCGCGGGAGACGGTGAGGGTCACCGTCCCGTTGCCGCGGATGCGCTCGCCGCGGCCGGGGTCGGTGGCGACGATCCGGCCCCGCTCGACGGTCTCGCTGTGCTCCCGGACGACCCGCCACTCCAGCCCGGCCTCCTCGACGGCCCTCTTGGCCTCGGCCTCGGTCATGGAGAGCACGCCCGGGGTCCGGGTGAACTGCCCGGAGTTGATGTACCACACGCCCAGCGCCACGCCGAGGAGCAGCAGGACGGCCGCGACCGCCGCCGCCACCGGGCGGCGCCCGCGCGGTCCGCCCCGCGGCCGGCCGGCCCGCGGGACCGCCGGAGCGGGCAGCACGCTGGTGCGCTCCGGAGCGCCGGCGTCCGGCGGGGCCGCGGGCGCGCGGCGCGGGAGGACGGTGGTGCGGTCCTCGGAACCGGGCGGCGGCCCGTCCGGGCCGGCGGCCGGATCGGGCGCTGCGGCCGGGGGCACGGCGTCGAGCTGCTCGTCGGCGAGCGCCTCCCGGACCGCGCGCACCTCGGCCAGCAGCCCGACCGCGTCGGCCGGCCGCAGCCCGGGGTCACGGGCGGCGGTGCGGGCCACCAGTCCGTCGAGCGCGGCGGCCAGGCCGGGGACGACGGCGGACGGGGGCGGTACGTCCTCGTTCAGGCGCCGGTGGATCACCCGGGCCGGGGTGCCGCCGGGGTGCGGCTTGGCGCCGGTCAGCATCTCGTACAGCACCACGCCGCACGCGTAGACGTCGGCCCGGGCGTCGGCGGTGCCGTGCTCGATCTGCTCGGGGGCGAGGTAGGAGACGGTGCCCAGCACCGCACCGGTGGAGGCGGAGGTCTGCTGGTCCACGGCCCGCACCAGACCGAAGTCGGCGACCTTCACCCGCCCGTCGTCCCCTATCAGGACGTTCTCCGGCTTCACGTCGCGGTGCACCAGTCCGGCCAGGTGGGCGGCGCCCAGCGCCGCGAGCACCGCCTCCAGGATCTCCAGGGCGGCCCGCGGCGGGAGGGCGCCGCGCTCCCGCAGGACGTCGCGGAGGGTGCAGCCCTCGACGTACTCCATCGCGAGGTAGACGTAGCTCCCGTCCGAGCCCTGGTCGAAGACCCCCACCACGTTGGGGTGCGCCAGGCGCGCGGCCGACTTCGCCTCGCGGATGAACCGGTCGACGAACGAGGCGTCGGCCGCGAGGGAGGGGTGCATCACCTTCAGGGCGAGCACCCGGTCGAGCCGGGTGTCCAGGGCCCGGTAGACCGTGGCCATGCCGCCGACGGCGATGCGCGCCTCCACGCGGTACCGGCCGTCGAGCACGTGCCCGATCAAGGGGTCCTGGAGGGTCGTGTCCACGGCGCAGAGTCTACGAGCCGCCGCACCCGCCGCCGTCCGCACCGCCCGCAGGCGCACCGGACCGGTGCCGAACGGTGACGGAACCGCGGCGCCGGCGCGACACGCGGCCCGGCGCCCCGGCCGTCCCGCCCGTCACCGGAACGCCGGGCGCTCCGGGTCGAGGTCCGCCATCCCCTCCGCCGGCGAGGAGGCCAGCGCGAAGTGCCGGCGCGGGATGCGTCCCGCCCGGTACGCCAGCCGCCCCGCCTCCACCGCGTGGCGCATCGCCTCCGCCATCAGCACCGGCTCCTGCGCGCGGGTGACCGCGGAGGCCAGCATCACCGCGGCGCAGCCCAGCTCCATGGCGAGCGAGACGTCCGAGGCGGTGCCCGCGCCCGCGTCGAGGATGACCGGGACGGACGCCCGCTCGGTGATCAGCTGGAAGTTGTGCGGGTTGCGGATGCCCAGGCCCGAGCCGATGGGGGAGCCCAGCGGCATGATCGCCGCGCAGCCCACGTCCTCCAGCCTCCTGGCCAGGACCGGGTCGTCGCTGGTGTACGGCAGGACGGTGAACCCGTCGTCCACCAGCGTCTCGGCGGCCTCCAGCAGCTCCACCGGGTCGGGCAGCAGGGTGCGCTCGTCGGCGACGACCTCCAGCTTGACCCAGTCGGTGCCCAGCGCCTCGCGGGCCAGCCGGGCGGTGAGCACGGCCTCCCCGGCGGTGAAGCAGCCGGCGGTGTTGGGCAGCACGCGGATGCCGTGCCGCTTCAGCACCGACAGCACCGACCCGGAGACGGTGGGGTCCACGCGCCGCATCGCGACGGTGGTCAGCTCGGTGCCCGAGGCGAGGAGCGCCTTCTCCAGGACGTCCAGGCTGGGCGCGCCGCCCGTGCCCATGATGAGCCGGGAGGAGAAGACGGTGTCGCCGATGGTGAGCGGATCGTCGGCCATGTGGGGTCAGCCTCCCTGGACTGCGGTGAGGACCTCGACGCGGTCGCCGTCGCCGAGGAGGGTCCGCGGCCACCGCCCGCGCGGCACGACGGTCTCGTTGACGGCCGCGGCGACGCCGGTGGACGCGGTGGTGAGGGTCGCCACGAGCCGGTCGAGGGTGAGGCCGCCCGGGACCTGCCGGGGCTCGCCGTTGACGTGGACGGTGACGGAGGTGTCGGCGGAGGTGTTCATGCGTGGCTCTCCTGGAGCGCGCGGCCGAAGCGCCGCGGGGTGAACGGACGGATCTCCTCGGGGACGTCGCCGGTGGTCAGCGCCTCGGCCAGGGCGTCGCCGGTGACCGGGGCGAGCAGCACGCCGTTGCGGTGGTGGCCGGTGGCCAGGTACAGGCCGGGCAGGGCGGTCGGCCCGAGCAGCGGGGCGTTGTCGGGGGAGCCCGGCCGCAGCCCCGCCCGGGTCTCCACCAGCGGCAGCTCGGTGATGCCGGGCACCAGCTCGTGGGCGTCGCGCAGCAGCTCGTAGACCCCGCCGGCGGTCACCGTGGTGTCCCAGCCCAGCTCCTCGCTGGTGGCGCCGAGCACCAGCTCGCCGTCCGTGCGGGGCACCAGGTAGACGTGGCCGCCGCGGACCAGCGCCCGCACGGTGCGGGAGAGGAAGGGGGCGTACGCGCCGGGCACGCGCAGCCGCAGGATCTGGCCCTTGACCGGGCGCACCGGCGGCAGCACCTCCTCGGGCACCCCCGCCAGCCGTCCGCTCTCGCTGCCGGCCGCCAGCACCACCCGGTCGGCCTCCACCGCGGTGCCGTCCGCCAGCACCGCCCCCCGCGCCCGGTCGCCGCCGACCGCCAGCCGCCCGGCGCGCTGCCGGGCGAAGACCACCCCGGCGCGCTCGCAGGCGGTCAGCAGCGCGTCCGCCAGCCGCCGCGGATCGGTCTGGTGATCGCCGTCCACGCGCAGCCCGCCGCGCACCCCCGGGGCCAGCATCGGCTCCAGGCGGCGGCACTCCCGGCCGGTCAGCCACGTCGACTCCAGCCCGCAGCGCCGGTGGAGGGCGTGGAGCTCCCGCAGGTGGGCGCGGTCGTCGGCGTCCAGCGCGACGGCGAGGGTGCCGCAGGCGCGGTAGCCGGTCCCCCGGCCCGAGGCCTCCTCCAGTTCGGCCGTGAAGGCCGGGTAGCGGCGCGCGGAGGCGAGGTTGAGGGCGAGCAGGTCCTCCTCGCCGTAGTGCAGTTCGGTGACGGCCGCCAGCATCCCGGCGGCCACCCGGGCCGCCCCGCCGCCCGGTTCCGGGTCGACGACCGTGACCTCCGCCCCCCGCTGAGCCGTCCGCCAGGCCGTGACCAGCCCGATGACACCGCCGCCGATGATCACCACGCGCATGGGCGCCGTGCCCCTCCCTTCGCCGGTATGACCCGGATCAGGTTCGTACGGTCGGAGGCCGCGCAAGCCTCCCTCTCAGCCCGGTGCGCCGGGCTCCCGCGAGTTCGTTCTCTCAAGCCGCCGCTCACCCTATCCGCGCGCCCCGCCCGGCAGAAGGGGAGGTCCGGGGAGGCCGGTCCCGCGCGGCCCCCCGGGGGAATCCCGGCCGCGGCTCCCGGGGGACGCGCCGACCTCCTAGAGTGATCGCGTGAGCGTGCGAACCGAGCAGAGCGGGCAGCGGGTCCTGGTGGTCGGGGCCGGGATGGCCGGGGTGCAGACCGCCGTGCGGCTGCGCGAGCGGGGCTGGCCCGGGGCGATCACCCTGGTCGGCGCCGAGCCCCACCGGCCGTACGACCGGCCGCCGCTGTCCAAGGCGGTGCTGACGGGCGGGACAGGGACCGCCCCGGACACCGCCTTCGACGTCGACTTCGACGCGCTCGGCGTCGAGCTGATCCTGGGACGCGAGGCCACCGGGGTGCGCCCCGGCGACCACGAGGTGGACACCGACGCCGGGCCGCTGCCGTACGACCACCTGGTCCTGGCCACCGGCGCCGAGCCGGTCGCCCTGCCCGGGGGCGGCGCCGGGGTGCACCTGCTGCGCACCCTCGACGACGCGGAGCGGCTGCGTCCGGTGCTCGCCGCCCGGCGGGACGTGGTGGTCGTCGGGGCGGGCTGGATCGGCGCGGAGTTCGCCACCGCCGCCCGCGAGGCGGGCTGCCGGGTGACGGTGGTCGAGGCCGCCGACCGGCCGCTGGCCGGGGTGCTGCCGCCCGAGGTCTCCGGGCACATGCGCCGCTGGTACGAGGAGGCCGGGGTCGAGCTGCTCACCGGGCGCGCCGTCACCCGGGTGCGGTTCGGCAGCGCGCACCCGTGCGTGCTGGAGCTGTCCGACGGCTCGTCGCTGCCCGCCTGGGCCGTGCTGGCCGGGATCGGCGCGCGCCCGGCCACCGGCTGGCTGGCGGGCTCGGGCGTGGCGCTGGGCGAGGACGGCTCGGTGCTCGCCGACGAGCGGCTGCGCGCCTCCGTCCCCGACGTGTACGCCGTCGGCGACTGCGCCTCCTTCCCCTCCGCCCGCTACGGCCGCCGGCTGCTGGTGCACCACTGGGACAACGCGCTGACCGGGCCGCGCACGGTCGCCTCGCTGCTGACCGCGGGGGAGGCCGAGACGCCGCCGTACGACCCGGTGCCGTACTTCTGGTCCGAGCAGTTCGGCCGGTTCGTCCAGTACGCGGGCCACCACGACGACCGCGACGAGCTGCTGTGGCGCGGCGACCCGCGGGGGGCCTCCTGGTCGGTGTGCTGGCTGCGCGACGGCGTGCTGAACGCGCTGCTGGCGGTGGGCCGGCCGCGCGACCTCACCCAGGGGCGGAAACTGATCGAACGCGCGGCGGTGCTGGACCCGGCACGGGCGGCCGACCCGTCCGTCCCCCTGAAGAGCGCCGTGCGCTAGTGGCTGTCGGTGCGAGGTGGCAGGCTTGTGCCGTGACCGAGATTGACGCGAAGACCGATGCTCTCGTCCCGGCCTGGCTCACCCTCCCCGATGTCGCCGAGAGGCTCGGCGTCGAGGTGACGCGCGTACGTCAGCTCATCAGGGAGGGCCAGCTCATCGCGGTGCGCCGCGGCGAGAACAAGGTGCTCCAGGTGCCCGCCGACTTCATCGGCGAGGGCCGGATCGTGAAGGGCCTGCCCGGGACGATCACCCTGCTCAAGGACGACGGCTTCAGTGACGAGGAGATGCTGGAGTGGCTGTTCACGCCTGACGACACCCTGCCCGGCACCCCGGCGCAGGCCCTGCGCGAGAATCGCGGGACCGAGGTGAAGCGCCGGGCCCAGGCGCTCGCCGTCTGATCCGCGGGTCCGCCGGCCGCCGCGGCCGGCGGACCGGGGCAACCGCACGAACGATCCACCGGCGTGCGGGCCGCGGCGCCCACCGGGCGCCGCGGCCCGCACGCCTCACACCGAGGGGGCATGGACGGCCATGGCGGCGACCGCACGCGAACGGCTGGGCGAGGCACGCCTGTACCTGTGCACGGACGCGCGCAGGGAGCGCGGGGACCTGCGGGAGTTCCTGGACGAGGTGCTCTCCTCGGGCGTGGACGTCGTGCAGCTGCGGGACAAGGCCCTGGAGGCGGCCGAGGAACTGGAGCACCTGTCCGTCCTCGCCGACGCCTGCCGCCGCCACGGCAAGCTGCTGGCGGTCAACGACCGGGCGGACGTCGCCCACGCCGCCCGTCCCGACGTCCTGCACCTGGGCCAGGGCGACCTGCCGGTGCCGGCCGCCCGCGCGATCCTGGGCGACGACATCCTGATCGGCCGGTCCACCCACACCGAGGCGGAGGTGGACGCGGCGCTGACCGAGCCGGGCGTGGACTACTTCTGCACCGGCCCCTGCTGGCCCACCCCCACCAAACCGGGGCGGCACGCCCCCGGCCTGTCCCTGGTCCGCCACGCCGCCGCGCGCCGGCCCGCGCGGCCCTGGTTCGCCATCGGCGGGATCGACGCCTCCAACCTGGACGAGGTGCTCCGGGCCGGGGCACGGCGGGTCGTCGTGGTCCGCGCGATCACCGAGGCGGACGACCCGGGAGCGGCGGCGGCGGAGCTCGCCGGCCGGCTGAGGCGGGCCTGACGGGGCGGCCTGTCCACCTGGTGGACGACTCGGGGTCATCAAACGGGCTTACCGGACAAAGAGAAGCGGAATCGGAGCCGCCGCCCGCATCGCCGGTTAGCCTGCCGGTATGGCCCTCGGTACCCCCTCCACCAGGACGGACCACGCACCCACCGTCCGTGAGCTGCTGGCTTCCGGCGAGCGTTCGTACTCCTTCGAGTTCTACGCGCCCAGGAGCGAGAAGGGCGAGCGCACCCTGTGGAACGCCGTCCGCCGCGTGGAGGCCGTCGGCCCGACCTTCGTGTCGGTGACCTACGGCGCCGGAGGCTCCTCCCGGGAGGGCACCGTCCGCGCCATCGAGCGGATCGCCACCGAGACCACCCTCACCCCGGTCGCCCACCTCACCGCGGTGGACCACTCGGTGGCCGAACTGCGCAACGTCATCGGCCAGTACGCCGACGCCGGGGTGCGGAACATGTTCGCGGTGCGCGGCGACCCGCCCGGCGACCCGACGGGAGAGTGGATACCCCACCCGCAGGGCGTCACCTACGCGGCCGAGCTGGTCCGGCTCATCAAGGAGTCGGGGGACTTCTGCGTCGGGGTGGCGGCCTTCCCCGAGATGCACCCGCGCTCCACCGACTGGGACAGCGACATCCGGCACTTCGTGGACAAGTGCCGCGCCGGCGCCGACTACGCCATCACGCAGATGTTCTTCTACCCGGAGGACTATCTGCGCCTGCGGGACAGGGTGGCCGCCGCGGGTTGCGACACCCCGATCATCCCGGAGATCATGCCCGTCACGAACGTGCGGCAGATCGAGCGGTTCGCGAAGCTCAGCAACGCGACGTTCCCCCCGGAACTGGCCGAACGCATCCTGGCGGTGGAGCACGATCCGGCCGCTGTACGCTCGTTGGGAATCGAGTACGCCACGGAACTGTGCGCGAGGCTGATGTCGGAGGGCGTCCCCGGACTCCACTTCATCACCCTCAACCACTCCACGGCGACGCTGGAGATCTACGAGAATCTGGGCCTGCACCGGCGGGGCTAGAAGACGGGGTGGGAGGACGCACATGGGGTGGACGCTCCTCTACATCGCGTTCGGCGCTGTCGCGGTGTGGCTGCTCGCCGAGGTGCTGCTTCAGTACAAGGCGCGCCTGCGGTGGCGGCTGCTGGCCTTCGGCGGCTTCGCCATGGTGGTCGTCGGCGTGGTGCTGCTGTCCTCGGTGGTGGTGATCGCGCTCGGCGCGGCGGCCTTCGCGGTCGGCCAGACCTTCGTCACGCTCTCCTACCGGCGCGGTTTCACCGCCGGCTGGGCGCTCGGGGGCATGCCCGGGACGAGCAGGCGCCGCCGCGAGGTGCGGCCCCTGCCGCCGGAGGACGCCGAGCCGCGTCTGGAGGTCTCCGACCTGCGGCCCGAACCGCCCGCGGAGGCGCCGGCCTACCGGCCCGAACCGCTGCCCGACGACACCGGCCAGTACGGCGTCTACGAGCGGGACTCCCGGTCCGGGGAGCCGCAGGACCCCGGGAGCCGGTACACGGACCACCCCGGCCACGGCCCGGAGGGCGGACAGGACCCCTACGCGGACGCGAACGGCCACTACGGGTACGGGTACGGCGGAGGGGACCAGTACGCCCCCTACCCCGGCGGCTACCCGGGCGAACAGCCCGCCGGCTACCCGAACCCCTACCCCGACCCGTACGGCGGCGCGCCCGCCCAGCCCCCGTACGACGGGCAGTACACGGCCGCCCCGGACGGCGCCCGGGGATTCCAGGGGGAGACCGGCCCCGCCTATCCGGGCGAGTACGGCCCCGGCCACGCCGCCGACCCGTACGCCGGGCAGGCGCCGTCCGCCGGGGGGTGGGTGCCGCAGCAGCGCGGCGACGAGCCGCAGACCGGGCAGTACGGCTACGGGTACCCCCAGGACGACGGGTACGGCGCCTCCTCCGGCGCGGGCTACTACTACGGGGAGCAGCAGCCCCGCCCCTGACCCGCCGCGGACGCCCCCAAGGCCCCCGGGGAACCCGAGGCCTCCGGGGAACCGCGGAGGCCCCCGGTCACCGAGAGCCGCGCCAGTCGTCGCCCTCGACGATCAGCCCGGCCGCCATCGCGCCCGACATGCCGGCGTGCGCCGTCCCGCCCCCGGGGTGGGCCCAGCCCCCCACCCGGTACAGCCCGGCCGTCGCCGTCCGGTTGGCGGCCCGCAGGAACGCGCCGTCCGCCCCCGCCAGCACCGGAGCGGGCACGGCACCGCCCGGCGCCCCCGTCTCCCGCTCGGTGTCGGCCGGAGTGCGCACCTCGCGCCACAGCAGCCGTCCGCCCAGCCCCAGGCCGGCGGCGTCCGCGACCGCCAGCGCCTCGTCGGCGCAGCGCTCGGCCGCGCCCGGCGCGGTCCAGTCCACCGCCGCCCACTCCCCGGCCGTCCAGTCCATGGCCTCCGCCCGGTCCGCGGGCCGCCCCGCCCCCGCGCGGTGCGGCGGCACGGCCACCGACAGCACCGCCGACTCGTGCTCCCCGTCGGGGACCAGCGCCGGATCGCCGGGCCGCAGCACGGTGACGGTGCGCGTCGTGCCCCCGGGGCCCGCGGTGTGCACCACCGTGCGGTGCGCGGTGCCCTCGGGCCGCCGCCCGCGCAGAGCCAGCAGCACGGTCAGACGGCCCGCCGCGGCGCCGGTCCCGCCGCCGGCCTCCCCGGCGTCTCCCGCGGCCGGCACCGGACCGCCGGCTCCCCAGACCACGGCGTCGGCGGCCTCCCGCGTCCCGTCCGCCAGCTCCACCCCGACGGCACGGCCGCCCTCCACCACGACCCGGGAGACCGCCGTACCGAAGCGGAACTCCACCCCGCGCTCCAGGCAGCGCTCGTACACCGCGTCCGCCAGCGCCCGCATTCCGCCGCGGACGTACCACGTGCCGAAGGTGTGCTCCAGGTACGCCAGGACGACGGCGCTCGCGGGCGCCCGGCGGGGGTCCAGGCCGTGGGCGAGGGCATGGCTCTCCAGCAGCGCCACCAGCCGCGGATCGCGCAGCTCGGCCCGGGCCACCCCGGTCAGCGTCGCGGGGCGGCGGCGCAGCAGCCCGCGCCGCCGCGCCGGATACGGGTCGCGGCCCAGCGCGGCGCGGTCCACCGCGCCGGTCAGGGGCTCCTCCAGCAGCGGACGGCGGGTGGCGTCCCACACCTCCCGGGCCCGGACCAGCAGCTCGCTCCACCGCTCGCCCGCGCCCGGCCCGAGCGCGGCGTCCAGGGCCTCGACCGTTCCGGCGCGGGAGCCGCCCGGCAGGGCCACGGAGGAGCCGTCGGCGAAGACGTGCCGCACGGCCGGTTCGACCTGCGCCATCGCGACGCGCTCCTCCAGCGGCTCGCGGCCGGTCTTGACGAACAGGTCCCGCCAGACGGCCGGCAGGTGGAGCAGCCCCGGTCCGGTGTCGAAGCCGAACCCGTCCCGCTCGTGACGCCGCAGCGCCCCGCCGTGGGTCTCCGTCCGCTCGTACACCGTCACCCGCCGGCCCGCCACGGCCAGCCGGGCAGCCGCCGCCATGGCGCCCATGCCGGCGCCGATCACCACAGTCCGTGCCATGAGCAGGGACTCTAGCCGGGTGAGCGTAACGGCTTCGCCGGGCCGTACGCAGAAGTGAGTAGGAGTACCTGCGTAGGGTTTTGAGTAGCCGTGCGGATGGGCTTCGACCGGCGTGGACGGCAGAGTCGGAAACGACGGACACCACAGCGCCGCACCGCCGGCACGGGGCGGCGGAGCGGCGCGAGGGGCCGTCCGGGGGGAACGCTCGGGGGTCACGGGGGACGGGAGCGGGAGGCACGGCGGGTCAGCCGGGCCTCCCGCTCCCGCCGATCCGGCCGCGCAGCAGCAGCGACAGGGCGCCGTGCACCTCGTCCAGGGACCGCTCCGGCTGGAACACCTTCCAGTCCAGCGCCGTCGTCAGCACCATTCCCACCAGGGCCGACGCCGTCAGCGGGACGTCGTCCCCCGCCCCGGCCCCACCGGGATCCGCGCCGCGCAGCGCCCTCTCGACCGCGGCCACGACGCGCAGCCGCACCGCGGCCAGGGTGGGCTGCCAGGCACGGTTGGTGCGCCAGAGTTCGGCGACGTAGAGCTGAGTGAAGGCCGGGCAGCGGTCCACGAAGACCAGCCCCGCCCGGACCATCGCGTCCACCGTCTCCCCCAGGTCCGCGCCGCGCCGGGCCGCGTCGTCGGCGGCCCGCTCCAGCGAGGAGGTCAGCTGCTCGACGCCGTGCCGCAGCAGTGCCTCGAACAGCCCGGTCTTGCTCTCGAAGTTGTAGTAGACCGTGCCCTTGGCGACACCGGCGCGCTCGGCGATCTCCTCCACCGTGGTGGCGGAGAAGCCCTGCTCCGCGATGAGTGCCACGGCTGCGTCGTAGAGCCTCTGCCGGGTCGCGTGCCGGCGCGTGCCGCTGTCCATGCGCCGATTTTCACAGAGACGAACGGGCTCCACGGAGCGGTGCCGGGACGCGGGACGGCCCCGGGGCCGGGCGGGGGACCCGCCGGCGGCCCGCCGGTGCGCCCGGCACGTCCGGTGAACCCGACAGAGGGTGTTTGCCCAGGTCAGGGCCGATTGTCAGTGGCATGCGCAACGATGTTCCCATCGCATGGCATACGCGACGACACGCACAGCCACGACGACGACAGGAGGTTCGCCATGAACGGGCCCCCGAAGGATGTCCACCCCGTGCTGCGCCGGGCCGCGGCCCCGCGGGCCGCGCTCGACCTGCTCGCGCAGGCACAGCACGGCCTCGACGAGGCGGCGGAGCTGGAGGACCCCAACGACCGCTACGCCACTGCGCACCTCGCCGCCCTGCGCACCGCCGCCGCGGTGCTCGCGGTCCGCGGCCGTCCCGAGTCCACCGCCCGCGCCAGACGGCGCATCCGCAGCGCCTGGGAGGTCCTGCCCGAGGTGGCGCCCGAGCTGGCGGAGTGGAGCAGGCTGTTCGCCGCCGGAGCGCCCCGCCGGGCCCGCGCGGAGGCGGGCATAGCGGGCGCGGCCAGCCGGCGCGACGCCGACGACCTGATACGCGACACGGGGATGTTCCTGCGCATCGTCGAGCAGATGCTCGTCCAGCAGCCCGCGCTGCCCCTCTCCAGGACCGGGGAGGAGCGGGGGGAGCCGGGAGGGGAGGGCCCACGGCTGCGCGCGGGCTGAAGCGCCGCCGCGGGCCGGGCGGACGCGGTCACGACGCGGCCGCGGGCACCCAATAGGCTGGGGCCAGCCAGCGTCTCGAGCCGCCGAGGAGCATTCGCCATGTCCCGCCCCCGCGCATCCCTCCGCACCGCCGTGGTCTGGGAGGTACTGAGGGAAGCACTCGACGACAGGGCCAAGGCCACGGGCCGGGGGACGCTCGACGTCCTCGACACCGGTGGCGGCACCGGCAACTTCGCGGTGCCCGTCGCCGGGCTCGGCCACCGCGTCACCGTGGTGGACCCGAGTCCCGACGCGCTGTTCGCGCTGGAGCGGCGCGCGGCCGAACAGGGCGTGGCCGACCGGGTGCGGGGTGTGCAGGGCGACGCGCACGGGCTGTTCGAGGTGGCCGAGCGCGGAGGCTACGACGCGGTGCTCTGCCACGGCGTCCTGGAGTACGTCGACGATCCGGCCGAGGGGCTGCGCAACGTCGCGGCCGCACTGCGCCCCGGCGGGGTGCTCAGCGTGCTCGCCGCGGGGCTGGGCGGCGCGGTGCTGGCCCGCGCCCTGGCGGGACGCTTCACCGAGGCCCGCCGGGCCCTCGCCGACCCCGACGGGCGCTGGGGCGGCGGCGACCCGGTGCCCCGGCGCTTCACCCCCGAGCAGCTCACCGGCCTGGTCGCGGCCAACGGCCTGGAGGTGGCCGCGGTCCACGGCGTCCGGGTGTTCGCCGACCTGGTGCCCGGAGCCCTGGTGGACGCGGAGCCGGGGGCCACGGAGGCCCTGGCACGGCTGGAGGAGGCGGTGGCCGAGCTGCCCGCCTTCCACTCCGTCGCGGCGCAGCTCCACGTACTGGCATGGACACGCTCCAATGGCGGCGGGGCCGGGGCGCCGGCCGCGGACGGAACGGTGTGACGGGGTGGGGTAGGGCACAGGCACCCCCGAACGGCCGCTACCCGCCGTATGATCGAAGCGCACCGTCCGGCATGACGGCACGGCGGCAGGGGAATGAGAAGTCCGACGACTGCCTCCGGCATCCCGGTCCCGGTGGCACGAACTGGCGTTGAGGGGCGGGTTTCACGGGGGCGAATCCCTGCCTATCCTTGAAGGGTCGCATCCGGTCGCCCCCGCGACCGACGAGTAGGAGGACTCCGTGCCGCTCTCTGAGCACGAGCAGCGCATGCTCGAGCAGATGGAGCGAGCGCTGTACGCCGAAGACCCCAAGTTCGCGACAGCGCTCGAGGGAGGCGAGCTGCGTACGTACACCCGGCGACGGGTGTACCAGGCGGTCGCGGGCTTTCTGGTGGGCGTCGCGCTCCTCATGGCCGGTATGGTCGCCCAGCAGGTGGTGATCAGCGTATTGGGCTTCCTCGTCATGCTCGGCTGCGCCGTGCTCGCGGTGACCGGCTGGCGCAAGGCGCCCAAACCCGGCGAGCACCCCGGCGGCCGGGGACACCACGGCGGACGATCGCACTTCCGAGGACAGGCGCGCCCGCGCCGCTCGATGATGAACCGCATCGAGGAGCGCTGGCAGCGCCGCCGGGACGAACAGCAGTGACGGCGGAAGCCCCCGGCGCCCGGAGTCTTCCGGGGCGGCCGGGCGCGTAGGCCGAAGACCCGCCGAAGACCCTGGGTGAGGGGCCACCGGAGAACCGGTGGCCCCTCACTCGTGTCACCCGTGAACACCCCGCGGAACGGCTCGCGGGTGCCGCGGGCACCCCGCGGCACCCGCGCCTGTACCGGAACTCCGCACCGGGCCCCGCGCGGTCCCGGCCGTCCCCGCGCTCACACCCGCTGCCGCGACGGCCGGAGCCGTGAGACCACCCGGCGCAGTGCCCCGTCCCACCACACGCCCACCGCCGACCAGCGCTCCGAGACCGCCCACACCAGGCGCACGGACGACCGGGGCAGCAGCAGGGCCCGCAGACGCTCCCCGCGCCCCGCGGCCGCGCGCAGTCCCGCCCTCACCCGCCGGACGTCCTCGGCCGCTCCCGGCGCGGGCCGCGGCTCGGGGGCGTACAGCACCCGCTCGACCCCGCCGGCCAGCCGGTGCGCCGCCTCGGCGGCCTCCCCCTCCAGCTTCCCGAGCCGCACGATGCGCTCCGCGGTCATCCGCGGGGTGGCGGACGGCTCCGGGAGGATGCCGTAGTCCCAGGCGGAGTCGGTCATCTCCTCCCAGGCGGCGAGCGTGCGGACGTCCCGGCCGCGGTCCGCGGCCGTCCGGGAGGCAGACTCCGCTCCCGCGGAGCCTGCCTCCCCCCGCCGGACGACGGACGTCCCGGCGTCCGGCCGCGCGTCGTCGCGGCCCAGACGCCGTGCCCTGACGGCGTTCCGCCACAGCAGCGGCAGCGCCAGAAGGCCCAGGACCAGAACCGCCGCCGCCAGCACCGGCAGCGCCGTCCTGGCCGCCGCCAGCAGCGTGTCCGCAAAGGACCCGCCGGAGGCGCCGCCCTCCTCGGGGAGGACCGCCCCGCAGCCCTCCGGGTCGTTCCCCGCCGCGGCGCACTCGTCGGTCGCCGACGGCTCGGGAACCGGCTCGGCCGTGGCCTCCGGCCGCGGCGCGGGAGTGTCCGGCCGCTCCGGGGAGGGCAGGTCGGGCAGGGTGTAGTCCGGGGTGTTCCCACGGCTGGGAGTGGGCTCGAAGCGGGTCCAGCCCACGCCCTCGAAATACAGCTCCGGCCAGGCGTGCGCGTCCTGGAGGCCCACCGTCATCCCGCCCTCGCCGTCGGCGACGCCCGGTGTGAAGCCCACCGCGACCCGGGCCGGGATGCCCAGGGTGCGGGCCATCGCGGCCATGGAGAAGGAGAAGTGGACGCAGAAGCCCTCCTTCTCCTCCAGGAAGCGGGCGATGGCCGCGCTGCCGCTGCCGGCCTTCACCCGGGTGTCGTAGCGGAAGCCGCCCTCGTAGGAGAACCAGTCCTGGAGCCGGACCGCCCGCTCGTAGTGGCTGCGGGCGCCCTCGGTGACGCCCCGGGCCGTCTCGGCCACCACGTCCGGAAGCGAGTCCGGCACCCTGGTGTACTCCTCCAGCAGCTCCGCGGGCGGTTCGGGCGCGTTCGCCAGCTGCCGCGCGGTCGGCCGCACCACCAGGCTGTCCACCTCGTACCGCACGCCCCGGGTGGTCTGCCCGCGGTCGCCGACGACCGTGCGGCCCTCCGGCTCGAAGCGCCACCGGCCGCCGATGCGCACCTCGTCGGCCGGATACGGCATGGGCAGCCAGTTCTGCGCGTACCAGCCGGCGGCCTGGAACGAGGTGGTGACCTCCTCGGTGCGGACGCCCGGGGACAGCCCCGGCGGCGACGGAAGCGGCCGGGGCAGGTCGGTGATCCGCCGCTCCGAGGGCTTCCACGCGGTGCCGTCGAACTGGTCCAGCGCCACGATCCGCAGGTACAGGTCCGAGGTGGTTTCGGAGTCGGTCCGGTAGGTGAGGACCGTGCGGTTGGAGGGCTGGTTCAGGCTGTCCTGCAGCGCGACCAGGGGGTTGACGGCCGAGACCGTGCCGCCGCCCTCGCCCGACCCCCGCCCGCCGCGCGCGGTGTCCAGCAGCCCGCCGCCGAGCGAGGGCAGCGCGGCGGGGGCCACCAGGGCGATGCCCAGCGCCAGCGCGCCGATCCGCCGCCCGGTGCGCACCGACACCGAGGCCGCCTCGTCCTCCCCGCCGGGAAGCGGACGGCGGCCGGCCCGCGGCCCGGTGAACACCTGGCCCCAGCGCGACGCCCGTTCCTGCCCCTCGGCCAGGAGCAGCAGCAGGTAGCCGCCCGCCGCGCACAGGAACCACAGCCAGCGCGTCCCGCCCTGGGACAGCCCGGCGGCCACCGAGTACAGCGCCAGCAGCGGCAGCCCGGCCGGGGCCGCGCTGCGGTACGTCACCGCCAGGACGTCCACCAGCAGGCCGATGACGACCACGCCGCCGACCAGCAGCAGCCGGATGCCGTCGGTCACCGGCGCCGGAATCGCGAACCGGCCGACGTCGGCGACGCCCTGCGCCAGCAGCGCGCCGAAGGAGTCGAGGGTGGAGGGGAGCGGGAGGAACCCGAGCAGGGCGTCCCCCGGCACGAAGACGAAGGTGAGCAGCAGCAGCGACACCACCGCCTGGGCCGCCACCGTCACCGGCGCGGCGAGCGGCACCCGCCGCGCCGCCGCGCCCACGGACGTCTGGACCCCCAGCAGCAGGGCGGCCTGCAGGAGCCACCCCGCCGGAGCGACCAGTGGCAGCAGCGCGCACGCCGCCGCCAGGGTGGCCAACCAGGCGCAGAACGCCAGCCGGATCCGTCCGCTCATCGCCGTCCGCCCCTCGGTCGTCGGTCCGCCGTCCTCCCGGCCGCCGCGGTCATCCCGCCCTCCCGTTCGCGCCGCCCGCCCGGTCCGCCTGCCGCCACAGGCCGGGCAGCGCGTCGCCGGGCACGTACGGCAGCACCGTCCACCCCGCCTCGCGGAGCGTCCGCTGCCGCTGCCGCTCGGCGCCCGCCTCCTGGAGCCCGCGCGGGACGAAGGCCAGCGCGCCGCTGGCGCGCTGCCGCATCCGGCAGGCCAGCGCCGTCTGCTCCCCGCTCGTGAGCCCGAGGAAGGCCACCAGCAGCCCCTCGTGCCCGCCGTCGCCGCCGCGCAGCGCCTCGTGGGCCCGGGACAGTCCCGGCTCGCCGGAGTGGGCCACCGTCGCGAGGGCGTCCAGGATCAGCCCGGCGGTGTCGGAGGAGCCGAGCCCGGGGAAGCCGCCGTCCGGACCGGGCACCTGAGCGCCGGTGTCGGTCAGCAGCCGTACCGTGTAGCCGCGTTCCAGCAGGTGCACGGCGACCGAGGCGGCCCCCGAGACGGCCCACTCGAACGCCGAGCCGGGTCCGGAGCCGGCCCAGGCCGTCCGCCGGGTGTCCAGCAGCACCGTGCACCGGGGCCGCTGCGGCTGCTCCTCGCGGCGCACCATCAGCTCGCCGTGGCGGGCGGTGGAGCGCCAGTGCACCCGGCGCAGGTCGTCGCCGTGGCGGTAGCCGCGCGGGATCACGTCGTCGTCGCCCGCCAGCGCCAGGGAGCGCTGCCGCCCCTCGCCCCGGCCGCCCGTCTCCCCGGGGAGCCGCACCGGCGGCAGCGCCTCCGTCCGCGGCACGACGGTGAGGGTGTCGTGGGCGCTGAAGGACCGGGTCAGCTCCACCATGCCGAAGGGGTCCGACAGGCGCAGCTGCAGCGGTCCCAGGAGGTAGCGTCCGCGCAGGTCGGAGCGGACGCGGTAGGAGACCTCGCGGCGTCCGCCCGGCTCCACCCGGTCCAGTGTGAAGCGCGGGCGCGGCCCCAGGACGTAGGGCACCTGGTCCTGGAGCATCAGCAGACCGGTGGGCAGCCGCGAGACGTTGTCCAGCCTCAGGCGCACGCGGGCCTCCTCGCGGGCGGGGACCCGGGACGGCGACAGCCGCCGCGAGGCCGCCACCCGGTGCCGGGTGCGGTGCAGCACGGCCACGCACACCAGGGGCAGCGCGGTCAGCAGGATCCCCACCCGCAGCAGGTCGCCCTGGCCCAGGACGTAGGCGCAGACCGCCGCGGCCACCCCCGCGGCCAGGAACGAGCGCCCCCGGGTGGTGAGCCCGCCGAACGCGGCGCGCAGCGTGCCCGGCCGCTCCCCGGGCCGGCCGGCGTCCGGTCCCGTGTCCCTGCCGGTGTCCCGGCCCGTGCCCGGGGCGCCGTCCATCAGTACCCCCGCTGGGGCGGCCGGCCGTACAGCGGGGGCTGCGGGGCGGCCTCCCGGTGGTGCGCGGCGGGCACCGGGACGCGCTGCAGGAGGTCGGCCACGATCTGCTCGGCGGTGCGCCCGCCGAGCTGGACCTGCGCGGTGGGCAGCAGCCGGTGCGCCAGGACGGGCACGGCCAGTCCCCGCACGTCGTCGGGGAGGACGAAGTCCCGGCCGTCCAGCGCCGCGGCGGCCTTCGCGGCCCGCAGCAGGTGGAGGGCGGCCCGGGGAGAGGCGCCCAGCCGCAGCTCGGGGTGGGTGCGGGTGCCCGCCACCAGGTCCACCACGTACCGGCGGACCGGCTCGGAGACGTGGACGCCGCGCACCGCCTCCACCATCTTGGAGATCTCGTGCGCGTGGGCGACCGGCCGCAGGTCGTCCAGCGGGGAGACCCCGCCGTGCACGTCGAGCATCCGCAGCTCGGCCTCCGGACCCGGGTAGCCGATCGACACCCGGGCCATGAAGCGGTCCCGCTGCGCCTCGGGCAGCGGGTAGGTGCCCTCCATCTCGACCGGGTTCTGGGTGGCCACCACCATGAACGGGTCGGGCAGCTCGTAGCTGCGCCCGTCGACGGTGACCTGCCGCTCCTCCATCGACTCCAGCAGCGCCGACTGGGTCTTGGGGGAGGCGCGGTTGATCTCGTCGCCGATCACGACCTGGGCGAAGATGGCGCCCGGCTTGAACTCGAACTCCTGCCGCTGCTGGTCGTAGACGCTCACCCCGGTGATGTCGGAGGGCAGCAGGTCGGGAGTGAACTGGATCCTGCGCACCGAGCAGTCGACGGACCGGGCCAGTGCCTTGGCGAGCATGGTCTTGCCCACCCCCGGCACGTCCTCGATCAGCAGGTGCCCCTGGGCGAGCAGGACGGTCAGCGAGAGCCGTACGACCTCCGGTTTGCCCTCGATCACGGTCTCCACCGACCGGCGCACCCGGTCGGCGGTGGCAGTCAGGTCGCTGAGGCTCGCTCGCTCGTCATAGGTCGTCACCCGGCCCTCCTCGGCCCGCTTCACGGGCCGGCCCCCCTCCGTGGGCGACCGGCCCACCCCGAACAACCGGCGTCCCCTCCCGCGGGTCCCGGCGGAGGGAGACCGCGGGAGGGAGCCGTCACTCACGCATTCTTCACGTACATCCGCTCCCCCGTCACGGTTCCGGGTCGAACGAGGGGTCGATCTCCCGCAGCGCGCCCGTGGTGACGTCGAAGACGAACCCCCGCACGTCGTCGGTGTGCAGCAGGAACGGAGAGGTGCGTACCCGCTCCATCGACTGCCGCACGTCCTGGTCCGTGTCCTTGAAGGACTCGATCGCCCACGAGGGGCGCTGCCCGACCTCTTCCTCCAGCTCGTAGCGGAAGTCCTCGGTCAGGTTCAGCAGGCCGCAGCCGGTGTGGTGGATGAGGACGACGGAGCGCGTCCCCAGCGCCCGCTGGCTGATGGTCAGCGAGCGGATGACGTCGTCGGTGACCACGCCGCCCGCGTTGCGGATGGTGTGGCAGTCGCCGAGGTCGAGCCCGAGGGCGGCGTGGAGGTCGAGGCGGGCGTCCATGCAGGCGACCACCGCGACCTTGAGTACCGGACGGGCGTCCATGCCCGGGTCGGTGAACTCGGCGGCATAGCGCTTGTTGGCTTCGACGAGACGGTCGATGACCGACCCGTCACGGTGAGGTCGTGACATGCATACGACCGTAACCGTCCCGTGTCCGCCGGGCCCGTTGCGAGGGCGGGCAAAGCGGTCAACACACACCGGTGTGAGGTAAACCACACACTCGCGCGGACGCGTTCCCCGCGGCGGACCGCGGCGGACCGCGGCGGACCGCAGCGGGAGCGGGGGAGCGGCCGGAGCGGCCGTGACGCGCCCGAGCGGTTGGTTGACCGGTCGGGGGGGTGGACTAAAGTGACGCGGAGTGGGAGCCGGGGCACGCCGCCCGTCTCCCCCGGAACCGAACATCCCGCGTGTGCCCGAGGCGCGCGTACGGCCGCGTGCGGCCCGGCCTCCTCCCGCTCCCCGGCCCGACCGGTGTCCCTTCCCCGGCACCGGTCGCCGCTTCCCGGGCGAGCGGGCGGGGACCAGGCCGTACGGCCCGCTCAAGGAGAATCCAGTGAGCACCAACGAGCGGCACGTCCCGGTCATGCTCCGGCGCTGCCTGGACCTGCTCGCCCCCGCGCTGGAGGAGCCCGGCGCGACGGTCGTGGACTGCACCCTCGGCCTCGGCGGCCACAGCGAGGCCCTGCTGTCCTCCTTCCCCGGAATCCGGCTGATCGGCCTGGACCGCGATCCGGCCGCCCTGGAACTGGCCCGCGAGCGGCTGGCCCCGTACGGGGACCGGGCCACCCTGGTCCACGCCGTCTACGACGAGCTCCCCGAGGTGCTCGCCCGGCTGGGCACACCGCGCGTCCGGGGCGTCCTGTTCGACCTCGGCGTCTCCTCCATGCAGCTGGACGAGGCCGAGCGCGGTTTCGCCTACGCCAGGGACGCCCCGCTGGACATGCGGATGGACCAGACGAGGGGCATCAGCGCCGCCGAGGTGCTCAACACCTACCCGCCCGGGGAGCTGGTGCGCATCCTGCGCGCCTACGGCGAGGAGAAGCAGGCCAGGAGGATCGTCGCGGCGATCGTCCGCGAGCGGGAGAAGGAGCCCTTCACCACCAGCGCCCGCCTGGTGGAGCTGATCCGCGAGGCGCTGCCGCAGGCCGCCAAGCGCACCGGGGGCAACCCCGCCAAGCGGACCTTCCAGGCGCTGCGCATCGAGGTCAACGGGGAGCTCGCCGTCCTGGAGCGGGCGGTGCCGGCGGCCGTCGCCTCGCTGGCCGTGGGCGGCCGGATCGTCGTCCTGTCGTACCACTCGCTGGAGGACCGGCTGGTCAAGCAGGTCCTCGCGGCGGGCGCCGCCAGTACCGCGCCGCCCGGTCTGCCGGTGGTCCCCGAGCGCTACCAGCCCCGGCTGAGGCTGCTCACCCGGGGGGCCGAGCTCCCCACCGAGGAGGAGATCGCCGAGAACCGCCGCGCCGCCCCCGCCCGGCTGCGCGGCGCCGAGCGCATCCGGGAGGAGCCCTGAAGGACACGCCGAAAGCCACCCCGAAGGCCGCTCCGAAGGCCGCTCCGGGAGGCACCCCGAGGACCGTCGCGGGGAGCGGGACGGGCGCGTCGCCGACCCCCCAGCAGCGGCTGGCCCGGCTGGCGCGGCTGGTGCCCGCCGGCGACCCCGCCGCGGCCGCCCGCACTCCCTTCGTGGTGCTGGTCGTGCTGCTGCTCGGCTCCGGGCTGCTGTCCCTGCTGCTGCTCAACGCCTCCGTCAACCAGGGGTCCTTCGAGCTCAGCGAGCTGGAGCGGCAGGCCGAGGAGCTGACGGACGAGGAGCAGGCACTGGAGCAGGAGCTGGACTCCTACTCCAACCCCGGGAGCCTGGCCGAGCGGGCCCGCGAACTGGGCCTGGTGCCCGGCGGGAACCCCGTCTTCATCCTCCCCGACGGCACCGTCCGGGGTGTTCCCTCCCCGGCCCCCGCCGCGGGGGGCGGGACGGGAGAGGCGGTGGGGCCGTGAGCGGACGCCCGCGCAGCGCCCCCGGCCCCCGGCCCGCGCCCCGGTCCGCGCAGCGCCCCCGGCCCGCGGCCCGCGCGCCCCGGCCGGGACAGCGGGGGACCATCCGGCTGGGCAGCCACCGGCCCCGGCTGAGGCTGTTCGGTCTCGTGCTCACCCTGGTGATGCTGGCCTTCACCGTGCGGCTGCTCCAGGTGCAGGCGGTGGACGCGGGCACCTACGCGGCCAAGGCCGACGTCAACCGCTACATCACCGTTCCGCTCGCCGCCGAGCGGGGCACGGTCACCGACCGCGACGGCGTCGCCCTGGCCACCACCGTCGACGCCTACGACATCACCGCCGACCCGTACCTGTTCACCCCCGAACAGGCCGAGGTCCCCGACGCGCCCGCCCAGGCGGCCGAGCTCCTCGCGCCCATCCTCGGCGTGGACCAGGAGACGCTCGCCGAGCGGCTCTCCCGCGACGACACGCGCTACGTCGTCCTGGCCCGGCAGCAGTCCCCGCAGGTGTGGCGGCAGATCACGGACCTCAAGCGGACGCTGGCCGAGCGGCAGGGCGAGGGCGGCCGCAGCGTGCTGGCCGGGGTGTACTCCGAGGAGCACGCCAAGCGGGTGTACCCGGGCAAGCGGCTCGCGGCCGGCGTGCTCGGCTTCGTCAACGCGGAGGGGGAGGGCAAGGGCGGCCTGGAGGCGAAGTTCGACAAGGTCCTGGCCGGCCGGGACGGCAAGATCACCTACGCCCAGTCCGGCGGCCGGCAGGTCCCCACCGCGGGGGAGCGCGAGCAGCCCGCGCAGCCGGGCTCCGACGTGGAGCTCACCCTCGACCGCGACATTCAGTGGGCCGCGCAGCGGGCCATCGAGGAGCGGGTGGAGAAGTCCCGGGCCGACCGCGGCTACGTGATCGTCCAGGACGTCCGCACCGGCGAGATCCTCGCGATGGCCAACGCCCCCGGCTACGACCCGGGCGACCTGTCCGGAGCGGACGCCTCCGCCCTGGGCAACCCCGCGGTCCAGGACGCCTACGAGCCCGGCTCCACCAGCAAGGTGATGTCCATGGCCGCGGTCCTGGAGGAGGGCGTGGCCGACCCCGGCACCCATGTGGTGGTGCCCAACCGGCTGCCGCGGGCCGACCGCAGCTTCGCGGACGACGTGGACCACCCCACCTGGTACCTCACCCTCAACGGGGTGCTCGCCAAGTCCAGCAACATCGGCACGATCCTGGCCGTCGAGCAGCTCGGCGACACCCAGGCGGAGGCCAACCGGGTGCTCCACTCCTACCTGCGGAAGTTCGGCATCGGCCGGAAGACCGGGCTCGGCTTCCCCGGCGAGACCCCCGGAATCCTCGCCGACCCCGAGGACTGGAACGCCTCGCAGCAGTACACCATCCCCTTCGGCCAGGGCCTGTCGATCAACGCCGTCCAGGCGGCCTCGGTCTACTCCACCATCGCCAACGGCGGCGTGCGGGTCGAGCCGAGCCTGGTGCGCGCCACCACCGGCCCCGACGGCAGCCGGACGCCCGCGCCGCGGCCCGAGCGGACCCGGGTCGTCAGCGAGAAGACCGCCAGGACGCTCTCGGCCATGCTGGAGTCCGTGGTGGCCGACACGGAGGGCACCGGCACCACCGCGCGGATCCCCGGCTACCGGGTGGCGGGCAAGACCGGCACGGCCAACCGGGTGGACCCCGAGACCGGCCGCTACAACGGCTACACCTCCTCCTTCGCCGGGTTCGCCCCCGCCGACGAGCCCCGCGTCACCGTCTACTGCGCCGTGCAGAACCCCCGGCAGGGCAGCTACTTCGGCAGCGACGTGTGCGGTCCGGTGTACCAGGAGGTCATGAAGTACACGCTGAAGGCCCTCCGGATCCCCCCCACCGGTACCGAGCCACCCCGCCTGCCCGTCACCTTCGATCCCGGAGACTGACCGGAGAACGACCGGAAAGCGACCCGTGAGAACCAACACCGATCCCCTGTGGAACCGTGCCGGCACCGCCGGCGGCCCGTCCGGCGCACCCGGCCCCTCGCTTCGCGGCGGGCCCGGAGCGCCGGGTACGCTCACCGCCGTGCCACACGCTGATCAGTCCCCGTCCCTGCCCCCGGTCCCACCCCGCCCGGAGCGGGTCAGCCCCGTGCCGCTGGCGGAGCTGGCCCGGCGGCTGGGCGTCGCGCCCCCCGAGGGCGGCGCGGCCGTCACCGGCATCACCCACGACTCCCGGGCCGTGCGCCCCGGCGACGTGTACGTCGCCCGCCCCGGCGCCCGCTTCCACGGAGCCGACTTCGCCGTCCAGGCGGCCAGACTGGGCGCCGTCGCGGTGCTCACCGACCCGACGGGCACCGAGCGGGCCGCCGCCGCGGGCCTGCCCGTGCTGACCGTCCCGGACCCGCGCGAGCGGATGGGCGACCTGGCCGTCGCCGTCTACGGCGACCCCGGCCGCGACCTGCTGCAGATCGGCATCACCGGCACCTCCGGGAAGACCACCACCTCCTACCTCGTCGAGGGCGGGCTGCGCGCGGCCGCCCGGGAGGGGGAGCCGACCGGACTGATCGGCACGGTCGAGACCCGCATCGGCGACGAGCGGATCAAGTCCGAGCGCACCACCCCCGAGGCCACCGAACTGCAGGCGCTGTTCGCGGTGATGCGCGAGCGCGGGGTCCGCTCGGTGGCCATGGAGGTCTCCAGCCACGCGCTGGTCCTGGGACGCGTCGACGGCTGCGTCTTCGACGTCGCCGTCTTCAACAACCTCAGCCCCGAGCACCTGGACTTCCACCCGGACATGGAGGACTACTTCCGGGCGAAGGCGCAGCTGTTCACCAAGGCCCGCTCCCGCGCCGGCGTGGTCAACCTCGACGACGAGTACGGGCAGCGGCTGGCCGCCGGCGTCTCCGAGGTCCCGGTCACCACCTTCTCCGCCGAGGGCCACCCCGACGCGGACTGGCGCGCGCGGGACGTGGAGCTCGGCCCGCTGGGCTCCACCTTCACCGTGGTCGGCCCCGGCGGCGCGACCGCGCGGGCCTCCGCGCCGCTGCCGGGCCCGTTCAACGTCGCCAACGCGCTCGCCGCGATCACCGCGCTGGTGACCGCCGGAATCGACCTGGAGACCGCGGTCGGGGGCGTCGCCGCGGTGCCCGGCGTGCCCGGCCGGCTGGAGCGGGTCGAGGCGGGCCAGCCCTACCTGGCCGTCGTGGACTACGCCCACAAGCCCGACGCCGTGGAGTCCGTGCTGCGCGCCCTGCGCAAGGTCACCGAGGGCCGGGTGCACGCGGTGCTCGGCTGCGGCGGCGACCGCGACCCGCACAAGCGGCCCGCGATGGGCGCGGCGCTGGCCCGGCTGGCCGACACCGCCGTCCTGACCTCCGACAACCCCCGCTCGGAGGACCCCCTGGCCATCCTCGCCGCCATGCTCGCGGGCGCCGCCGAGGTCCCGGTCCACGAGCGCGGCACCGTGCTGGTGGAGGAGGACCGGGCCGCCGCCATCGCCGCGGCCGTCGCCCGGGCCGAGCCCGGGGACACCGTCCTGGTGGCCGGCAAGGGCCACGAGCAGGGCCAGGACATCGCCGGGGTGGTACGCCCCTTCGACGACCGCCAGGTGCTCCGCGAGGCCATCGGGCGACGTCTGGCCGGCGGGCACACCCAGACCGGCGAGCACACCGAGACCGGGGAGAGCACGGCATGATCCCGCTGACCCTCGCAGAGATCGCGGACGTCGTCTCCGGCCGCGCCCACGACACACCGGACCCGGGAGCGACCGTCACCGGCCCCGTCGTCAAGGACTCCCGCGAGGTGCGCCCCGGCGCCCTGTTCGTGGCGTTCGCCGGGGCGCGGGTGGACGGCCACGACTTCGCCGGGCGGGCCGTGGCCGACGGCGCGGTGGCCGTACTGGCCTCCCGGCCCGTCGGCGTCCCCGCGATCGTCGTGGACGACGTGGAGGCCGCCCTGGGCGCCCTGGCCCGCCACGTCGTGGCACGGCTGGGCGCCACCGTCGTCGCCCTCACCGGCTCCGCCGGCAAGACCAGCACCAAGGACCTCATCGCCCAGCTCCTGCGGCGGACCGGCCCCACGGTGTGGACGCCCGGCTCGCTCAACAACGAGATCGGCCTCCCGCTCACCGCGCTGAGCGCCGAGCCCGGCACCCGCCACCTCGTGCTGGAGATGGGCGCCCGCGGCATCGGCCACATCCGCTACCTCACGGAGCTGACCCCGCCCCGCATCGGCGTGGTCCTCAACGTCGGCTCCGCGCACATCGGGGAGTTCGGCGGCCGGGAGCAGATCGCCCGGGCCAAGGGCGAGCTGGTGGAGTCCCTTCCCCCGGCGGCGGAGGGCGGGGTCGCCGTCCTCAACGCCGACGACCCCCTGGTACGGGCCATGCGCGCCCGCACCGACGCCCGGATCGTCTTCTTCGGCGAGTCCGCCGAGGCCGACATCCGTGCCGAGAATGTCCGGCTCACCCCGAAGGGGCAGCCCGCCTTCACCCTCCACACCCCCACCGGGTGCAGCGATGTGACCATGCGCCTGTACGGTGAGCACCACGTGTCGAACGCGCTCGCCGCGGCCGCCGTAGCCCACGAGTCGGGCATGCCTGCAGAGGAGATCGCCACGGCGCTCTCCGAGGCCGGCACGCTCTCCCGCTGGCGGATGGAGGTCACCGAGCGCTCGGACGGCGTGACCGTCGTCAACGACGCCTACAACGCGAACCCCGAGTCCATGCGGGCGGCGCTCCGCGCGCTCGCGGCCATGGGCCAGGGGCGTCGCACGTGGGCGGTGCTCGGCGAGATGGCCGAGCTCGGCGAGGAGTCGCTCGCCGAGCACGACGCGGTCGGACGGATGGCCGTCCGGCTCAACGTCAGCAAGCTCGTGGCGGTCGGCGGCCGGGAGGCCCGCTGGCTCGACATGGGTGCCAAGAACGAGGGTTCGTGGGGTGAGGAGTCGGTGCACGTGTCCGACGCTCAGGCGGCAATCGACCTGTTGCGCGATGAGCTGCGACCGGGGGATGTCGTACTGGTGAAGGCTTCCCGGTCGGCGGGGCTGGAGAAGGTGGCGCTCGCGCTGGTCGAGGGCGGGGCTCTCCCCGCCGAAGGCAGGGGAGAGGTCGCCGGCCGATGATGAGGCAGATCCTCTTCTCCGGTGCCATCGGGCTCTTCCTGACCCTGATCGGCACCCCGCTGCTCATCAAGCTGCTGGCCCGCAAGGGCTATGGGCAGTACATCCGCGACGACGGCCCGCGGGACCACCACAGCAAGCGCGGCACCCCCACCATGGGCGGCATCGCGTTCATCCTGGCGACGCTGATCGCCTACGCCCTGACCAAGGTCATAACCGGCGAGCCGCCGTCGTTCTCCGGCGTGCTGGTGCTGTTCCTGATGACCGGCATGGGCCTGGTCGGCTTCCTCGACGACTACATCAAGATCGTCAAGCAGCGCAGCCTGGGCCTGCGGGCCAAGGCCAAGATGCTCGGCCAGCTCATCGTCGGCGTCGCCTTCGCGATCCTCTCGCTCAACTTCGCCGACTCCCGCGGCCAGACCCCGGCGTCCACCAAGCTCTCCTTCACCGAGGACTTCGGCTGGTCGATCGGGCCGGTGCTCTTCGTCATCTGGGCGCTGTTCATGATCCTGGCGATGTCCAACGGCGTGAACCTCACCGACGGTCTGGACGGTCTGGCCACCGGCGCCTCGGTGATGGTCTTCGGCGCCTACACCTTCATCGGCGTCTGGCAGCACCAGGACGCCTGCGCCATCACCGGCAGCCCGAGCTGCTTCGAGGTGCGCGACCCGCTCGACCTGGCGGTGGTCGCCTCCGCGCTGATGGGCGCCTGCTTCGGCTTCCTGTGGTGGAACACCTCGCCCGCCAAGATCTTCATGGGCGACACCGGCTCGCTCGCCCTGGGCGGGGCGCTGGCCGGCCTCGCCATCGTCTCCCGCACCGAACTGCTGCTGGCCCTGCTCGGCGGACTGTTCGTCCTCATCACCATGTCCGTGGTGATCCAGGTCGGTTCCTTCCGACTGACGGGCAAGCGGGTCTTCCGGATGGCCCCGCTCCAGCACCACTTCGAACTCAAGGGCTGGAGCGAAGTGCTCGTGGTGGTCCGCTTCTGGATCATCCAGGGCATGTGCACCATCGTCGGAATCGGCCTGTTCTACGCCAGTTGGGCGGCCGGGAAGTGACCGCGCAGACCGCGGAGGAGTTCGCCGGACGCCGGATCACCGTCGCCGGGCTGGGCGTGAGCGGCGTCAGCGCCGCCCGCGCCCTGGCCCGGCGGGGCGCCGAGGTCACGGTGGTGGACGGCGGCGACGGCGAGCGGCAGCGCGAGGCCGCCGCCGGACTGGAGCGGGAGGGGATCGCCGTCCGCCTCGGCGACGGCGACACCCTGCCCGAGGGCACCTCACTGGTCGTCACCTCGCCCGGCTGGAAGCCGGACAGCCCGCTGTTCACGGCCGCCGCCGGGGCGGGAGTGGACGTGGTCGGCGACGTCGAGATCGCCTGGCGGCTGCGCCCCGCGGACGCGGCCCCCTGGCTGGCCGTCACCGGCACCAACGGCAAGACCACCACCGTGCGGATGCTCGCCTCCATCCTCACGGCCGCGGGACTGCGCACCACCGCCGTCGGCAACATCGGCACCCCGATCGTCGACGTGGTGCTCGGCGAGGAGCGGTACGACGTGCTCGCCGTGGAGCTGTCCAGCTACCAGCTCCACTGGGCCCCCTCGGTGCGGCCCCACTCGGCCGCCGTGCTCAACGTGGCCCCCGACCACCTGGACTGGCACGGCTCGATGGAGGCGTACGCCGCCGACAAGGGCCGCATCTACGAGGGCAACCGGGTCGCGTGCGTCTACAACGCCGCCGACCCCGTCACCGAGGAACTGGTCCGCCGGGCCGACGTCGTCGAGGGCTGCCGGGCGATCGGCTTCACGCTGGGCACCCCCGCCCCCTCCCAACTCGGCGTGGTGGACGGGATCCTGGTGGACCGGGCCTTCGTCGGGAACCGGCACAGCCACGCGCAGGAGCTGGCCGAGGTCTCCGACGTGAACCCGCCCGCCCCGCACAACATCGCCAACGCCCTGGCCGCCGCCGCCCTCGCCCGCGCCTTCGGCGTGGAGCCCGGGGCGGTGCGCGACGGGCTGCGCGCCTTCCGGCCCGACCCCCACCGCATCGAGCACGTCGCCGACGTGGACGGGGTGGCCTACGTCGACGACTCCAAGGCGACCAACACCCACGCCGCCGAGGCGTCCCTGGGCGCCTACGACCCGGTGGTGTGGATCGCCGGGGGGCTCGCCAAGGGCGCGTCCTTCGACGATCTGGTGGCCAAGGCGGCGAAGCGGCTGCGCGGCGCCGTGCTGATCGGCGCCGACCGCGCCCTGATCCGCGAGGCGCTGGCGCGACACGCCCCGGATGTCCCGGTCGTCGACCTCGACCGGACCGACACTGGGGCGATGGCCGCGGCGGTCCGGGAGGCCGCGCGGCTGGCCCGCCCGGGGGACACCGTCCTCATGGCGCCGGCCTGCGCCTCGATGGACATGTTCACCAACTACCACGCGCGCGGCGAGGCCTTCGCCGCCGCCGTCCGCGACCTGGCCTCCGGCCGGTCCGCCGCGCAGGAGCGATAGCCCGCCGGTCCCCGCGCCGAGGGCGGCCGGCGCGGGGAGAGCAGGAGGGGACGATGACGGCCGAGCGACCCGCGCCGACCGCGCGTACGCGGATGCGCGGCGCACCCGGTCCGCACGAGGCGGGCGGCGCGCGCCGGTCCCGCCTCCGCACCACCGCGACCACCCCGGCCGCGCCTTCGCGCCGTACGGGGGCACGGGTCCGGCGGGGCCCGCGCCCCCCGGCCGGTGTGCTGGGCGCCCTCCGCGCGGCGCTCGCGCCCCTGGCGCGCCTGACGTCCCTGGTGTCTCCCACGTCCCCGGCGGCCCCGGCGGACCGTGCCCGCGCCGCCTTCGGGCCCGTGCCCGCCCTGGCGGCGGGCGGCCCGCCGCTTCCGGGACCGGCGCTCCGCGAGG
>NZ_BAAATJ010000027.1:0-84788 GCF_039533345.1 Streptomyces glaucosporus | reverse complement strand
CAGGGGCCGTCCAGCCGGGCGTGGAGGGCGGCCAGGGCGGCGCGCGTCCGCTCCCCCAGCTCCCGTCCGCGGCGGCCGGCGGGCAGCCGGGCGACGCCCGCGCCGAAGCCGGGCCCCCGGGCGGAGGCGGGGCCGGCGGCTTCGGCGGTGAGCACCACGACGGCGTGGGTCTCCTCGGCGGCGCGGGCGGGCGCGGCCGGGGTGCGCGGCCCGGTGCCGCGGACGTCCCCGGGGTGGGTGCCCGCGTCCGCCGCGCGGCCCGCGCAGTGCAGGATCTCGGCGGGGCCGACGAGCACCGTGTCCTGGGGGTCGTGGACGGTGTCGCGCCAGGTCTCGTCGCTGACGATCATCAGCCCCTCCTGCGCCGCCGCCTCGCACACCTCGCTCAGCAGCTCGGGCGGCGCGGTGGTGCCGGTGACGTCGTCGGCCACGGACAGCAGCAGCACCCGCGGGTCGCCGCCGGCGGCGCGGGCCCGGCCCACGGCCTCCAGCAGCGCGAAGGGGTCGGGCACCCCGCCGCACTCGGCGGGCACGGGGACGGGGTGGAGGGGGCGGCCGAGCAGCCGGACCTGCTCGGCGTGCCAGGCGGCGCCGGGCCGGGGCAGCACCACGCCGGCGCTCGCGTCGTCCCCGCAGGCGGCGGCGAGCAGCGCCAGGAGCAGCAGGGGCGCGGTGGGCGCCGCCACGACCTGGCCGGGGGCGGTGGGCAGGCCGCGCCGGTGCCAGTAGCCGCCGGCCGCGTCGGCCACGGCGGCGGGCACGGCGCCGGGTGCGGTGCCGGGTGCGGTGCCGGGTGGGGGGGTGTGGGTCCGCTGCATCCGTGCCTCCGCCTCAGGTGTGCCGCCGGAACCGCTGGAGTTCCTGCTCTATGCCGTGCCCCCGGGTGCGCACCAGGGCCCGCGCCAGGTCGGAGAGCTTGCGGTTGGTGTGCTGGGAGATCCTGCGCAGCAGGGCGAAGGCCTCCTCCGCGTCGCAGCCGAGCACGTACATCACGATGCCGCAGGCCTGGTCGACGACGGGCCTGCTGCGCAGGGCGCTCTCCAGGTGCTCGACCTCCGCCAGCGCCTCGCGGTAGCGCAGGTCCCGGGCCAGTCCGGTGGCGGCCAGGTCGCCCAGCAGCGCCGCCGAGCCGCGCACGGTCTCCGTCAGGGGCCGGGGGCGGAACGCGAAGACGGTGATGGCGAGCGTGAGGGCGTCGCGGCGGTAGGGCAGGGTGGCGCTGGCACGCAGGCCCATGTCCAGGGCCCTGGCGCGGTAGCGCGGCCAGCGCTCCTCCAGCAGCAGGTCGTCCGCCCCGGTGGGGCGGCCGGTGCGGAGGGCGTGGAGGACCGGCCCGTCCCCGGTCTCCCACTCCACGGCCAGGAGCGCCGACAGGTCCGGGTGGGTGACGGCGGCGGGCGCCTCGGGGTCCTCGCCGCCGGTGTGGGCGGTCGCGGCGGCGCCGCAGCAGCCGGGGACGCAGCGGACGATCTGCTCGGCCAGCCGGGCGAGGCTCCGGGCGGAGGAGGCGGCGTCGAGCACCGGCTCCGGCCGTTCCGGAGCGGGCTCGAACGGGATCGCTTCGCATCGGTCCGGCATGGTGGTGCTCGGTCCTTTCCCTGGGCTCCGGCCGGGGCCGGGCGTCCGGTTCCGAGGTTCGGCTGCCCCGGACGGCGACGGGGAAACGGCCTGGTCGGGGCGGGGTCTCCCGAACGGCTCCCACCGCCCCGGGCGTCCTTCCCCGGTGTCATCTTCTCGACAAAGAGTGACGAGTCATACTTTTCCGCGTGACCAACGAGACCTGCGGCGGTTCGCGGGTTACGTTGATCGCATGGCGCAGGCCGAGGAATTCGGAGCCGAACTGGCGGACTTCCGCCGACGGGTGGAGGAGCTGCGTTCGGCGCGTGCCCTGCCCGACGCGGACCAGCTCCCCGCCCTGGACGCGGCCCTCTTCGAACTCCAGCACGTGGCCGAGGTGCTGTGGCCGCGGTACGAGGAGCTGGCGGCGGCCGGGCGGCACCGGGGCGGCCGCCAGGAGCACCACGAGCACCAGTTGCTGCGCGCCCTGTTCCAGCGGCTGCCGGTGGCGGTGGCCCTGCTGGACCGGGACGGGGTGGTGCGGCGGTTCAACTTCGCCGCGACCCAGCTGTTCGGGGTGCGCGCCGGGTACGCCACCGGGCGGTCGCTGACCGGCTCGCTGGCCCACGACTCGCGGGCGGTCTTCCGCTCCCAGGTCGCCGCGGTCGCCCGGGGCGAGGCCGTCCTCAGCCTGGCCGTCCACCTGCTGCGCCCGCCGGACCGCGGGCGGGCCGGCGGGGAACTGCGGGCCACGCTGACGGCGCTGCGGCCCCCGCACGAGCCGCGCACGATCGTCCTCGCCGTCTTCCAGCGGGCCGCGGCCCCCGCCCCGGTGCCGCCCGCGCCCGGCGCGGGGGCGGCGGAGCGCGCCGAGCCCCGCCCCGACCTGGCCGAGGCCACCCGCAACGCCGAGCTGATGGACCTGCTGGACGCGGTGACGGCGGCGCTGATCCTGGCGGACTCCCCCAAGGAGGTGCCGCAGCGGGCGGCCGGCGCGCTCTACGGGCGGTTCGCCGACTGGGTGGTCGTCGACGTCGTCGTGCCCGGCGGGACCCTGCGGCGGGCCGCCGTCCTGGCCCCGGCCGGGCGGCTGCGGGAGGAGGTCGCCGAGCAGGACCCGGCCTCGTGCCCGCTGGTGGTGGACGCGATACGGCGGGGCGGCGAGACCCTGCGGGTGCGGCTGGAGGACTCCGCCGGGTTCGGCCGGGACGCCGCGGGCGCCCCCGTGCTGGTGCGGGCCGGGGCGACCTCCCTGCTGTGCGTGCCGCTGGCCGACGGCGAGGGCGGACCGGCGCTGGGCGCGCTGACGCTGCTGCGCACCGGTGGGCGCCGCCCGTTCGAGCTGGCGGAGGCCGGCGCCGTGGACCGGATCGCGCGGCACCTCGCCCTGGCGCTGCGCGGCCTGTGACGCGCCCCCGGGACGCGCGGGGCGGACCGGGGACGCCGGGCGCGGGGAGCGCCGGGAACGCGGGAGCCGCCGGCCTGCACGGGCCGGCGGCTCCCTTCTCCCCTCATCCCCCTACGCGGCCCGCGAGCCGGCGTAGGCCTTCTCCTGCTCCCGCTCCTGGTCGGCCTCCACCTCCGCGTGGAGGCGGTTGCAGGTGCGGCTGATCAGCCGGGAGACGTGCATCTGGGAGATGCCGAGCTGCTCGGCGATCCTGCTCTGCGTCATGTCGCAGAAGAACCGCAGGTAGAGGATCTTGCGCTCGCGCTCCGGCAGCTTGCGCAGCCGGGGCTTGAGCGACTCCCGGTAGACGACGAGGTCGAAGCCGGGCTCGGAGCTGCCGAGGGTGTCGACGAGGGCGTAGCCGTCGTCGGCGCCGGGCAGTTCGGCGTCCAGCGAGAGGGTGCTGTAGCTCTCCAGGGCCTCGGAGCCGATCCGCACCTCCTCCTCGGTGAGGCCGCTGTGCTCGGCTATCTCCTTGATCCCGGGGGCGCGTCCGTCGAGGGAGTGGCTGAGCTGGCGGGCGGAGGCGCGGACGCGGTTGCGCAGCTCCTGCACCCGGCGCGGCACGTGCAGCCCCCACATGTGGTCGCGGAAGTGGCGCTTGATCTCGCCGACGATGGTCGGCACCGCGAAGCTCTCGAACGCGCTGCCGCGCGCCGGGTCGTAGCGGGTGACCGCCTTCACCAGGCCGAGGGCCGCCACCTGCTCCAGGTCCTCCAGGGACTCCCCCCGGTTGCGGAAGTGCCGGGCGAGCCGCTCGGCCATGGGCATCCAGGCCCGCACGACCTGTTGCCGCAGCTCGTCGCGTTCCGGGCCGTCAGGGAGTTCGGCTATGCGCCGGAATTGGGCGGTGGTGTCAGGGGCGTCGTCGTGAGGGTGCCGCGCGTGCTTGGCTCGTGCTCGTACGGGGGTCATGTGCGGTCTCTCCCGAACTGTGGACTGGGCTGTGGGGGATACCGCGGGAACGGGCACAGGCGGGCCGAGGCTCGATCACCCGGGGCGGGGAGGTCATGCTGCTCACGCCGCTCCCGCGGATGTGCCTGCGGTCCGAAGCACGAGGGTTCGGATGCCCGGGCCCCACCCCTTCAAACGATGTTTTTCGCACCGGCACCCGGTTACCCGGTGTCCGGAGCACCCGGTCATGCGGAAGGGCACCCCAGATGGCACCCGAGGCGACGGAGTACGGCTACTTCCTGGCCTGTGAGGACCACGGTCCGGAGGCGCTGGTGGAGCAGGCGCGGATGGCCGAGGAGGCGGGGTTCACCTCGCTGTGGATCTCCGACCACTACCACCCGTGGAACGACGTCCAGGGGCACAGCCCGTTCGTGTGGTCCGTCATCGGCGCGGTCTCCCGGGTCACCTCGCTGCCGGTGCAGACCGCGGTCACCTGCCCGACCGTGCGCGTCCACCCGGCGGTGGTCGCCCAGGCCGCGGCCACCAGTGCCGTGCTGCTGCGGGGCCGCTTCCGGCTGGGCGTGGGGACCGGAGAGGCGCTGAACGAGCACATCCTGGGGGATCCCTGGCCGCGGGCGTCGGTGCGGATGGAGATGCTGGAGGAGGCCGTCGAGGTCATCCGGCGGCTGCTGACCGGCGAGGAGGTCAGCCACCGCGGCCGGTACTACACGGTGGAGAACGCCCGGCTGTACGACGTGCCCGACGAGCCGGTCCCCATCGACGTCTCGGGCTTCGGCCCGGCCGCGATCGAGCTGGCGGGGCGGATCGCGGACGGATTCGTCACCACGATGCCGGACGCCGAGGGGCTGGAGCGCTTCCGCCGCGGCGGCGGGGAGCGCGGTGGGCGGCGGCCGGCGTTCGCCGGGACCAAGGTCTGCTACACCCGCGACCGGGACGAGGCCGTCCGCATCGTCCACCGGCGCTGGCCCAACATGTTCCTGCCGGGCGAGCTGGGGCAGATCCTCCCCACCCCCGCCCACTTCGAGCAGGCGTCCCGGCTGGTGACCGAGGAGACGGTGGCCTCCTCCGGGCTGCCCTTCGGGGACGACCCCGAGGAGCACGTGCGCGCCCTGCGGGCCTTCGCCGACGCCGGGTTCGACGTGGTGCACGTCAACCAGATCGGACCGGACCTGGAGGGGTTCTTCGCCTTCTACCGGGACGAGGTCCTGCCGCGGCTCAGGGGCTGACGAGCGGGGCCGGGGGCCGGACGGCCGGAGGGGGCCGGACGGCCGGGCACGGGGGAACACCGAGGAACCGCAGGACCGAGAGGAGCCGCCCGATGAGCCGGAAAGTGTCCGACCACGTGCTCTCCAGGCTGCGCGAGTGGGGGGTGGAGTACGTCTTCGGCTACGCCGGCGACGGCATCAACGGCCTCCTCGCCGCCTGGGCGCGCGCCGGGGACCGGCCCCGGTTCGTCCAGTCCCGGCACGAGGAGATGTCCGCGTTCGAGGCCGTGGGCTACGCCAAGTTCAGCGGGCGGGTCGGGGTGTGCGCCGCGACGTCCGGCCCCGGGGCGATCCACCTGCTCAACGGCCTGTACGACGCCAAGCTGGACCACGTGCCGGTGGTGGCGGTCGTCGGGCAGACCGACCGCAGCGCGATGGGCGGCTCCTACCAGCAGGAGGTGGACCTCCACACCCTCTTCAAGGACGTGGCCTCGGAGTTCGTCGAGACCGTCACCGTCCCCCAGCAGCTCCCGGGTGTGCTGGACCGGGCGATCCGCACCGCGTACGGCCGGCGCTGCCCCACCGCCGTGATCATCCCGGCGGACGTCCAGGAGCTGGACCACACCCCGCCCGCCCACGCCTTCAAGATGGTGCCCTCCAGCCTCGGCATGAGCGACTTCTCGGCCGTCCCGTCCGACGAGGCGCTGGAGCGCGCCGCGGAGGTCCTCAACGCCGGCGAGCGGGTCGCCCTGCTGGTCGGCCAGGGCGCCGCCGGGGCGCGGGCGGAGGTGGAGCGGGTCGCCGACGTCCTCGGCGCCGGGGTGGCCAAGGCCCTGCTCGGCAAGGACGTCCTGCCCGACACCCTGCCGTATGTGACCGGCGCCGTCGGGCTGCTGGGCACCCGGCCCTCCTACGAGCTGATGCGCGACTGCGACACGCTGCTGACGGTCGGCTCCAGCTTCCCCTACTCCCAGTTCATGCCGGAGTACGGGCAGGCACGGGCGGTGCAGATCGACATCGACCCGCACATGGTCGGGCTGCGCTACCCGTACGAGGTGAACCTGGTCGGCGACGCCCGCGCCACGCTCCGAAGGCTGCTGCCGATGCTGCGCCGCAAGGAGGACCGCTCCTGGCGGGAGGGGATCGAGGCGGCGGTCCGGCGCTGGTGGGAGGTGATGGAGCGGCAGGCCCGGCTCTCCTCCGACCCGGTCAATCCGCAGTACGTGATGCACGCCCTGGACCCGCTGCTGCCCGACGACGCGATCATCAGCGTCGACTCGGGTTCGGCCACCGACTGGTACGCCCGCCACATCCGGATGCGCGGCACCATGCGCGGCTCGCTGTCGGGGACGCTGGCCACCATGGGCTGCGGGGTGCCGTACGCCATCGGCGCGAAGTTCGCCCACCCCGGCCGTCCGGCGGTCGCGCTGGTGGGGGACGGCGCGATGCAGATGAACGGGCTGGCCGAGCTGATCACGATCGCCAGGTACCGCTCCGAGTGGGAGGACCCGCGGCTGGTCGTGGGGGTGTGGAACAACCGGGACCTGAACCAGGTGACCTGGGAGATGCGCGCGATGAGCGGGTCGCCGCAGTTCCTGCCGTCGCAGGAGCTCCCCGACGTCTCCTACGCCGGCTTCGCGTCCTCCCTGGGCCTGACCGGCATCCGGGTGGAGCGCCCGGAGGACGTCGAGGACGCCTGGCGGCGGGCGCTGGAGGCCGACGGTCCGGCGGTCGTGGAGTTCGTGACCGATCCGGCGATGCCGCCGATCCCGCCGCACGCCACCTGGGACCAGGTCGAGGCCATGGTGTCGGCGATCGCCAAGGGCGACCCCGACCGCCTGTCGGTGATCAGGCAGGGCGTGAAGGCCAAGGCGCAGGAGTTCCTGCCGGGGGGCGCCGGCGGGAGCGCGCCGCGGCGCGGGTGAGGCGGCCCGCGCCGTCCGGGGACGGGGGTGTGGAGAGGGTGCGGCTCTCCACACCCCCTCTTCTCCCGCTCCTTACGGCTTCTCCCGCTCTCCCCGCTCTCCCGCCGGCTCCCGGGGCCGTGGTGGCCCCCGGGTCCGGCCCTCAGTCCAGCAGGGCGGCGAAGCCGCCGGAGCGGGCCAGGTCCTCCAGTTCGTCCAGCGCCCGCCGGGCGTGTCCGGCGGCCTCCGGGTCGCGTCCGGCCAGTCCCTCGGCCTCGAACTCGTCCTCGTCCAGGCGCAGCACGGCGGACCGGTCGGCCGACACCCACAGGTCCAGCTCCAGGTCCCAGGTGGTCAGCGTCCCGCCCTCGACGCGGGCCGGGCGGGTGACGTCGCAGTACCAGCCCTTGAGGGAGCCGTCCGCGGCCCGCACCTCCTTCACCGAGAACCAGCGGTCGCGCCAGTAGTGCTCGGTGAACACGTCGCCCCGCTCGAAGCGGACGAAGCCGAAGTCGCGGACCGGCGGCCCGGCCCAGGGCGCCCGCACCACCGCGTGGACGCCGTCGTCGCGCAGCGCCTCCGCCGGGTAACTCACCCGCCTGTCACGGGATTTGAGGAGGACGACGGTCACTTCGCCGCCCGGTTCCAGGGGGCGGCCGGCCGGGGATCCGCGGTCCGGGGATCCGTGGTTCGGGGATCCGTGGTTCGGGGACTGGGTGTTCGGCTGGGTGCTCACGGTCCCACCCTTTCCCGCCGCGCCCGGGGAGCGCACGCGTTTTTCGGCGCGCGGACGGGCCCCGGCGGTTCCCGGTCCCGGCGCGGAGCGGCTCCGGGCACGGTCCCTGACCTCCGTGCCCGGAGCCTTCTCACTCCCCCACAGGGCCGCTCGCTCGGCCGCGGTCCGGGTGCCCCCGCCCGCGAAGGGCAAACACCCGTCCCGTTGTCCTCCCGTCTCTCACTCGGTCCGCGCCCGGGCGCCCTCCCGGGTGCGGCCCGCCGAGACCGAACGTTCCGGGTGGCGCCTCAGGTACTCGTTCTCCAGCTGCTCCGTGCGCCTGGTGTGCGCGGCGAGCGCGTCGGACGACCCGTGCAGCAGGGTGTCGTGCCGGGTGCGGTGCAGGGACTGCAGTTCCTCCAGCAGCTCGGCGTCCGACAGCCTTCCCGGATCGATTCCCATGTCCCAGCTCCCCGGGTCGCTTCCCATCTCGCGTGCCATGTGCCGGTGACCTCCTGGCTCGGTCCTGTTCGGTGGCCTCTGTGCGGCCTTCCGCGTCGTCTTCCGTGTCGTTTGCACCGGTTCGGGTACCCGAAACTCCCCATTCAAGGAGGGAGCCCATGGAACTCGGATTCCTCAGCCCGATCCTCGACCGGCCCGGCCCCTGGGCCTCGGTCTACTTCGACACCCCGCTGGCGACCGAGGACGCGGCCACCCGCCACGAACTCAGCGCCCGCGAGGCGTGCGAGCAGCTCAGGAGTCAGGGCGCGGACGACCTCACCTGCCGCGCGGTGTACGAGACGCTCGCCGCCCTGCCCCGCACCTCGCAGCCGTCGGGGCGGGCGGTGTTCGCCACCGGGGGCGAGGTGGTGCTCACCCGGGACCTGGCCGCGCCGCCGCCCGGCGGCGCGGAGGTCACCTGGGGCCCGCTGCCGCACACCACCCCTCTGCTGGACCTGATGGACGCGGCGCCGCCCTGCCTGGTGGCCCATGTGGACCGCACCGGCGCGGACCTGGAACTGCGCGACTCCTCCGGCCGGCACCAGGTGGGCCAGGTGCAGGGCGAGGAGTACCAGCTGCACATCTCCCCGTCGATCTCCTGGCACGAGCGGCACTTCCAGAACTCGGTGGAGAACACCTGGGACCGCAACGCCGCCCTCATCGCGGAGGAGCTGCGCCGGCGCCGCAGCGAGACCGGCGCCGAACTGCTGGTGCTCGCCGGGGACGGCCGCGAGTGCCACGCCGTCCAGGACCGGCTGGCGCCCGAGCTGCGGGAGGTGTCCGTGCTCGCCGAGCACGGGGTCCGCGGCGCGGGCCGCAACCAGGCCAAGAGCGAGCGCCTGCTGGACGAGGAGGTGGAGTCGGTCCGCGCCGAGCGGCTGCGCCGCCACGCCTCCGAGGTCATGGAGCGGTTCCAGGCCAGGCGGGTGCCGACCGACGACGGCCGGGTGGGAGCCGCCGAAGGCGTGCCGGCGCTCGTCGACGCGGCGCGCGAGCACCGCATCGACACGCTGCTGGTCCGCCCCGACGGGCCCGACCTGCACCGCGAGGTGTGGGTGGGCGACGAGCCGGACCAGGTGGCGGTGCGCCGCAGCGACGTGCGGTACCTGGGCCACTCCCGTCCCGTCAGCGTCCGTGCCGACGACGCGCTGGTGCGGGCGGCGGTGGCCACCGGCGCCGAGGTGGTCTCCGTGAGCCCGCTCGCGGACGAGCCCGGCGCCCCCGGAGGACTGCCCGTGGGCGGGCTCGGCGCACTGCTGCGCTGGCCCTACGGCGGACCCCCGGCGGAGGGCGCGACGGGAGGCCGGCCGGTGACGGGCTAGACGCGCGGGCTCCCTCCCATGTCCATCATGCGAAACGGTTCTGCTCGGATGGCGAGACAGACCGCTACAGTGCGGCCATGACCGAAGCGAACGCCGTCTACACCCACGGCCACCACGAGTCCGTACTGCGCTCCCACCGGTGGCGCACCGCCGCCAACTCCGCGGCCCACCTCCTGCCCGAACTGGCCCCCGGCCGGTCGGTGCTGGACGTGGGCTGCGGCCCGGGCACCATCACCGCGGACCTGGCCGCGCTGGTGGCGCCCGGCGAGGTGACGGCGGTGGACGCCTCCGGGGACGTCCTGGAGGAGGCGCGGGCCACCGCCGCCGGGCGCGGCCTGACCAACGTCCGCTTCGCGCGCGCCGACGTCCTCGCCCTGGACTTCCCGGACGGCTCCTTCGACGTCGTCCACGCCCACCAGCTCCTCCAGCACGTGGCCGACCCGGTGGCGGCGCTGCGCGAGATGCGCCGGGTGTGCCGTCCGGGCGGGGTGGTCGCGGCACGGGACTCCGACTACGCGGCCATGGCCTGGTACCCCGAGGTGCCCGGGCTGGACGGCTGGCTCGACCTGTACCGCCGGGTGGCCCGGGGGAACGGCGGCGAACCGGACGCGGGCCGCAGGCTGCTGTCGTGGGCCCGCGCGGCGGGCTTCCCCGACTCCGACATCACCGCCTCCGCGAGCGCCTGGTGCTTCGCCGACGGCGCCGACCGCGCCTGGTGGAGCGACCTGTGGGCGGAACGCACCGTCGCCTCCTCCTACGCCTCCCTCGCCGTCGGCGGCGGGCACGCGGAGCGGGAGGAGCTGGAGCGGATCGCCGCCGCGTGGCGCGAGTGGGGCACGCGGGAGGACGGCTGGTTCATGGTGCCCCACGGGGAGATCCTGTGCCGGGTCCGGTAGCGGGCCGGGCGGGGCGCCGGACGCGCCGCGCGGACGCGCCTGACATCGCGCACGTCCCCAACTAGGCTCGCCCGTATGGAGATTCTGGGGGCTTCGCTGCGCGTGTGTGTCGACGACCTCGACGCGGCGGTCGGGGTGTACGAGCGGATCACCGGCTCCGAGGCCGCGCGGTTCTCACAGGGGCCCGTCTCGGCGGCGGCCGTCGGCCCCTTCCTGCTGCTGAGCGGACCGCCCGGCCCCATGGAGATCCTGCGGAAGGTCACCGCCACCCTGGCGGTGCCGGACGTGGACGAGGCCGCGGCCACGCTCGCGGAGGTCGGCGCGGAGGTCGTCGCCGGGCCGTCGCCCACCCCCATCGGCCGGAACCTGGTGGCCCGTCATCCGGACGGCTCGGTCTTCGAGTACGTCGACCGCCGGGAGGCGGGCCGGTAGCGGATCCCCGCACCGGCCGCGGCGCGGGGATCCGCGAGAACGCCCCCGGGACGTCCCGAAGGAGTGCCGGGGGCGTCCGGGGCGCCTCAGGAGACGTCGATCACGATCTTCCCCCGGGCGCGGCCGGACTGGCTGAGCCGCCACGCCTCGGCGGCCTCGGCCAGCGGCACCGCCTCGTCCACGGCGACCGTCAGCTTCCCGGCGTCGGCGAGGTCCGCCAGCGCCGTGAGGTCGTCCCGGTCGGGCCGTACGAACAGGTAGCGCCCGCCCTTGGCCGCCACGTCGTGGTCGATGATGGACAGCACCCGGGAGGAGTCGCGCAGCACCTGCTGCGAGACCTCCACCGCGCCGTCGCCGACGAAGTCGAACGCCGCGTCCACGCCGTCGGGCGCCAGGGCGCGGACCCGGTCCGCCAGTCCCTCCCCGTACACCACCGGCTCGGCCCCCAGCTCCCGCAGGAAGCCGTGGTTGCGCTCGCTGGCGGTGCCGATGACCCGGGCGCCGCGGGCGACCGCGATCTGCACGGCCAGCGAGCCCACACCGCCGGCCGCGGCGTGGACCAGCACCGTGTCGCCCTCGCCGACGTCCAGCCGCTTCAGCGACTGGTACGCGGTGAGCCCGGCCAGCGGCAGCCCCGCCGCCTGCCGCCAGTCCAGCGCGGCGGGCTTGCGGGCCAGGGTCCGCACCGGCGCGGCGACCAGCTCGGCGTACGTGCCGTTCTGCGCCCAGTCCTTGCGGAGGTAGCCGATCACCTCGTCGCCGGGGGCGAACTCGTGCACCTCCGGCCCGGTCCGCTCCACGACGCCCGCCACGTCCCAGCCGGGGATCAGCGGGAAGTGGGCGTCGAGGATCGCGTCGAGGTAGCCGGCGCCGACCTTCCAGTCCACCGGGTTCACCCCGGCCGCCTTCACCCGCACCAGGATCGCGTCCGGCCCGAGTCTGGGCTCGGGGAGGTCCATGAGCGTCAGGTCGTCCGGTCCGCCGTATTTCTTCAGAGCGATTGCCTTCATGCCCTGCACAACTCCCCCGGCGGGGGTGATCATTCCTGCCGCCGCTCCGCAGGACCGCGGTCCCGTCCCGCCCTACGGGGCGCCCGGCGCGGACGGGCGGGGCACCGCGACGGCGACGGCCGCCGCGTAGCCCTCCGGGGCCCCGACGTCGGTGAGCGTCCAGCCGGGGACCTCCGCGGGCACCGCCAGACTGCCGACGTAGGTGACCGACGGGTCCTCGCCCAGGCCCGTCCCGGTCCCCTTGAGGTACGCCTCCTTCCGGGTCCAGCAGCGGGCGAAGGCGGCCGGACGGTCGGCGGACGGCAGCCTGCCGATCTCGGCGCGCTCGCGCGGGTGGAGGGCGCCCGCGGTCTCGGCGACGACGGCCGCCGTGGGATACACCTCGACATCGGCTCCCACGGGGGCGTCGTCGAAGGCGATCAGCACCACGTCACCCGCGTGCGACAGCGAGAAGTACACCGGGTTGCCGGGCACGGCGGGACGGCCGTGCGGTCCGCCGCACAGCGGGCACGCCTCGCGCGTCAGCGGGACGGCGGCCGGGTCGGTGCCCAGGAGCGCGGCGAGTTCGCGGCGCAGGGCCGTGTGGGCGACCCGGTAGCGGTCGCGGTCGGTCTCGCGGAGGAACGCCGCGCACCGGGCCCGCTCCTCCTCGGACAGGACCGCGCCGTCGCGTACGTCGGCCGCGTGCTCGGACACCCTCAGTACGTGCAGCTTCACGGCTTCCTCCAGTGCGCGGCGGGACGGCTCGGACGGTTCAGGGGCGCCTGAGGCAGGTGTAGGTGCCGAAGAGGCGTCCCTCGTACTCCGTCTCCACTATCTCGAACCCGGCCGCGTCCAGCATCGGCTCCAGCAGCCACCGGAAGGTGCTGTACTCGGTGCGCAGGTGCTCGGCGTAGTCCTGTCGGGTGTATCCCCGCGCGGGGTCGTCGGCCGCGCCCGCCATCCACTCCTCCAGAACGGCCCCGGCCTCGGCCGGCCGGAAGTCGAAGACGAGGTCGCGCAGGCGCAGCACTCCGCCGGGCCGCAGCAGGCGGGCGATCCGGTCCAGGGCCACGGCCTTCCAGAAGTCGGGCAGTTGGTGGAGGGCGTGGCGGGTGTGCACGGCGTCGGCGGGCGGGCCCGGGTGCTCGTAGCCGAGGAAGCCGGCCCGCACGCACTCCAGGTTCGCCGTCCCCTCCTCGGCGGCCCGGGCCCGCAGGTGCTCCAGCATCGCGGGCGAGACGTCCACGGCCACCACCCGTGCGAACTCCCGCGCCGCCGCCAGGGCGAACCGCCCGGTTCCGGCGCCCAGGTCGACCACGGTGGCGTCCTTCCCCGCGCCGTGGCGGCGCAGCGCGGCGATGTCCGGCGCGGGGTCGGGGTACCCCTGCTTGCGGTCGAACCCCGCCACGAGGGCGGGGTCCAGGTGCTCGGGGCCGGCGTGCTCCAACTCGTCGATCACCCAGGGCTCGTGGGCGGCGGACGGGGCGCCGGGAGTGTCGGTCATGAGGCCGATCGTGGCACGGCCGCCACAGGGCCGCCCACCGTTCATCCGGACCGGCCGGGCGCGTGACGGGCCGTGTACCGGGCGAAGGGCTCGATGCCGGCCTCGGCGCGCCGTTCGTCCATCCGGCCGGGGTCGGCGCACGGCCAGGGGACGGGGGCCCCGTCGCGGACGCCCGCGATCTGAGTGCCGCAGATCTGCGGGCGGCCCTCGTTGACCAGGACGCGGTCGCGGAGGAACGCCAGCCGGTAGGCGCTGTCCTCGCCCCGCTCCACGGCCTCCGCCATGAGGGCCAGGGCCCGGCGCTGGACGCCGAGGTCGCGGTCGGCGTGCTGGGCGACGAGCCAGGCGGCGGTGGCCGCCTCCTCGCCGACCGCCGCGGCGCTCGGCCAGCCGTACTCGTCCATGATCTCCGCCAGGCGGTCGCCGTGTTCGGCCGTCAGCCGCCGCCACGCCAGCTGCTCGGCGAAGTCCTCGCTGAGGCCCAGGTGGGTCGAGCGGCCGTCCTTCTCGGCCATCGCGCGCAGTTCCGCCGCCACCTCGGCCCGGGCGTCGCCGGGCGCCTGTCCCGCCTGTCTCGTCTGTTTCGTCTGCGCCGACTGCTCTGTCCGCGCCGACTGCGCCGTCTCCGCCATCTCCGTCTCTCCCTCCGGTCGGCCGGCCTCAACGATAGGCGCCGGAAACGGCGGAGAGATCGTTCCGAAGGGCGGTGACAGAGGGGGCCGGAGCCGCGAGAATGGATCCACGCGCTCCGGCCCCCGCTCCGTTCCGCGGCCCCCGGTTCAGGCGGTGAAGCCGCCGTCCACGGCGATGGAGGCCCCGGTGACGTACCGGCCGCCGGGTCCGGCCAGATGCGCCACCGTCGCGGCGACCTCCTCCGGCCTCCCGTAGCGCCCCAGCGCCGTGAGGCCGCTCTGGTACTCGGCGTTCGGCCCGTCCGCCGGGTTCATCTCGGTGTCGATCGGGCCGGGGTGGACGAGGTTGGCGGTGATGCCGCGCGGGCCGAGTTCTCTGGCCAGGGCTTTGGTCAGGCCGGTCAGGGCGGCCTTGCCGGTGGCGTAGAGGGACGCGCCGGGGAAGGCGACGCGCTCGGCCATGCAGCTCCCGATCGTGACGATCCGTCCGCCCTCCCCCATGTGGGCGACGGCGGTCTGGCAGGCCAGGTAGGGGGCGCGGACGTTGACGTGGAGCACCCGGTCGACGTCCTCGGCCGCGATCTCCCCGATCGGGGCCATGACTCCGGTCCCGGCGTTGTTCACCAGGATGTCCAGGCGCCCGAACTCCGCCACGGTGGTCTCCACGGCGGCGCGGACGGCGGCCGGGTCGGCGCTGTCCGCGTGGATCGCCCGGGCCCGGCGGCCGGCGGCCTTGATCCGCTCCACCACCCGCTCCGCGCGCTCCCGGGAGTGCTGGTAGGTCAGTGCCACGTCGGCGCCGTCCCGGGCGAGCCGCAGCGCCACGGCCTCTCCGATGCCGCGGCTGCCGCCGGTCACCAGTGCCGCCTTGCCGTACAGGTCGTTCGTTCCGGTCGTGTCGTTCGCTGTCTCGGACATGACTCGATCGTCGTGCGGCGCGGGCCCGGAGTCCGGCGGCATTCGGACCCGGCGTTCGGGCACGTCGTTCGGCTGCGGGTCGCGGGCCACGTCGGATGTGGGGGCGGCAGTGGCCGTCACCGTGCCTCCGCGGGCGGGAGTGGGCGGGAGCGGTTGGCTGTCCGGGGCGGTGACAACCTGCACGTTCACGCCGTACCGGCGGTGCTTGTGGGAGTAGTCGGCCCGTCCGTCACCGCCCCGGTCGCACTCGGCGAGCGTGCCGTCCAGCAGAACGAGTCGGGGTCGCGCGCCGTACAGCATGAGCGTCATGTCGTGCGAGAACCGCCTGGCCTGCCGGACGCGGCGCAGGCTGGTCGCGGAGTAGGCGTCGAGCAGCTCGTCGGAGCCGGTTTCGGTGTGGTGGGCCAGGGCCCGCGCGAAGGTGACCACGTCGCCGACGGCGAGGTTGGGGCCCTTGGCACCGGTGGGCGGCACGATGTGTGCGGCGTCACCGGCGAGGAAGAGGCGGCCGTGCCGCATGGCTCGGGGACGTAGAAGCGGCGTCCCGTAATCACGACAGGAGTGTCATGACACCGTAACCGCGCTTCCCCGGGGGTCGCCGCACCGTTCAGGATGGTGATGGACAAGGCAGAGACCAGCCGGAATGACCAATCCGGCCCGGCCACATCACCATCAGCAGGGGGAGTCCCACTATGCTTCGCACGCACCGCCGCAAGTCCGTCCTCGCCGCCGCGGCCCTGGTGGCCACGACGATGCTGCTGACCGCCTGTCAGGGAGAGGGCACGGAGAACGGCGGCAAGTCGACCGCGGCCACGACCGCGGCCACGGCCTCGGCCGCCAAGGGGAAGTCCGACGACGGCGGGAGCGGCACCGGTGCCGACAGCAAGTCCCCGTCGGGCGAGAGGGGCTCGAAGAGCGGCATGGTGTCGGGCAAGTGGGTCGGCACGGTCTCCTACCTCGCCCCCGGCAAATACACCGTCACGGGCGCGAACGGCGTGGAGCAGGCGTTCTTCACCTCCGAGGACACCGACATCGAGGGCGCGGGCAAGATCTGCGGTGACGCGGACGGCCAGGCCGCCACGCCGTGCACCGAGGAAGAGCTCGAAGCCGCGGCCAAGAAGGGGTTCAAAGCGACGGTCGACGTCAAGAACGGAGTGGCTGTCAGCATCATCGAGGAGCACACCGACAGCGGCACCGGTACCAGCGGCGGCAACGGTATGGGCGAGGGGGAGAGGTCGGGGCTCTTCTCCGGCACGCTCGGGTACATGGCCCCGGGCAAGTACTCCCTCAGCCGCGACGGTGACGAGCGTGCGTTCTTCACCGCCACCGACACCGTCATCAACGGCGCCGGCTGGATCTGCGGTGACGCGGAGACCATCACGCCGTGCACCGAGGAGGAGCTCGAAGCCGCGGCCAAGAAGGGCAGCGTCGCCGTCGTCGTCCAGGTCGAGAACGGGGTCGCCGTCACCATCGACGAGGAGCACAACTGATCGCGGACCCGAGCGGGGCAACGGGTCGACGTGCTCTCCACGACGCTCCGCGACGGCACCTTCCGCGAACTCCGAATTCCACGTCCCGCCCGACGGGAACGCGGCCCGTCCTTCCCGTTTACAGATCCGGTGCCGTCCCTGATCCCTTCGGCACTTCTTTGCTGAACCGTTTTCATCCTGAGTAGTTGCAGGTCAGCAGGGTGTGGACGGCTTGGACTGCCGTGCCGATGCGGCGGGTGGAACAGCGGGCTCGCCGCAACAGCCGCCAGGTTTTGAGCTGGGTGGAGGCGCGTTCTCCCGGAGCTCGGAGTCGGGCGTGGTCACGATTGAGCCTTTTCAGCGTGGCCACCGGATGGATGACGAGGCCGCTGCCCGCAACGCACGAGGCTCCTGTGCCGTTGAGAGAGGTGTTCGACATCTCAACTCATCAGCGCAGGAGCCTCGTTGGTTCCCTGTCCTGCCGCACTCGACCTGCCTCACGCCCTGGTCGAGCGGGCCACCCTGCTCATCGTCACCCGTGAGGGTGACCGCCGCTGCAAGCTCCCACCGCACCAGCGTGCTCTCGTCGCCCTGGTCCACCTCCGGCGGCACGACACCCTCGCGCAGACCGCCGCGGGCTTCGGCATATCCGTCGGCACCGCCCACGCCCACGTCACCACCGTCGTCCGGCACCTGGCGGACACAGCGCCGGGACCGCTGAAAACACTGCGGGAGACCGACCCCGACCACGCCCTGGTGGACGGCTCCCCCGCCGAGCGCGACCGGATCGGCGACGGACGGGCCGACTACTCCTCCAAGCACCAGCGGCACGGCGTGAACGTGCAGGTCGTCACCGATCCCGCCGGAGAGATCCTCTGGCTGTCGCCGGCACTGCCGGGCCAAACCCACGACCTGACCTCCCCCGGCCTCCGGCCGGGCGGTGCCCCCGGCCCGCACCCACAAGATCATCCGAATCCGTGAACGCCAAGGAGTCCCGGTCCTCGCCGACATGGCCTACACCGGTGCAGGCAACCGGGTCACCACCGCCGAACGCCGCCCGCCCAACGGCGAACTCACCCCCACCGAGCGGACGGTCAACCGAGCCCTGTCCGCCGCCCGGGCACCCGCCGAACGCGGAATCGCCCGCCTGGAGTCCTGGCGGATCTTCCGACACGCCCGCTGCAGCCCCAACCTCATGGCCGTCCTCGCCGAAGCCGTCCTCACCCTGGAGCGACACCGCTGAAAAGACTCACTGGATCCTGAGGATCTGGGAACGGACATCTCGTGGTCATGAAGAACTATCCGCCGCAGTTCAAGGCGGACGCGGTCGCGCTCCACCAGTCGCGGCCCGAAGCGACGATCCGGCAGGCCGCGGCCGAGCTCACCCGCGGCAGCCTCGCCGGAGCGGTCCTGCACACCGATCACGGCGCCCAGTACACCAGCGCCGCCTTCGCCGACGCCCGCCGCGCAGTGGGCGTCCGCCAGTCCATGAGCGCGGTCGGCAGCTCGGCGGACAACGCGCTCGCCGAGTCCTTCAACGCGACGTTCGAACGCGAGACCCTCCAGGGCCGCAAGCACTGGTCCGGCGAGCGCGGGGCCCGCCTCGACGCGTTCCGCCGGCTGCACCGCTACAACACCCGACGCCGCCACTCCCACCTGGGGCGCCGCAGCCCGGTCGCCTACCAGAACACCTTCCGAACGACATCCACTACGCTGACGCCAGCCGCATGACCCGTATTCAGGATTCGGGGACAAGGCCCGCCCGGCGGTCTCCCACGCCTCCGCCCACTGGGCGCGAGCCTCGTCCCCGGAGTGGCTGCGGGCCGCCAGCATCGCCGCGCGCAGCCGCAAGTTGCCCTGGACGCACAGCGCCGACCGATTCCCGCGCCGGGCGTCGTCCTCCACGTCCACCAAGGCGCGTTCCACCAGCCGCAGCCCGACCTCGTGCCGGCCGGTGTTGAAGCACGACTGTCCGCGCAGGTAGGAGGTCAGAATGACCATGTACGGGTCGCCGGACCGCTCCGCGCTGTACTGCATGCGGAACACCAACGGACTCCTGCGCCAGTACTTCCCGAAGGGCACCGACCTGAGCGTCCACAGTCCCGAAGACCTCGAACACGTCGCCCAGGAACTCAACGGCCGCCCACGCAAGACGCTCGGCTGGGATACCCCAGCCGAGCGTCTACGTGATCTACTCACCACCTGAAGCCAAGTGGTGTTGCGACGACCCCTTGAACCCAAGCTCCACGGCGGGGGCCTTGCACGTCTGCGGCGCGGCCGGGGCCTGGTGCCCGCCGAGGGGGATGCGGGTGAACGGGTCGCGGGCCGCCTCCCGATGGGCTGCCGGGCGCGGATGTCGCTCATGTACGTCCTGATGGTGTTCACCTCGAGACCGCGGTCCACCAGGTGCCGGGCGTACTCGGCGAACGTGGCCGTCGTGCACGGCTCGGCGGCCCGCCCCTCGCGCCGGCACCACTTCTCGAACCCGCGCCAGGCGGTGTCCCGCGCGTCTTCGGTGTTCTCCGGCGGGGCCTCGTCCAGCGCGCGGGCGGTCCCCGCGGAGATCCGGAAATCGGCCTCGGTCCACCGCGGTACTTCACCGGCGGTGGGCGGCGTCTCGCCCGGCCGCATCGCCCGGCCGCAGCACCGTGTGCTGATCCAGCACGTACCGCGGTCGCCGCTCCTGCCTCTGCTCGGGAAGCCGGGCCCCGTCGTCGTCCACCGGCTCGGCGTCAACAACCTCGACGGGGTCCGGGGTCCGGTGACGCGGTCCCTATGCTCGGGTCCCATGACGCCCGAGGAGCTGGTGCCGCCCGTGCTGCCCGTCGTCCGCACCGTCTCCGGCTACCCGGGCGGGCCGCAGTGGCTGGACCGGCTGCCGGAACTGGTACGGGAGTTGCTGGAGCGCTGGGAGCTGACACCCGGCAGGCCGTACACCGGGGGAAGCTGCTCGTGGGTGGCGCCGGTGCGGCGGGCCGACGGCTCGGACGCCGTGCTCAAGGTGAGCTGGCCGCACCCGGAGGCGGCCGGGGAGGGCGAGGCGCTGCGGCTGTGGGACGGGCGGGGCGCCGTGCGGCCGTACGAGCACGACGCCGGGCGGTACGCCCTGCTGCTGGAGCGCTGCGTGCCCGGCACCGGGCTGAAGGACGCCGCCGAACTCCCGGTGGAGGAGCGGCTGGTGGCCGGGGCCGGGCTGCTGCGCGAGCTGTGGGACGTGCCCGTGCCGCCGGAGACGGGCCTGGACCGGATGGCGGACGTGACCGCCGAGTGGGCGGTGATCGCCCAGGAGCGCATGGACCGGCTCCGGCCCCCGGGTTTCGATCCCGCCCTGGTGGCGCTGGGGGTGCGGCTGCTACGCGAGCTGCCCGCGACGGCCGGCCGCGAGACCGTGGTGCACGGCGACCTCAACCCCGGCAATGTGCTGGCCGCCGGGCGGCGGTCCTGGCTGGCCATCGACCCCAAGCCGATGGTGGGCGACCCGCTGTACGACCCCTGGCCGCTGATCGAGCAGATCGACGCCCCCTTCGGCCGCCCCGCCCCCCGGTCGGTGGTCGCCGCGCGGTCCGCGCTCGTCGCCGGCGTGCTCGGCGAGGACGTGGTGCGGCTCCGGGCGTGGGCGGTGGCGCGGCGCGTGGAGTCGGCGCTGTGGGCCGCGGCGGAGACGGGCGACCTGGAGGCCGGCGCCGCGATGATGCGTCAGGTGCGGACGCTGGCGGACCTCGCGGGACTGTAGGGCCCGGCGTTCACTCCCCCGCCGTGCCGTCGGCCGGTTCGCGGGCGATGTCGAGGTGGCCGGCGTGGCGGGCGTACTCCTGGAGGACGTGGAAGAGGATCCGGGACAGGGCCGGGGCCTCCTCCTCGGTGGCGAAGCGGCCCCCGACCGCGGCGCGGTCGGCCGGGCCGGCGGAGGCGGCGATCCCGCGGGAGCGGGCGCGCTGGGCGCGGAAGCGCTCCACGACCTGCCCGGCCGTCAGTCCGCCGGGGACGTGCCGGCGGCCGTCGGCGTCCTGGTCGGCCCAGGGGCCCTCGACGGGCTCGGCCGGGAAACCCCGGCCGGGGGCCTCCCGGACGGAGTTCGGGGACAGCGGCGTGCCATGCGCCTCAGGTGCCGGAGCAGCTCCAGCGGCGTCCAGCCGGAGGGCAGCCGGCTGCGGCGCAGCCCGGCCCGGGGAGTTCGTCGAGCTTCCGCAGGACGGTGTCGCGGTGGTAATCGCGGTGGTAATCGAGGTGGGCGAGCAGCAGGCCGCCCGGGTCGGGCGGGGCGGTGTGCTGGGGTTCGGGCAGCGGGTCGCCGCTCGCCGGGGTGCCGGTCATGCCAGGGCCGTCTCCTCCAGGGTCAGGACGCACGCGTCGGCGTCCAGGGTCGCGGGCACGCCCAGCGGGAGGGTGAGGGTCGTCGGGCCGTGGCCGAAGCCCGCCTCCTCCACCATGGGGACGCCCAGCGGGGCGAGCCGGTCCAGCAGCACCGCGCGGACCTCCTCGTAGGGGCCGCAGTCGTGCCAGGAGCCCAGCACGATCCCCGTCACGCCGTCCAGCGCACCGGAGCGCAGCAGGTGGGTGAGGTACCCGTCGATGCGGTACGGCCTCTCCCCGACGTCCTCCAGCAGCAGGATGCCGCCGCCGTCCGGGCAGGCGGGCCGCCGCCCGCGGACGCCGACGTCGCCGGCGAGCAGGGACAGGCAGCCCCCGAAGGTGGTGCCGCGGGCGCGGCCGGGCACCAGGGTGCGCGCGCCGGCCGGGGCGATCGCGGTGGCCGTCTCCGGTTCGAGGAGGGTGCGGCGCAGGTGGTCCTGGGTCGCGGCGTCCTTGAGGAAGGAGACGGTGGCGGGCATCGGGCCGTGCAGGGTGGCCAGGCCCAGCCGGTCGGCGACGGCCGCGTGCAGCGCAGTGAGGTCGCTGTAGCCGACGAACGCCCTGGGGCCGGCCGCCCGCAGCGCCTCCCAGTCCACCAGGTCCGCCATCCGCTGGGCCCCGTAGCCGCCGCGGGCGGCGAGGACGGCCGTGACGGCGGGGTCGCACCAGGCGTCGGTGAAGTCGCGGGCCCGGTCGGCGTCGGCGCCGGCGAGGTGGTCCAGGCGCGGGTGGACGTCGAGGACGTGCGGCATGACGACCGGGTCCAGGTCCCAGCCGCGCAGGACGTCCACCCCGGCGTCCAGCCGTTCGCGGGGCACCGGCCCGCTGGGGGCCACGATCGCCACCCGGTCGCCGGGTCGCAGCCGCGGGGGCCGGACGAGGGCGGTGCGGGAGGGTTCGGCGGGGGTCATCGGGTCAGCTCCAGCGGGGGCACGTCCGGGCGGTCGAAGCCGAATACCTGGGCGTACAGGGCGAGTTCGGCCTCGACGGCCCGGACGACGGTCTCCGCCCGGCGGAAGCCGTGGCTCTCGCCCTCGAAGGCGAGGTACGCGTGGGGCACTCCGCGCCCGGCGACCGCGGCCAGGAAGCGGTCGCACTGGGCGGGCGGGCAGACCGGGTCGTCCAGGCCCTGCAGGAGCAGGAACGGCGCGGTGACGCGGTGGGCGTGGCGGAGGGGGGAGCGGTCGCGGTAGCGGTCGGGGTGCTCCTCGGGGGAGCCGATCAGGGAGACCAGGTACCGCGACTCGAAGTCGTGGGTTCCGCCGGCCGCCCAGTCGTCCAGGTCCAGGACCGGGTAGCTGATCGCCGCGCAGGCGTACAGGCCCTCGGTCCGCGGCGAGGTGAGGGAGACGGCGGCGGTCCAGCCGCCCGCGCTGCCGCCGCGTATGGCGAGCCGGGCGGGGTCGGCGGCGCCCTCCGCGGCCAGGGTCCGCGCGACGGCCGCGCAGTCCTCGACGTCGACCACGCCCCACTGCTCCCGCAGCCGCTCGCGGTAGGCGCGGCCGTAGCCCGTCGAGCCCCCGTAGTCGACCTCCACGACGCCGATGCCGCGCGAGGTGAAGTAGGCGATCTCCAGGTCCAGGGCGAGCCCCGCCCGCCCGGTGGGGCCGCCGTGGGCCCGGACGACGTACGGGGGCAGTTCGCCGTCGGGCGCCCGGTGCGCCGGGTTGCGCGGCGGGTAGAGCTGGGCGTGGATCTCGCGCCCGCCGGGCCCGTGGAAGACCCGCACCTCGGGCTCGGGGTAGTGGGCGGGGTCCACGGGGTCGGTGTGCCGGGAGCCGACCACCAGGGCGTGGCCGGTGCGGGTGTCCAGTTCCACCACCTCGTGGCCGCGGTGCGGGCCGGCGGCGACGCCGATGACGCGGGTGCCCGCGGAGGCCAGCGTCGGGGCCCACTCGGTCCAGGGTCCGGGGGTGTCGGCCAGTTCGCCGGTGCGCGGGTCGAGGACGCCCAGGCGCGGGGACCCGGCGCCGTGGAGGACGGCGACCAGGCCGCTGTCCAGCGGCTCGAACCACTGGAGGCCGATCTTCCACAGCGGTCCGCCGAACTCCTCCGGGCGGGGGCAGAGGGCGGTGCGCTCCCCGCTGTCCGTGTCGAGCCGGTACAGGTTCCACCAGCCGCTCGCGTCGCCGGTGAACAGCAGCGAGCCGTCCGCGGCCCAGCCGGCCTGGGCGACCGACTCCCCGTCCCCGCCGGCGGCGGTCCGCACGCCGGTCAGGGCGCCGTCGCCGGTGACGTCGGCGAGGCGGACGTCCGTGCCGTCCCAGGGCATCCGGGGGTGGTTCCAGGCCAGCCACGCCGCGCGCCGGCCGTCCGGGGAGAGGCGGGGGCCGGTGACGAAGCGGTCGGCGCCGTCGGTCAGCTCCCGCACCCGGGCGCGGTCCTCGGCGGCCGAGCCGTCCAGGGGGACGGCCGCGAGGACACGGCGGACGTCGGTGGGCCGGGCGCCGGTGAACTCCTCCAGGACGCACCACACCTCGCCCCGCTCCGGCAGCAGCACCGGGTCGGCCCAGCGCAGTCCCCCGCCGACCGGGGAGAGGGGGGTGAGGGGGCGGGGCCGGGAGCCGGGGGCGTCCGGCTCGAAGGCGTACAGCCGCTGGTCGGGGTGGTGGACGAAGACGATCAGCGGCCCGTCCCCGGCGCGCGCCGTCCCGGCCCACGGCCGGCCGCCGTACTCGATCACCCGGCTGCGGACGTCCCACGGCCCGGGCAGCGCCGGTTCGGCCGGCCCGGCGCCGTACGGGCGCAGCCGCATCAGGGCCCGGCGTCCGCCCTCGGCGGGGCGGGGCTCGGTCCACCACACCTCCTGGCCGACGGCGCCCGCGTACTCGGGCCGGCCGTCGTGCTCGGCGACCAGGCGGGCGTCGATCGGGGACGTCCAGGTGCCGTACGGGGCGGTGGCGGGCGTCATCGGGCGGCTCCCTCTCTTCCCTGTCTGCGGTTCGTCGGATGCGGGCCGGTTCGTGCCCCGGGCGCGCGTCCGGGGCGGGCGGCCTCAGAGGTTGAACAGGGCCCGGTCGAGGACCCGCACGCCGAAGTGGAGGGCCTCGACGGGGACGCGCTCGTCGACGCCGTGGAACATCGCCTGGTAGTTGATGTCCTCGGGGAGCTTCAGCGGCGAGAAGCCGTAGCCCGCGATGCCCAGCGGGGCGAACTGCTTGGCGTCGGTGCCGCCCGTCATGCAGAACGGGACGACGTGGGCGTCGGGGTCGAAGTGCTCCAGGGACTCGCGCAGCACGGCGAAGGTGCGCGAGTCCACCGGCGCCTCGACGGCCGGGCCCCGGTGGTAGAACGCCCACTCCACGTCCGGGCCGGTCAGCTCGTCCATGGTGGCGGTGAACTCCTCCTCGGTGCCGGGGAGCATCCGCCCGTCCACGTACGCCGTGGCGCTGCCGGGAATGACGTTGATCTTGTAGCCGGCCCTGAGGCCGGTGGGGGCGGCGCTGTTGCGCACGGTCGCCTCGACCAGCCTGGCCGCCGGGCCGAGCTTCCCCAGCAGGGCGTCCACGTCGAAGTCGGGGGCGTCGAAGTCGGGGACGTCCAAGCCGTTGAGGCGGGACAGCTCGGCGAGGGCCGCCCGCACCGTCGGGGAGAGCCGCACGGGCCAGACGTGCTCGCCGATCCGGTGGACCGCGGCGGCGAGGCGGCTCACCGCGTTGGCGTGGTTGATCTTGGAGCCGTGGCCGGCGCGTCCGGTGGCGGTGAGCTCCATCCAGGCGGTGCCGCGCTCCCCGGCCGCGACCGGGTAGAGCCGCAGGCCGTCGCCGGCGTGGAAGGTGTAGGCGCCGGACTCGCCGATGCCCTCGGTGCAGCCCTCGAAGAGCCCGGGGTGCTCCCGGGCGAGGAAGTCGGCGCCGTACTGGCCGGTGTCCTCCTCGTCGGCGGTGAAGGCGAGGACGATGTCGCGGCGGGGGCGCACCCCGGCGCGGGCCCAGGCGCGGACGGTGGCCAGGACCATGGCGTCGGTGTTCTTCATGTCGACCGCGCCGCGGCCCCACACCACCCCGTCGCGGATCTCGCCGGAGAAGGGGTGGACGGCCCAGTCGGCGGGCTCGGCGGGCACCACGTCCAGGTGGCCGTGGACGAGGAGGGCGTCGGCGGACGGGTCGGTGCCCTCGATGCGGGCGACGACGTTGGTGCGTCCCTTGACCTTCTCCAGCAGCCTCGGTTCGAGGCCGGCGTCGGAGAGGCGCTCGGCGACGTACTCGGCGGCCTTCCGCTCCGTGCCGTCGCCGTTGCCGAGGTTGACGGAGTCGATGCGGATCAGCTCGGAGGTGAAGGCGACCGCCTCGTCGAGGGCCTGCCGGTCGATGCGCTCAGCCATACTGCTCCTCCACGGCGGACGAGACGACCGTGGTGACGGCCTTGAACGTGCGGATGCCCTCGTACATGGACGGCGAGGTGTACGCCACGCGGCGCTCGCCCGTCCGCTCCACGCCGGGGACGAGGGTCGCCGCGCCGGTCAGGTGCTCGGCGTCGAACTCCAGCTCCACGGTGCGGGGCCGCGGCCCGGCGGGCTCGCGGCGGACCGCCAGCGCCGCCGCCTCCTTCGCCGCGGCGCGGATGTCGGCGGCGGTGCGGGCGGGAGTGCGGCAGACGGCCGCGTACCGGGAGACGCAGTCCTTGACGGCGACCCCCAGCGCGTCCGGGGCGTAGCCGCGGGCGTCCTCGCAGGTGCGGTCGTCGCCGGTGACGAGGACGACGGGGACGCCGAACTCGGCCGCCACCGCGGCGTTGAGCCGTCCCTCGCTCGCCCGCTCGCCGTCCAGCCACACGCCGGTGACGGTGTTGGCGAGGTAGGTGTGGGCGAGGACCCCCTCGGTGCCGGCGCCGGTGTGGTAGCCGACGAAGGCGACGCCGTCCACGTCGCCGTGCTGGATCCCCTCGACCATGCTGAGCGCCTTGTGGCGGCCGGTGAGCATCCGGGCGCGGTCGTCCAGCCGCTCCAGCAGCAGGTTCCGCATGGTCCAGTGCGCCTCGTTGACCAGCACCTCGTCCGCTCCGCCGTCGAAGAACCCGGCGATCGCCGCGTTGACGTCCGAGGTGAGCATCGGACGGCAGCGTTCCCACTGGGGCGTCCCCGGCAGCACGTCGGCGGGCCAGGTCACCCCCGTGGCGCCCTCCATGTCCGCACTGATGAGGATCTTCGTCATGGCACGCCACGTTACGCGCCGCCCGGGCGAGGTCAAAGCCCCCGGAAGGAGTGCCGCCGCGCCGCGTCCCCGGCCGTCCGGGCCGGGCCGGGACGCCTGCCCGCGCCCGGCCGGTGTCAGCCGTTCCGGCCGACCACCAGCCAGTTCGCCGGGAGGTCCAGCCGCGAGCCGTCCGGTTCGAACTCGGTCGTGGACAGCGGGAGGGAGCCGGCGGCCAGCACCCGCAGCCCGGCCTCGCCGAACGGGGCGGCCAGTTCGGGCGGCCCGCCCTCGGGGCCGTGCTTCCCGGCCAGGTGCGGCAGGTCGGACAGGCCGGGCGCGTCCAGGGGGCCGGGGAGCTCGGTGGGGTCGGCGGCCCCGGCGCTCCGGGCCAGGGCGGCCCGGGCCGTGGGGGCGGCCTCCACCACGAAGGCGCGCCCGCGCTCGCCCACGAGGACGGCGACGGACTCCACGACGCGCGGCCGGCGGTCGGGCTCGCTGCGCTGGAGGACGCCGCGCAGGTAGACGTTGGCGTCCCCCAGCTCCTCGTGCAGGCGCCGCATGGCGCCGGGGTCGGCGGCGTCGAGCTGCCGGAAGTCGGGGGCGGAGCGGTGCCCCTCGCCCTCCCCCACCACGGTCCGGGCCTGCTCCAGGGCGTCGGCCGACCGGTCGATGCCGACGCACGGGTGGAAGCGTCCGGCCAGGAAGACCGTCCGGGCGCCGTTGCCGCAGTCGGCGTCGACCAGCGGCAGGTCCGGGTCGAAGTACTTCTCGAATATCGGCAGGTGGACGGCGGCCGTGATCGCGGGATCGCTGCTCCAGTTGCCGTCCCAGGTGTCGCCTGCGCGGCCGTCTCGGGACGTGGCGTGCACGGGTCTCTCCCTCCACCGTCGTCGTGGGGCCGCTTCGCGGCCGCCGGGACAGCCCTCGTACCCCGTTCGGCGCGGATCGTGCCTCCCTGTCCCGGAGGGTGCCGACGGGTGCCCCGGCGGGTGCGGGGCCCGGTCCGGCCGCCCGGCCGGCGGGGGCGGCCGGGCGCTCATCCCTCCAGTTCGGCGGCGAGGTTGGCGAGGAGTTCGCCGTGGATGCGGGCGAGGCCCCTGGGGGCGAAGGTCCGCTCGAAGAAGCCGCCGATCCCGCCCGCCCCCTGCCAGGTGGTGGTGACGGCGGCCCGCGCGCCGCGTCCGCCCGGTCCGGGGGCGACGGTCCAGGTGTTGACCATGGTGGAGTTGCGGTCGCGTTCGACGAGCCGCCGCCCGCCCGGCTCGTCCACCTCCATCAGGCAGTCCCGCACGCGCTTGGAGGTGGCCTGGAGCCTCCAGTGGACGAGCGTCCCCCTCCCCCTGCCGCCCTCGCGCACCTCGTACTCGCCGTACTGGCCGGGCAGCACCCGGGCGCGGACGCCGCCGTAGTCGGCGAGCGCGGCGAAGACGTCGTCCGGGTCGGCCGCGATGTCGCGCCGTGCGGTGGCCTCGACCTGCGCCATGGCTCCTCCTGGGTGTTCGGGTGACCGGCCGTCAGCCGGTGTGCGGCCGGGGGTCGTCGTGCTCTCCGGCAAGCCAATCACAGGCGCCCCGGCCGCACCGGATCGACGCCCCCGAAGGGAACAGATGTTCTATTCTTGGGGGGCAGAGCGAGGAGGCCGCATGCGCTGGGACAACCTGAACCACGACGGACCGGACGCGAGCGGCACCACAGGCGCCCTCTTCGGCGCCGACGTGGTGACCCGCACGTTCGACACCCCCGAGTTCCGGGGCATCACCTTCCACGAGGTACGGGCGCGTTCGATCATCAACCGGGTGCCCGGCGCCTCCCGGATGCCGTTCGAGTGGACCGTCAACCCCTACCGGGGCTGCTCGCACGCCTGTGTGTACTGCTTCGCGCGCCGCAGCCACGCCTACCTGGACCTGGACACCGGGCTCGGCTTCGACACCCAGATCGTGGTGAAGACCAACGCCGACCGGCTGCTCCGCCGCGAACTGGCCTCGCCCCGCTGGCACGGCCAGCACATCGCGATGGGCACCAACGTCGACTGCTACCAGCGCGCCGAGGGCCGCTACCGGCTGATGCCCGGCATCCTGGCGGCCCTCCGCGACTTCGCCAACCCCTTCTCCATCCTCACCAAGGGCACGCTGATCCTCCGCGACCTGGACCTGCTCCGCTCGGCCCGCGCCGTGGCCGAGGTGGGCATATCGGTGTCGGTGGCGTTCCTGGACGAGGAGCTGTGGCGCGCGGTCGAGCCCGGCGCCCCCGCCCCCGAGCGGCGGCTGGAGGTGGTGCGGACCCTCACCGAGCACGGCATCGGCTGCGGGGTGCTGATGGCCCCGGTGGTCCCGTTCCTCTCCGACAGCCCCGCCGGGCTGCGCGCGACCGTCCGGGCGGTCGCGGCGGCCGGCGCCACCTCCGTCACCCCGCTCGTCCTCCACCTGCGGCCGGGCGCCCGCGAGTGGTTCATGGCCTGGCTGGCCCGCGAGCACCCCGGCCTGGTGCGCCACTACGAGGCGCTGTACGCCGACGGCGCCTACGCCCCCCGGTGGTACCAGCGCCGGATCACCCGGCAGGTGCACGAACTGGCCCAGGAGTACGGCATCGGCCCGGCCGGGCCGGGCGCGCACCGCGCCGTCCCCGTGCGCTGCGCCCCGGAGCCCGGGCCGGGCCCGGTCCAGCTCACCCTGCTGTGACGGGCGCCGGGGGCGCGCACGCCCCCGGCGGTCCCACACGGCGTCAGCCCCCGGCGGGCGTACCGGCGTCCGCCCCTTACGCGCACCGCGCCCCGTGCTTCCGGTGACACCCCGGGACCTCCTTCGAACGGGTTCCGCCATTGGCACCAGCGGACCGGCGGCAACCCTTCCCGCGCGTTAGAGTAAGCGTGCTCGCCGACATGGTCGGCCTGCTTCCACTCGCCACCTCCGGGGCCACCGCTCCGTCGTCGTCCGGCGCCCCGGGGGTGGCACACCCCGAAAACTTCCGTGACCCCTGAAGACCATCCGGGAACCGCCGAGCGGCGGGGACCGCCGGGAGAGAGGCGCGCACGATGGCCGTCTTCAAACTGCAGCTCAAGGACGGGCGGGAGAAGCTGATCGAGGCCGGTCGGGCCGGGCGCACCGCCGACGGCCAGATCGTCATCGAGGACACCGATTCCCTGGGCGTCTGGGACTGCCTGGAGGAGTATCCCGCCGAGGAGGTGAAGGCCGTCTGGCGGCGCGGTCCCGCGGAGAGCGGGATCTACACCTGGATCGCGCAGCCCGTCGAGGGCCGCTGGTGGAGCTACTGACGCCTCACTTCCGGCCGTCGAGCTGCCTCCTGAGGGTGGCGGCGAAGTCCTCGGCGGCCATCAGCCGGGCGCGCAGCGTCTCGCACCGGGCGTCGGCCACCTTGCGGTAGGCGTCCAGCCTCTCCCGCAGCCGCTCGCGCTCGGCGTCCGGCAGCGGCTCGCCGGAGGAGAGCCGGTCGGTGATCCGCAGCAGGTCCCGCATCTCCTCCAGGGAGAAGCCCAGCGGCTTCATCCGCCGGATGACCATCAGCCGGTCGACGTCCGAGTCGGTGTAGAGCCGGAAGCCCCCCTTGCTGCGGGCGGAGGGGACGACCAGACCGACCTCCTCGTAGTGCCGGATGGTGCGCAGGGACAGGCCCGTGCGCTCGGCCACCTCGCCGATCTGCATCCGCCGCTGGGTCATCGCCGCGCTCGTTCCCTTGCCATCTGCCATCGCCTTCCGAAGTGGTGAACGGGAACCGCGCGTGGCGCGGATCACAGGACGCCGGGCGTCGTTCACCTGTGATTCACAGCTCGGCGACCCTACCCATCCCTTACGTCAGGGTAAGGTTGATCCCGCGCACGGGCGGACCGGCCGCCCCTGCGGACCTTCCGGGCAATGATGCCCGACCGGCGGCGCACACCGGCCGCCGGGTTCGTCCGGCCCCGGCCGCCCGGATACGGCGGCGCGGTGCGGCCGCACCCCCTGCCCCGCTCCGGTGACGGAGTCGCGCACGACGCGCGCACGCCGTTGTCCGCGCGCCCGAACGGAAACGGACGCATGCCCGCTGATACCGCCGCGGCCCCCAGGCCGCGCTTCTCCCGCCCCGAGTGGCTGTCCTCGGCGAAGGTGTTCCGCACCGAGGTGCTGGCCGGCCTGGTGGTCGCCCTGGCCCTGATTCCCGAGGCGATCTCGTTCTCGGTCATCGCCGGGGTCGACCCCGCCGTCGGCCTGTTCTCCTCGTTCACCATGGCCGTGGTGGTCTCGGTCGTGGGCGGCCGCAAGGCGATGATCTCCGCCGCCACCGGTGCGGTCGCCCTGGTCATCGCGCCGCTCAACCGCGAGCACGGGCTGGGCCACCTGGTCGCCGCCGTCATCCTGGGCGGCCTGATGCAGATCGCGCTGGGCGCGCTGGGGGTGGCGAAGCTGATGCGCTTCGTGCCGCGCAGCGTGATGGTCGGCTTCGTCAACGCCCTGGCGATCCTGATCTTCATGGCCCAGGTGCCGGAGATCACCGGCGTGCCCTGGCCGGTCTATCCGCTGATGTTCGGCGGCCTGGCCCTGATGGTGCTCCTCCCCAGGATCACCACGGTGGTGCCCGCCCCGCTGGTGGCCATCGTCGTCCTCACCTCGATCACGGTGGCCGCCGGCATCGCGGTGCCCACCGTCGGCGACAAGGGCGAGCTGCCCTCCGCGCTGCCCGCCCCCGGCCTGCCCGACGTGCCGTTCACGGTGGACACCCTGACCACCGTCGCCCCCTACGCCCTGGCGCTGGCGCTGGTCGGGCTGATGGAGTCGCTGATGACGGCCAAGCTGGTGGACGACATCACCGACACCCGCTCCGACAAGACGCGCGAGTCGATCGGCCAGGGCGTCGCCAACGTCGTCACCGGCCTCTTCGGCGGCATGGGCGGCTGCGCGATGATCGGCCAGACCATGATCAACGTGAAGACCTCCGGCGCCCGCACCCGGCTGTCGACCTTCCTCGCCGGGGTCTTCCTGCTGATCCTGGTCGTCGTCCTGGGCCCGGTGGTCTCCACCATCCCGATGGCCGCCCTGGTCGCGGTGATGGTCCTGGTCTCCTTCGCCACCTTCGACTGGCACTCCGTCCACCCGAGGACCCTCAGGCGGATGCCCGTCGGCGAGACCGGCGTGATGGCCGTGACCGTCGCCGTGGTGGTCGCCACGCACAACCTGGCCATCGGCGTGGTGGCCGGCGTCATCACCGCCATGATGGTCTTCGCCCGCCGCGTCGCCCACCTCGCCGAGGTGACCTCCGTCGTCGACCCCGACGGCAGGACCGTCGTCCACGCCGTCACCGGCGAGCTGTTCTTCGCCTCCTCCAACGACCTGGTCCACCGGTTCGACTACGCCGGCGACCCCGGCCACGTCGTCATCGACCTGACCGGCGCCCACATCTGGGACGCCTCGTCCGTGGCCGCCCTGGACGCGATCGAGACCAAGTACGCCGCCCGCGGCAAGAAGGTCACCATCACCGGGCTCAACGAGGCCAGCGCCGAGATGCACGGCAGGCTCGCCGGGCGGCTCGCCGACGCCCACTGATCCCCCGGCGGCACGCCACCGGATGCCCGGCCCCTCCGGGAGGGGCCGGGCATCCGGTGCGTCCGGCGCCGGAACCCACGGCGCGCCGTCCGGCGCGGCAGGGGCTGCGATCCGCCGCGGGCGGGGGCGCCGACCGGGCGCCCCGCGTCACCGGGCCGTACGGAGCGGCGGGTTGACGGCGGTGGCCTTGAAGAAGGTGTAGTGGAAGGTCCCCCCGTCCTCCGCCGTCCGGTACAGGTCGACGATCCCCCGCCGCCAGTCCTCCTCGGTGGCCAGTCCCCTGAGCACCGCCTCGTCCCCGACGCCCTCGAAGAGGGGGATGAAGGTGTCGCGGACGAAGCCGTCGACCGTCTCGGGCAGTGTCCGGTCGGCGTAGACGGTCCGCGGTCGCACCGCGACATCGCCGTATCCGGCGGCGGTCAGCAGCGGCTGGAGCCTCCGGCCGATCAGCGCGTCGCCGCCCGCCGCGGCCTGGAGGCGCACCTGGCAGTCGATCACGGCACGGGCGTGGGGGCTGTCGGGGTGGAAGACGACCGACCCGTGGTCCCCCTCGATCACGGTGGCCGTGCCGCCCGGCCGCAGCAGGCGGCGCAGCCTGCGCAGCGCCCGCTCCGGTTCCGGCAGGTGCTCCAGCACGAAGCAGACGAAGAGGTGGTCGAAGGAGCCGTTCGGGAACGGCAGGTCGTACAGGTCGGCGCGGTGCCACTCCACCCGGGCGCCGGGATGCCGGTCCGCCACCCTGGCCCGGGCCCGCTCCAGGGAGTCGACGTCGACGTCGACCGCGGTGATGCGCGCCCCGGGGCTGTTGGCGACCAGGTGCACCGTCTGGGCGCCGACCCCGCAGCCGACCTCCAGCACCCGGCTGCCGGCGGGGTAGGCCGTGCCCTCGTGGAGCAGAGCCGCCAGGGTGTCCGCCTGGTCGCTCAGCCGGCGGGTCTCCCGCGCGGAGTAGCCGTGCACGTACTCGACCGTCATCTTGCCCTTCTCCTCGTCTCCGGCCCGGACGGCCCGTGCCCGTCCGGTGCCCGCGCGTCCCACTCTGGTTCCACAATGGCCCGGTGGACAGAGCCAATGGAACCTCCATCGACAGGTCCAGAACGGTGCGGGACGAGGCCGTGCGGGACGGTGCCGCCGGAGCCGACTTCCTCCAGCTCGACATCCGCGAGGCGCCGCCCGGCGGGCTGTCCGACTGGCTGGCCCGGCGGCTGCGGCAGGCGATCCTCGACGGTCGTCTGCCGGTGGGCAGCCGCCTGCCCGCCACCCGGGTGCTGGCGGCGGAGCTGCGCGTGTCCCGGGGGGTGGTCACCGACGCCTACCGGCGGCTGGGCGAGGACGGGCACGTCGCCGGGCGCGGGCGCGCCGGGACGGTCGTGGTCGCCGCTCCCGTCCGAATCCCCGCTCCCCCGCCGCCCCCCGGGCCCGCCGGGCCGCCGTCGCCGGAGGAGGTCTTCGCCGCCGCGCCCGGCCCGGACGTCTTCGACCGGCTGCGGGCGGTTCCCGCGCGGCTCGACCTGACCCCCGGCACCCCGGATCTGGCGGCCTTCCCCCGGGCCGCCTGGCAGCGCGCCGAGCGCCGGGCCCTGGACGGGCTGGTCCCCTCCGACCTGGGGTACGGCGACCCGCGCGGGGTGCCCGCGCTGCGGCTGGCCGTCGTGGACTGGCTGGCCCGCAACCGCGGGGTGCGGGCGGATCCCGGCGAGGTGCTGGTCGTCTCCGGCACCGCCCAGGCGCTCACCCTGTTCGCTCAGGTCCTCCACGACGAGGGGGTGCGCGAGATGGCCGTGGAGGACCCCGGGTCGCTCGGTGCGCGGATGCACCTGAACGCCCGCGGGCTCGCCACCCCGCCGGTCCCCGTCGACGGCGGCGGGATCCGCGTCGGCGCGCTGCGCGCCACGGGCGCCCCGGCCGTCCTGCTCACCCCGGCCCACCAGTTCCCCACCGGTGTGGTGCTCGGCGGTGACCGGCGCCGCGAGCTGATGCGGTGGGCCGCCGGGGGCGGGCTGGTCCTGGAGGACGACTACGACGCCGAGCACCGCTACGACCGTCCCCCGGTGCCCGCCCTGAAGTCGATGCTCCCGGACCACGTCGTCTACTCCGGCAGCGTCTCCAAGCTGCTGGCTCCCGCCCTGCGGGTGGGCTGGGTGCTGGCCCCGCCGCGGTACCGGGACGCGCTGGCGGACGCCAAGCGGTACGCCGACCTGGGCAACGCCGCCCTGCCGCAGCTCACCCTGGCGCGGCTGATGGCGTCGGGCGAGCTGGAGCGCCATCTGCGCCTGCTGCGGGGCCGCCACCGCCGGCGCCGGGACGCCATGGTCGCGGCGGTCCGGGCCCACCTGCCGGGTGCGGTCGTCCACGGCGCCGCGGCGGGGCTGCACCTGACGGTCGTCCTGGGCTCCCCTTCCGGATCCGCCGCGGACCCGCCGTTCGCCGACACCGATCTCGCGGCGGCCGCGCTCGCCAGGGGCGTGAAGACGCACCCGCTGTCCTGGCACACCCAGTTGCCGTCCCCGCCGGGGCTCGTGCTGGGATACGCGGCCAGGACGCCGGGCGAGATCGGCGAGGCGGTGGCCGTCCTGGGCGAGGTGGTGCGCGGACTGCGGTGAGGGGCGGGCCGGTTCACAGCCGGCGCAGCGCCTCGTCGGCCGCGGCGCGCAGCTGAGGGTGCTCCCGGGCGGCGAGGAGCACCAGCCGGGCGCGGGCGTCGCCGAGCGTGCCCAGCCCCTCCACGCAGGCGCGGGCCACCGGCCAGTGGTGGACCGGGCCGGCCAGCAGCCGGTCCAGGACGCGGATCAGCACCGGCGCGGAGGAGGGCGCGCGCAGGGCGGCCAGCAGCCTCACGGGGTGGAGGGCGTAGGCGGTGCGCAGTTCGTTGTCGGCGAGCGCCGCCGCGGCGCGGGCGGTGCGCGGGTCGTCCAGGAGGAGCAGGGCGCGGGCGGCGGCGGCGCAGCGGGGCGGGTCGCGGTGGTTGAGGAGGAAGACCAGCGTCTCGAAGGCGCGGCGGTCGCCGGCCCGGCCGAGGGCGCAGGCGGCCAGTTCCCGGGCCCACAACGGGCGTGCGGGGGCGGTGAGTTCGGCGGCGAGCGCGTCGCGGGCGGCGGGGGTGTCCTGCCGGGCCAGGGCCAGGAGCCTCTCGAACTCGGCCGGTTCGGCCTCGGCCCTCAGCCGTGCCGCCTGTTCGCCGTCCACCGCGTCGGCCCGTCCCACGTCCGTGCTCCCTCCCTGTGGCCCGTGCCACATCCCCGGAAGCGGTCTACCCACTGGCGTTCTTGTTACCCCCTGGTTAGCCTGCTCATCGGAGCGGCACCCCCGCTCAGCCGGACGGTCTGGTGACGCGGCCGTCCGTGTGCAGTCGGTTCAGCACGCACGTACGCGGTCCGAGCACGGCCCCGGGACAGGGCCGTCTCCGCCCGGGGCACAGCCCGCGGCACGCCTCGCGTACGGCGCGGGCCGGCGCGGTCGCGCCCGCCCCTTCTTCCTCCTCTGCATCTCCCCGTGCAGTCGTCACCGTCTCTTCCTCCCCTGGAGTCCCGTGATGGACCGTCCCACCTTTCCCACCGTGGCCGTGGTCGGCCTCGGCACCATGGGCACCGGCATCGCCGAGGTCCTGGCCTGCTCGGGCCGCGAGGTCATCGGCATCGACACCGACGAGAACGCCGCCCGCCGGGCCGTCGCCGCCCTGGAGGCGTCCACCGCGCGCGCCGTGGAGCGCGGGCGGATCACCGAGCGGGAGCGGCGGGACGCCCTCGCCCGCTTCCGCGCCTTCGGCGATCTCCAGGCGGCCGCCGAGGCCGACCTGGTCGTCGAGGTCGTCCCGGAGGACTACGGCCTCAAGCACCGGGTGATCACCGCGCTGGACGGCATCGTCAAGCCGTCGGCCGTCATCGCCACCGGCACCAACGCGCTCTCCGTCACCCGGCTCGCCGCCGACTCCGCGCGCCCCGAGCGGGTGCTGGGGATGCACTTCTTCAACCCCGCGCCGGCGATGAGGCTGGTGGAGATCGTCTCCAGCGTGCTGACCTCCCCCGAAGCGGTCGCCGCCGTCACCGACCTCGTCCACGACCTGGGCAAGGAGCCCGTCGCCGTCGGCGACCGGCCCGGTTTCGTCGCCGACGGGCTGCTGTTCGGCTACCTCAACCAGGCCGCGGCGATGTACGAGTCGCGGTACGCCACCCGTGAGGACATCGACGCCGCGATGCGGCTGGGGTGCGGGCTGCCCATGGGTCCGCTCGCCCTGCTGGACCTGATCGGCGTCGACACCGCCCGCACCGTGCTGGAGGCGATGTACGCCGAGTCCCGCGACCGGCTCCACGCTCCCGCGCCGATCCTGGGGCAGCTCAGTGCCGCCGGTCTGACGGGCCGCAAGGCCGGACGCGGCTTCTACACCTACGAGGCGCCCGGCTCGTCCGCCGTCGTGCCGGACGACCTGACGCCCCGTGCGGGCGGGACCTCCGGGACGCCGCGCGAGGTGCGCTCCGTCGGCGTGGCGGGGTCGGGCACCATGGCGAGCGGCATCGCCGAGGTGTTCGCCAAGGCGGGCTACGACGTGGTGCTGGCCGCGCGGAGCGAGGAGAAGGCGGAGAAGGCCAGAGCCCGGATCGCCTCCTCGCTGGAGCGGTCGGTGCGGAAGGGGCGGATGACCGAGGAGGCCCGCGACGCGGCCCTGGCCCGGATCACCCCGGCCGGCTCGCTGTCCGCGCTGGCGGACGTCGACCTCGCGGTCGAGGCGGTGGCCGAGGACCTGGAGGTCAAGAAGGGCCTGTTCGCGGCGCTGGACGGGATGTGCAAGCCGGGCGCCGTGCTGGCCACCACCACCTCCTCGCTGCCCGTGGTCGCCTGCGCCCGCGCCACCTCGCGCCCGCAGGACGTGATCGGCATGCACTTCTTCAACCCCGCGCCGGCGATGAAGCTGGTCGAGGTGGTCCGCACCGTGCTGACCTCCGACGACGTCCACGCCACCGTGCGCGAGGTGTGCGGGAGGATCCGCAAGCACCCGGTGGACTGCGGCGACCGGGCGGGCTTCATCGTCAACGCGCTGCTGTTCCCGTACCTGAACAACGCGGTCAAGATGGTGCAGGAGCACTACGCGAGCATGGACGACGTCGACACCGCCATGAAGCTCGGCGGCGGCTACCCGATGGGCCCGTTCGAACTGCTCGACGTGGTCGGGCTGGACGTGTCCCTGGCGATCGAGCGGGTGCTGCACCGGGAGTTCCGCGAGCCGGGCCTGGCCCCCGCTCCGCTGCTGGAGCACCTGGTGGCGGCGGGCTGCCTGGGGCGCAAGACCGGGCGGGGCTTCCGCGAGTACGCGGGGCGGTGATCCCGGCGGTCCCGGCCTTCCCGCCCCACGCGGACCCCGGGTGGGGCGGGCTGCTGGAGCCCGGTGGAGCGTCCGCGGGACGCAGGGCTCCGTGTAACGTTCCACACATGTCCCAGCCCGTGAAACCCGCCCGTCCGCACGTGCCGAACCAGCGTCTGAAGATGCGTCGGGAGCTGGCCGCCGCCGCGATGGAGCTCTTCGCCACCAAGGGCTACGAGGAGACCACGGTCGACGAGATCGCGGCGGCGGCCGGCGTGGCCCGCCGTACCTTCTTCCGGCACTTCCGCTCCAAGGAAGAGGCGATCTTCCCCGATCACGACGACACCCTGGAGCGCGCCAAGGCGGTGCTGGACGCGGCGCCCGCCCACGAGAACCCCCTGGACACCGTCTGCCGGGGCATCAAGGAAGTCCTGAGGATGTACGCGGACTCCCCGGAGATCTCGGTGGCGCGCTACAAGCTCACCCGCCAGGTGCCCACGCTGCGGGAGCGGGAGATCGCTTCCGTGTCGCGCTACGAGCGGCTGTTCACGCGCTACCTGCTGGGCCACTTCGACGAGGCCGCCTCCCACCGGGAGGGCGACGACGGGTTCGACGAGCCGCTGCTCGCCGAGGTCGCCGCGTCGGCGGTGGTCACCGCGCACAACCACGTGCTGCGGCGCTGGCTGCGCGCGGGCGGCGAGGGCGACGTGGAGGCCCAGCTCGACCGGGCCTTCGCGGTCGTGCGGCGGACCTTCGGCACCGGTTTCGTCGCCGGCCGGCCGGTCTCCCGGGGACGGACGGGCGCCACGGCCGCCGGGGGCGGGGGCGCCGGGGACGAGGTGCTGGTGGCGGTGGCCCGTACCGGCGCTCCGCTGGCGGAGGTCATGCGCACGATCGAGCAGGCCCTGCGGCAGAGCTGAGGGTCCCGCCCAGCGAGCGCCCCGCGAGAGCGGCCGAGCCCGGCACGGGGCGACAGGAAACGACACGGAACAACGGAACACGACAAGCGCGTGCGGCCGTCTCATGACGAGACGGCCGCACGCGCTCATTCGTGCACGGTGAATGCCACCTGAGAGAAATTGTTGGCACGCAGTGTCTTGTCTGCTGGCACGCAGTGCCATAACGTGAGCCGTGTCCGGGCACTGTCCCAGCGGTCACTCCGTACGTCCGGACGCCTGCGTCACAGGCCTTCAGCGCTACCGCGCCGAGCCGCAGCACCACCGCCGAACCGACGGCACCAGCAGCTCACCGAGAACCAGACAGACCCCAGCGACCCCTCAAGCGTCCCGACACGCTCGCCGGAGGCCCACGTGAAGGAAATCCTGGACGCGATCCTCGCGTCGGACAGCACGCCCGCAGACTTCGAGAACCTCCCCCTCCCCGAGTCGTACCGCGCGGTGACCGTCCACAAGGACGAGACCGAGATGTTCGCCGGCCTGACCACCGGCGAGAAGGACCCGCGCAAGTCCCTGCACCTGGACGAGGTGCCGGTGCCGGAACTGGGCCCGGGCGAGGCCCTGGTGGCGGTCATGGCCAGCTCCGTGAACTACAACTCGGTGTGGACCTCGATCTTCGAGCCCCTGCCGACGTTCGCCTTCCTGGAGCGCTACGGGCGCACCTCCCCGCTGGCCAGGCGCCACGACCTGCCGTACCACATCATCGGCTCCGACCTGGCCGGCGTGGTGCTGCGCACCGGCCCCGGCGTCAACGCCTGGCAGCCCGGCGACGAGGTCGTCGCGCACTGCCTGTCGGTGGAGCTGGAGAGCGCCGACGGCCACGACGACACCATGCTCGACCCCGAGCAGCGCATCTGGGGCTTCGAGACCAACTTCGGCGGCCTGGCCGAGATAGCCCTGGTGAAGTCCAACCAGCTCATGCCCAAGCCCGCCCACCTCACCTGGGAGGAGGCCGCCGCGCCGGGCCTGGTGAACTCCACCGCCTACCGGCAGCTCGTCTCCCGCAACGGCGCCGGGATGAAGCAGGGCGACAACGTCCTCGTCTGGGGCGCCTCCGGCGGCCTGGGCTCCTACGCCACCCAGTTCGCGCTGGCCGGCGGCGCCACCCCGATCTGCGTGGTCTCCAGCGAGAAGAAGGCCGGGATCTGCCGCTCCATGGGCGCCGAGGCGATCATCGACCGCTCCGCCGAGGGCTACCGGTTCTGGAAGGACGAGCACACCCAGGACCCGAAGGAGTGGAAGCGCTTCGGGGCGCGCATCCGCGAGCTGACCGGCGGCGAGGACGTCGACATCGTCTTCGAGCACCCCGGCCGCGAGACCTTCGGCGCCTCCGTCTACGTCACCCGCAAGGGCGGCACCATCGTCACCTGCGCCTCCACCTCCGGCTACATGCACAGCTACGACAACCGCTACCTGTGGATGAACCTCAAGCGGATCGTCGGCTCGCACTTCGCCAACTACCGGGAGGCGTGGGAGGCCAACCGCCTCATCGCCAAGGGGAAGATCCACCCCACGCTGTCGAAGACCTACCCGCTGCACGAGACCGGCCAGGCCGCCCACGACGTCCACCGCAACGTCCACCAGGGCAAGGTCGGCGTGCTGTGCCTGGCCCCGCGGGAGGGCCTGGGCGTGCGCGACCCGGAGACGCGCGCCAAGCATCTCCCCGCCATCAACCGCTTCCGGAACGTGTGAGGTCGCCCCATGGCCGAACCCCGTGACGCGAGCGCGTCGAGAAGCTCCACCCCCTCGTCCGGTTCCCCCTCGCCGTCCACCCCCTCGGGCGTGACCGAACCACAGGCCGCCACCCCCGGACGCCCCGCCCCGGCCACCCCGTCGGGCGTGAACGAGCCGAAGGGCGCGCCGGCGTCGAAAGGGGTGAGGAGGAGGGAGCGAGGAACGAGCGACCGTGCGGCGAACCCCGTCGACACCGGATCAATGGGGTCCCCTCCCAGCGGTGGCCGGGGGAGCCCGGAGGCGAGTGAACACAGAAAAAGAGACCGCCCCTGGCTGATGCGGACCTACGCCGGCCACTCCACGGCCGAGGCGTCCAACGAGCTGTACCGGCGCAACCTCGCCAAGGGGCAGACCGGGCTGTCGATCGCGTTCGACCTGCCGACGCAGACCGGCTACGACCCCGACCACGTCCTCGCCCGCGGCGAGGTCGGCCGGGTCGGGGTGCCGGTCTGCCACCTCGGCGACATGCGGCGGCTGCTGAAGGACATCCCCCTGGAGCGGATGAACACCTCGATGACCATCAACGCCACCGCCATGTGGCTGCTGGCGCTGTACCAGGTGGTCGCCGAGGAGCAGGGCGCGGACGTCGCCAGGCTGTCGGGGACGACGCAGAACGACATCGTCAAGGAGTACCTCTCGCGCGGGACGCACGTCTTCCCGCCGGGCCCCTCCCTGCGCCTGACCACCGACGTGATCGCCTACACCGTGACGCACATCCCCAAGTGGAACCCGATCAACATCTGCAGCTACCACCTGCAGGAGGCCGGGGCCACCCCCGTGCAGGAGATCGCGTACGCCATGTCGACGGCCGTCGCGGTCCTCGACGCCGTGCGGGACTCCGGGCAGGTGCCCCCGGAGAGGTTCGGCGACGTGGTCGCCCGCATCTCCTTCTTCGTCAACGCGGGCGTCCGCTTCGTCGAGGAGATGTGCAAGATGCGGGCCTTCACCCGCATCTGGGACCGGATCACCCGTGAGCGGTACGGCGTGGAGGACCCCCGGCAGCGCCGCTTCCGCTACGGCGTCCAGGTCAACTCGCTCGGCCTGACCGAGGCGCAGCCGGAGAACAACGTCCAGCGGATCGTGCTGGAGATGCTGGCCGTCACCCTCTCCAAGGACGCCCGCGCCCGCGCGGTGCAGCTCCCCGCCTGGAACGAGGCGCTGGGTCTGCCCCGGCCCTGGGACCAGCAGTGGTCGCTCCGCATCCAGCAGGTCCTCGCCCACGAGAGCGACCTGCTGGAGTACGACGACCTGTTCGCCGGGTCGCACGTGGTCGAGGCCAAGACCGCCGAGCTCGCCGAGGGCGCGTGGGCCGAGATCGAGCGCATCCAGGAGATGGGCGGCGCCATGGCGGCCGTCGAGTCCGGGTACCTCAAGTCGCGGCTGGTCGCCTCGCACGCCGAGCGCCGGGCCCGCATCGAGTCCGGCGAGGAGAAGATCGTCGGGGTCAACTGCTTCGAGTCCACCGAGCCGAACCCGCTCACCGCCGACCTGGACACGGCCGTCATGACCGTGGACCCGGCCGTCGAGGCCCAGGTGGTGGCCTCGCTCCACCGCTGGCGCGAGACGCGGGACGAGGACCGCGCCCAGCGGGCCCTGGCCGAGTTGAAGCGGGCCGCCGCGGGCGAGGTCAACCTGATGCCGGCCACCCTGGAGTGCGCCCGCGCCGGGGTGACCACCGGGGAGTGGGCCTGGGCGCTGCGGGACGTCTTCGGCGAGTACCGGGCCCCCACCGGGGTGAGCTCGGCGCCGGTGGCGGTCCCCGCCGAGGAGGGCTCCGCGCTCGCCGCCGTGCGCGCGAAGGCGGAGGCCACGGCCGCCGAGCTGGGCTGCGGCAGGCTGCGGCTGCTGGTCGGCAAGCCCGGTCTGGACGGGCACAGCAACGGCGCCGAGCAGATCGCCGTACGGGCGCGCGACGCGGGCTTCGAGGTGGTCTACCAGGGCATCCGGCTCACGCCCGAGCAGATCGTCTCGGCGGCCGTCGCCGAGGACGTGCACTGCGTCGGGCTGTCGATCCTCTCCGGCTCCCACGCGGAGCTGGTGCCCGACGTGCTGGACCGGCTGCGCCGGGCGGGCGCGGGGGACGTGCCCGTCATCGTCGGCGGCATCATCCCGCCCGCCGACGCCGAGGCGCTGCGCTCCATCGGAGTCGCGGCGGTCTTCACCCCGAAGGACTTCGGCATCACGGAGATCGTCGGCCGTATCGTCGACGAGATCCGCACAGCGAACAAGCTCGACCCCCTGGAGGTCCCCGCATGACCACCGACTCCTCCGCAGCGGCCGCCGGCGCGGGCGTGAACCGCCTGCGTCCCCGCCGCTCCTGCCTGGCCGTGCCCGGGAGCAACCCGCGCTTCCTGGAGAAGGCCCAGGGCCTCCCGGCGGACCAGGTCTTCCTGGACCTGGAGGACGCCTGCGCGCCGCTGGCCAAGCCCGAGGCCCGCCACACCGTCGTGAAGTTCCTCAACGAGGGCGACTGGACGGGCAAGACCCGGGTCGTGCGGGTGAACGACTGGACGACCCACTGGACGTACCGCGACGTGGTCACGGTCGTCGAGGGCGCCGGTCCCAACCTGGACTGCATCATGCTGCCGAAGGTGCAGGACGCCTCCCAGGTGAAGGCGCTGGACCTGCTGCTGACCCAGATCGAGAAGACGATGGGCTTCGAGGTCGGCCGCATCGGCATCGAGGCGCAGATCGAGAACGCCAAGGGCCTGGTGAACGTCGACGAGATCGCGGCGGCCTCGCCCCGGCTGGAGACCATCATCTTCGGCCCGGCCGACTTCATGGCCTCGATCAACATGAAGTCCCTGGTCGTGGGCGAGCAGCCGCCGGGCTACCCGGCCGACGCCTACCACTACATCCTGATGCGCATCCTGATGGCGGCACGCGCCCACGACCTCCAGGCGATCGACGGGCCGTACCTCCAGATCCGCAACGTGGACGGGTTCCGCGACGTGGCCCGGCGCGCCGCCGCCCTGGGCTTCGACGGCAAGTGGGTGCTCCACCCGGGCCAGGTCGAGGCCGCCAACGAGATCTTCTCGCCCTCCCAGGAGGACTACGACCACGCCGAGCTGATCCTCGACGCCTACGAGTACTTCACCTCCGAGGCGGGCGGCAGGAAGGGCTCGGCGATGCTCGGCGACGAGATGATCGACGAGGCCAGCCGGAAGATGGCGCTGGTCATCGCGGGCAAGGGCCGGGCCGCCGGCCTGAGGCGGACCTCGAAGTTCGAGCCGCCGGCCGACTGATCCCTCCCCCCTCGGGAACGGGCCGTCCCGCGCCCGCCGCCCCTCCTCGGGAGCTTCCCTGGAAGCTTCCCCGGGAGCGGCCCGGGACCGGGGCGGCCCGCCGCCCGCCGCTTCGTCCACCACACCACCGGAGAGTCACACCATGCAGTTCGGCCGCACCTACGAGGAGTTCGAGGTCGGGGACGTCTACAAGCACTGGCCGGGCAAGACGGTCACGGAGTACGACGACCACCTCTTCTGCCTGCTGACCATGAACCACCACCCGCTCCACATGGACGCCAACTACGCCGAGCGGACGACGGACTTCGGCCGGAACGTGGTGGTCGGCAACTACGTCTACTCCCTGCTGCTGGGCATGTCCGTGCCGGACGTCTCCGGCAAGGCGATAGCCAACCTGGAGGTCGAGTCGCTGCGGCACGTGGCGCCGACCTTCCACGGCGACACGATCTACGGCGAGACCACCGTCCTGGACAAGGTCCCGTCGAAGTCCAAGTCCGACCGCGGCATCGTCCACGTCGAGACCCGGGGCTACAAGCAGGACGGAACGCTGGTGTGCGTCTTCCGCCGCAAGGTGATGGTGCCCACCGCCGAGTACATCGAGAAGCGCGGGGGAGAGCAGCCCGGCCGTCCCGAGCTCCGCGAGGCCGGGAACTCCGAGAAGAAGGGCGGCGAGTGAGATGGGGCGCCTGGCGCGGACCGAGGGACTGACGGACGTCCAGAGGGAGATCGTCTCCACCGTCCGCGACTTCGTCGACAAGGAGATCATCCCCGTCGCCACCGAACTGGAGCACCGGGACGAGTACCCGACCCAGATCGTGGAGGGCCTGAAGGACCTGGGGATCTTCGGCCTGATGATCCCCGAGGAGTACGGCGGTCTCGGGGAGTCGCTGCTCACCTACGCCCTGTGCGTGGAGGAGATCGCCCGCGGCTGGATGAGCGTCTCCGGCATCATCAACACCCACTTCATCGTCGCGTACATGCTCAAGCAGCACGGCACCGACGAGCAGAAGGAGTACTTCCTGCCGAGGATGGCGGCCGGCGACGTCCGGGGCGCCTTCTCGATGTCCGAGCCGGGCCTGGGCTCGGACGTGTCGGCGATCACCACCAAGGGCGTGCGCGACGGCGACGAGTACGTCCTGACCGGCCAGAAGATGTGGCTGACCAACGGCGGCACCTCCTCGCTGGTGGCGGTGCTGTGCCGGACCGACGAGGGCCACCCCGCGGGCACGGCGCCGCACAAGTCGATGACCACCTTCCTGATCGAGAAGGAGCCCGGGTTCGGCGAGGTCAAGCCGGGCCTGACGATCCCCGGCAAGATCGACAAGATGGGCTACAAGGGCGTCGACACCACCGAGCTGATCCTGGACGGCCTGCGCGTCCCGGCGAACCGCGTCCTGGGGGGCGTCACCGGCCGCGGCTTCTACCAGATGATGGACGGCGTCGAGGTCGGCCGGGTGAACGTGGCCGCGCGCGGCTGCGGCGTCGCCCAGCGCGCCTTCGAGCTGGGCATCGCCTACGCCCAGCAGCGGCACACCTTCGGCAAGCCCATCGCGCAGCACCAGGCAATCCAGTTCAAGTTGGCCGAAATGGCCACCAAGGTGGAGGCGGCGCACGCGCTGATGGTCGGCGCCGCCCGGAAGAAGGACTCCGGACAGCGGAACGACCTGGAGGCGGGCATGGCCAAATACCTCGCCTCGGAGTACTGCAAGGAGGTCGTGGAGGACGCGTTCCGCATCCACGGCGGTTACGGTTTCTCCAAGGAGTACGAGATCGAGCGGCTCTACCGCGAGGCCCCGATGCTCCTCATCGGTGAAGGCACTGCCGAGATCCAGAAAATGATCGTGGGACGCCGACTCCTGGAGGAGTACAGGATCCAGGGGTAGAATGACCCCTTCGGGGTGTTTTTCCTTGAACGGGAAAACACCCCGGCCGGGTCCTCATCGGGGAGTCCCCGGTCCGGACCGGCGCTCTGGCTTGCCCAGTTGCCACCGGTAACCGATAGCATCCCGGGAAAGCCGCCGTCCCCCGTGTATACGCGGCACCCTCCGCTACGAAGGTCATCAATGCCCCACAGCCCATCCTCTGCACAACGCGGCCGAATCCGTCTCGCGCGCGGAGCATCGCCGTGGCTCCTCCCGACCGTGGCCACCGCCGCCCTCACCCTGGCCCGCGCCAGGCGCTCGAGAGGCGCGGCCGTGGCCGCCGTGCCCGCCACCGCCCTGGCGGCGGGCATGCTGTGGTTCTTCCGCGACCCCGAGCGCGAGATCGCCCAGGGCCGTGTCCTCTCCCCGGCCGACGGCGTGGTGCAGAGCATCATGCCGTGGAAGGACGGACGCACCCGCGTCGCGATCTTCATGAGCCCGCTGAACGTCCACGTCAACCGCGCCCCGCTGGCGGGCACGGTGACGTCCGTCGAGCACGTCCCCGGCGGATTCGTCCCGGCGTTCAACAAGGAGAGCGAGAACAACGAGCGCGTCGTCTGGCACTTCGACACCGAGCTGGGCGACATCGAGATGGTCCAGATCGCCGGCGCCGTGGCCCGGCGGATCGTCCCGTACGTCGAACAGGGCGCCAAGGTCGAGCAGGGCGAGCGGATCGGCCTGATCCGCTTCGGCTCGCGCGTGGACCTCTACCTCCCGGAGGGCGTCGAGGTCGACGTCGAGGTCGGCCAGCCCACCACCGCGGGGGTGACTCGCCTTGACCGTGATTGATCCCGGCAACCGCACCTGGGTGCCCGAGGCGGAGATCGAGGACCCCGCCGAGGAGATGGACGCCATGCCGCTGTCGATGCGGCTGTCGATAGCCGACGCGCTCACCCTCGGCAACGCCACCTGCGGCTTCATGGCGGTGTACTTCACCACCACCGGCGTGCTGATCCCGCACCTGACCGGCAACGGCGACGGCGGCATGGCGCGGCACAGCGCCGCGACCGCCGTGATGCTGATGCTGCTGGCGTCGGTGTTCGACCTCTTCGACGGGCTCGTGGCGCGCAAGCTGCGCAGCTCGGCGATGGGCGCGGAACTCGACAACCTCTCCGACCTGATCAGCTTCGGGCTGGCGCCCGCGTACTTCGTGCTGGTCTGGGGGATGGTCACCAACGACGCGCACCAGGGGGTCTCGGCCCTCGCCGGGATCGTGGTGCTGCTGGCGGTGGTGCTGAGGCTGGCCAGATTCTCCTGCGTCACCCTGCCCAACGGGGTGTTCCAGGGCATGCCCAGCCCCTTCGGTGCGCTGACGGTCGTCTCGATCGTCCTGCTGGAGCTCCCGTTCGTCCCGACGCTGCTGGCGATCGTCGGGGTGGCCTGGCTGATGGTGAGCCGGGTGGAGTACCCCAAGCCGCGCGGCCTGCTGGCCGTGGCGATGCTCGGCTGGATCGTGCTGAGCATGGGCCTGCTGACGGCCTGGGCCTTCGACGCCCCGGGCGGTGAGCTGCTGCTGCAGACCGGCTGCGCGCTCCAGCTCCTGCTGGGCGCGGTGATCCCGCTGTTCGCCACCGCGCGGCGGGTGAACACCTTCCGCGACAACCGCCGCGAGGCGCGGGCGGCGGCCAAGGCGTAGAACCGGGCAGAGGGCGGCCGGTTCCTCTCGGGCGCCGGACGGGTCGTACGGACCTGTCCGGCGCCCGAGGCGTTCTGCTCCGCCTTCCCGGATGCCCCGTGCGGCGGGCGGCACACCCGCCGGGCCGGACGGGCCCCGGGAGGGACGGGCGGGGACGTCGGCGGGCCCGGGCTCCTCCGGCCCGGGCCCGCGGACGCCCGCGCGGCACGGCCCGCGTGCCGCGCCGCCTCACTCCCCGAAGGAGAACGCCCCGGCGTTCCGCGAGACCTCCGCCCCGCGGTGCACCCTCAGGCCCCCCTCGGCCTTCGCGTCGGGCTTGAGGATGAAGCTCTCCCGCGTCGAGGGCAGGTCCGGGTCGGAGAAGTCGTGCCGGATGCCGAAGCCGCCGTCGTAGGAGTCCAGGGAGAGCAGCGCGTCCACCACGCCCCGCCGGGTGAGGTCCTTGTCCTCGCACGCCTGCTTGAGGGCCGCGCCGAAGGCGGAAGCGGCGCTCCAGCCGGCGGCCACGCCGTTGTCGAGGACGTCCTCCGGGTACGCCTCGGCGTACGCCCGGGCGAGCCGGGAGGGCTCCGGCTCCTCCGACCCGATGGGCAGTGTCGAGGCGGCCACGTAGTAGTCCTTCTGCAGGACCTTCCCCGCCTGGGTCCTCAGCAGCTGCGGGGCGAAGGCCGAGTTGTTGCCGACGACGGGCACGTTCAGGCCCCCGGCCGCCGCCACGCCGACCAGGGACGCCGCCTGCCGCGGCCCCGCGCTGACCAGCACGGCCTTCACGCCGGCCTTCCTGAACGCCGCGACCTGGGCGGACATGTCCTCGTCGGTCGGCTTGATCTTCTGCTCGACGATGGTCAGCCCGGCCTTCTCCGCCGCGTACCGGGAGCCCTCCAGGGCGTTCTCGCCGTAGTCGCCCTCGAAGTAGACGTGGCCCACCTTGTCGCCCTCGGAGATCCTCTTCTCCGCCAGGAGGAAGTCGACGGCGTTGACCGTCTCCACGTCGTAGGTCGCGCCGATGGTGCGGATGTACTCGCTGCCGAGCAGGTCCGCGGACCACGCCTGCGGCAGCACCAGCAGCCTGTGCCGGCCGTCGATCCGCTCCTTGACCGCGCTGACGAACGGCGAGCCGAGGAACTGCACGAAGCCGACCACCTCCGGCTGGAGCTCGGTGTAGGCGGGGATGGCCCTGCCCGCGTCGTAGCCGTGGTCGCGGACGGTGAGCTTCAGCTTGCGCCCGCAGATCCCGCCGTCGTCGTTGATCCGCTCGACGTAGAGCTGCTGCGCCTGGGTGACGCTCTTGCCCAGGGAGGCGTAGACCCCGGTCATGTCGGTGAGGGCGCCGATGTGGATGGTGTCGTCCGTGACGCCCTTGTCGGTCCTCACTCCCCCGGCGCCCGTGCCGCCGGAGCCCTTCTCGGCGGCCTTGCCGCTGCATCCGGCGGCGAGGAGGGCGAGGAGGGCGGCGGCCACCGCCGCCGTGCGTGGTGTGCGCATCTTCATGATCTCTCTGCCTCGGCTTTCGTGAGGGGTCCGCGGCGGGCGGCGAGCCGCGCCAGGCCGCCCGGCAGGAACAGCACGACGGCGACGATCGCGGCGCCGTACAGGTAGCGGGACATCTCGCCCGGCGCGATCCCGCCCGTGCCGGGGGCGGAGACCAGGGGCAGGGCCTCGCTGTAGCGGGTGAGGATCTGGGGCAGCAGGGTGACGAAGGCGGCCCCGGCGACGGCTCCCGCGACCGAGCCCAGACCGCCGATGACGATCATGGCCAGGTACTCCAGGGAGAGGACGAGACCGAAGTACTCGGGCACGGTCTGCTGGAAGACCAGGGCCAGCAGCACCCCCGCCAGGCCCGCGTACATCGAGGACAGGACGAAGACCGCCGCCCGGTGACGGGCCACCGGCACGCCCATCACCCCGGCCGCGGTGCGGTGGTCGCGGATGGCGTTCATCGCCCGGCCGGGACGGCCGCGCAGCACCCCGCGGGCGAAGAACGCGCAGCCGGCCAGCAGCACCAGCCCCACGTACCAGAGCTTCTCCATCGCCTGGAACGGCACGGCGGCGACGACGGTCTCGGTGTCGTCGAAGACGAGGCCGAACAGCGACAGCGGCGGCACGGCACGGCCGTTGTAGCCGCCGGTCAGGTCGTGGGCGTTGAACAGCACGTGCTGCCCGACGAAGATCAGCCCCAGGGTGGCGATGCCCAGGTACGCCCCGCTCAGCCGTCCGGCGATCGGGCTGAACGCGCCGCCCGCCGCGCCCGCCAGGAGCACCGCGAGCACCACCGCCAGCCAGCTCGGCAGCCCCAGGCCGGTCAGCTCCCCGTTGCTCCCGTCCCCGGCCAGGACGCAGTAGCCGTAGGCGCCGACGGCGAGGAAGAAGGCGTGGCCCAGGGAGAGCTGGCCGGTGGCGCCGGTCAGCAGGGTCAGTCCGATGGCGCCGATGGCGGCGGCCATGGCCAGCAGCCCGGCCTGGAGCCAGAAGCGGTCGAGGTAGAAGGGCAGGGCGAGCAGCACCAGGCCCCCGGCGGCCGCCGCGTACCCGGCCCGGCGGCGCGCGGGGCGCAGGGCGGGGCGGTCCGGGGCGGGCGGGGCCGTGACGGACTCAGACACGGGACGACTCCCTCGTTCCGAACAGGCCCGCCGGGCGCACCAGCAGGACCAGGAGCATCACCAGGTACGGCGCCAGGTCCCCCACGCCCCGGCCCAGGAAGGCCAGGTCGCTCTGGTAGCCGGTGGCCAGGGACTGGGTGACGCCGACGACCAGCCCGCCCACCAGGGCGCCGGTGGTGGAGTCCAGGCCGCCCAGGATCGCGGCGGGGAACGCCTTCAGCGCCGCCATGGAGGTGCCGCGCTCCAGCCCCGGGGTGGGGAAGACGGCCAGGAAGAGGGCGGCCACCGTGGCCAGCCCGCCCGCCACGGCCCAGGCCGACAGCGAGACCCGGCCCAGCCGGATGCCCATCAGCGCCGCGGTCTCCGGGTGCTCGGCCACCGCGCGCGTCGCCACGCCCCAGGAGGTGAAGCGGAACGCGAGGAGGAAGGCGGTGATGACCAGAGCGGCGGTGACGAACGCGGCCACCCGGGTGTGCGGGACGCTGATCCCGCCGACGGTGAGCACCCCGTCGCCCCACGGGTCGCCCATGGGGTGGACGCGGGAGCCGATCCGCCGGGTCAGCTCGGCGAGCAGGACGATGTCGACGCCGATGGTGACGATGGCGAGCACGCCGTGGTCGCGTCCGCGGCAGCGGCGGATCACCAGGAACTCGATCAGCGCGCCCAGCAGCGCGGCGCCGGCGACGCCGGCCAGCAGGGCGGGCCAGAAGCCGATGTCGTCGGAGAGCACGGCGGTGACGTAGCCGCCGGCCAGCAGCAGGGAGGCGTGGGCGAAGTTCACCACCCCGGTCGCCCTGAAGACGATCACGAAGCCGAGGGCGATCAGGGCGTGGACCGCGCCGATGGACAGCCCGTTGAGCAGCAGTTCCGCGAAGGTCGTCACGCCGCCTCCTGCCGGCCGAGGTAGGCGCGGACGACCGCCGGGTCGCGCTGCACCTGTTCGGGCGTGCCGCCGGCGATCCGCCGGCCGAAGTCGAGCACGGTCACCGCGTCCGCGAGCCGCATCACCACCCCCATGTCGTGTTCCACCAGGACGATCGAGATGCCGAGCCCGTCGCGGACGCCCGCGATGAGCGAGGCGGTGCGGCGGCGCTCCTCGGCGGTCATGCCGGCCACCGGCTCGTCGAGCAGCAGCACCCGGGGTTCCGCGCACAGCGCGCGGCCGAGCTCCACGAGCTTCTGCAGCCCGTAGGGCAGCGTCCCGGCCGGGCGGCCGAGGTGCTCCTCCAGGCCGGTGAAGGCGGCGATCTCCCGGACCCGTTCGCGGTGCCGGGCCTCCTCGCGGGCGGCCGAGGGGAGCCGGAGCCCGGCGGCCAGGAACCCGGCCCGGGTCAGCCGGTGGCGTCCCAGCATCAGGTTGTCGGCGACCGTGGCGTGCGGGGAGAGCGCGATGTTCTGGAAGGTGCGGGCCACGCCCCGGGCGGTGATCCCGTGCGGGGGCAGGCCGGTCAGCTCCTCGTCGCCGAGGCGGACGCTGCCGAAGGTCGCGCGGTGGACGCCGGAGAGGACGTTGAAGGTGGTGGACTTCCCCGCGCCGTTGGGCCCGATGACCGCGTGGACGCTGCCGGGTTCGACGGTGAAGGAGACGCCGTCCAGCGCGGTGAGCCCGGCGAAGCGCACGGTCAGGTCGCGTACCCGCAGCGGCGGGACGTCCGGGGCCGTCACGCCGTCCACCTGCGCAGGGCGGGGGCGGCGGGGGCGGGCGTGCCCGGACCGGCCGTGTCGTCGGCGATCCCCAGGTAGCGGCGGCGCACCTCGTCGGAGGCGGCGAGCTCGTCCGCGGGGCCGGACAGGGCCACCTCGCCGACCTCCAGGACCACCGCCGACGAGGCCAGCCGCAGCGCGATCGCCGCGTTCTGCTCCACCAGCAGCACCGAGGTGCCCTGGGCGTTGATCTCCCGTACGGTCCCGGCGATCCGGTCGGCCATCAGCGGGGCCAGGCCCAGCGAGGGCTCGTCCAGGAGCAGCAGCCTGGGGCGGGCCATCAGCGCGCGGCCCATCGCCAGCATCTGCTGCTCGCCGCCGGAGAGGAGCCCGGCCCTCTGGTGCGCCCGGTCGGCCAGCACCGGGAACAGTTCGTGGACCCGCTCCCTGGCCTCCGCCGCGGCGCGGCGGCCCCCGCGAGCGCCCAGGGCGCCGGCGCGGAGGTTGTCGGCCACCGTCATCCGGGCGAACACCTGCCGCCCCTCGGGCACCTGCACCACCCCGGCGGCCACCACCTCGGCGGGGGTGAGGCCGTCCAGGCGCCGCCCGGCGAAGGCGATCGTGCCGGAGCCGATCGTCCCGCCGTGGAAGCGCAGGGTGCGCGAGACGGCCCGCAGCAGGGTCGTCTTGCCGGCGCCGTTGCCGCCGAGGACGGCGACCACCGCGCCCTCGGGTACGTCCACGGAGACCCCGCTCAGCGCCCGTACCGGGCCGTAGCCCACGGACACCCCCCGGACCTCCAGCGAAGCGGCCGTCATCGGCCCTCCTCCCCACTCCGTCCGCCCCCGGCGGGCCTCCGCCGGGGATCTCGGCGCTCACCCCAGCACCGGCCGGGGCCGCCGTCCACGGCCGCCGGCCGGATCCGCTGCCCGTGACCAGAGGTGCGCGGGCCGGGCTGTGCACCGGCACAGCGGAAGCAGCGGCTCCGCCGTGGGCGGGCCGGGCGATTCGGGCGGGTCCGGACGGTCCGGGCGGTCCGGGTCGCTTCGGGGGCGCGACGCGCCGGAGCCCGGACCACGGGGGTGGTCCGGGCTCCGGTACTGCTCCGGGGTTTCCTTCCGGCGGGGCGCCGGGTCAGCGGCGGCTCACAGCCGCTCGGCCGCCAGCCGCTCGGCGACCCGCTCCAGCAGGGGGCCGGCCTGCGCCATGCAGACGGCCGGGTCCGGTTCGACGTCGGTGAGCGCGTAGGCCGCCTCGATCCCGGCGGCGCGCAGCTCGTCCTCGCCGATGGCCAGGCGTCCGCACACCGCGACCGTGCGGCGGCCCGCCCGGCGCGCGGCGGCGGCCACCCCGGCGGGGGCCTTGCCGCGCAGGGTCTGGGAGTCCAGCGAGCCCTCGCCGGTGATCACCAGGTCGGCGCGGTCCAGGGCGGCGCCGAAGCCCAGCACCTCCATCAGCACCTCGATGCCGGGCCGGAAGTCCGCGTCCAGGGCGACCAGCGCCCCGTAGCCGACGCCGCCGGCCGCGCCCGCGCCGGGCCGCTCCGCGCACCGGGCGGCGTGCGGGCCGAGGACCGCCTCCAGCACCCGGACGTAGTGGGCGAGCGCGGCGTCCAGGGCGGCGACGTCCTCGGGTCCGGCGCCCTTCTGCGGGCCGTAGACGGCCGCGGCGCCCGCCGGTCCGGTGAGCGGGTTGTCGACGTCGCTCGCCAGGACGATCCGGGTGTCCTTCAGCCTCGGGTCCAGGCCGGTCAGGTCCGCCGTGGCCAGCTCGCGCAGCGGTCCGCCGCCCGGTCCGACCGGCCTGCCGTGCCCGTCGAGGAAGCGGGCGCCGAGCGCGGCGAGCATCCCCGCGCCGCCGTCGGTCGTCGCCGATCCGCCGACGCCGAGGACGATGGTGTGCGCGCCCGCGTCCAGGGCGGCGAGCAGCAGTTCCCCCGTGCCGTACGTGGTGGCCGACATCGGGGCGAGGACGCCGGCGGGCAGTTTCTGGAGGCCGGACGCCTGGGCCATCTCCACCACGGCGGTGCCGTCCCGCAGCGCGTAGGAGGCGGTGACCGCCTTGCCGATCGGCCCGGTGACCGCCGTCTGGCGGAGGGCGAAGCCCCCGGCGACCGCCGCCGCGACGGTGCCGTCGCCGCCGTCGGCGACGGGCAGCGCCTCGACCGCCGCTCCGGGGCGAACGCGGCGGAGTCCGGCCGTCACGTGCTCGGCGACCTCCACGGCGGTGAGGGAGCCCTTGAACTTGTCCGCGGCGATCAGCACGCGGCCTGTCTCGGTGTGTGTTCCGTCCACAGCGTCTCTCTTGTTCTCGAACAGGCTGTCGCGCCGCCTTGACCCTACCGATTGCCGGGCAGACGGGACCACGGCACGCCACGGGCGTCTCCCGCCGCGTCCGGCGTGCCCGCACGGCGAAAGACAACGAACCACCCCATAGTGAGACGATATGAGCACCGATGTGACCACCCCCTCACCAGGCCCAGAGCCGGAGACCGCCCGCGAGGACCCGCCGCCGGACACCAAGGTGATCGCCATCGGTGTGGCGGCGGTGCTGGCCGTGGTCGCCTGGGCCGCCCTCGGCACGGACTCCTTCTCCACGGCGTCCGGCGCCGCCCTGGACTGGGTGCTGGACAACTTCGGCTGGCTGTTCACCCTGGCCGCCAACCTCTTCCTGGTGCTGTGCGCGGTGTTCGCGGCCAGCCGCTTCGGCCGGATCAGGCTGGGCAGGGACACCGACAGGCCGGAGTTCGGCAACCTCGCGTGGATCGCGATGATGTTCAGCGCCGGCATGGGCATCGGCCTGATGTTCTACGGCGTCGGCGAGCCGCTGACGTACTACGTGGAGCCGCCCCCCTTCGGGGACATCGAGAGCGGCAGCGGCGCCGCCGAGCGCACCGCGCTGGAGTACTCCTTCTTCCACTGGACGCTGCACCCCTGGGCGATCTACGGCGTGGCCGGCCTCGGCCTGGCGTACGCGACCTTCCGCAAGGGGCGCGGCAACCGCGTCAGCTCGGTCTTCGTCCCGCTCATCGGCGAGCGCCGCGCGAACGGCTGGCCCGGCCGCCTCATCGACCTGCTGGCCGTCTTCGCCACCGTCTTCGGCACGGCGACCAGCCTGGGCCTGGGAGCCCTCCAGGTGGCCAAGGGCCTCGACCTCACCGTCGGCTGGGAGGACACCAGGGAGCTCGAACTGCTGATCATCGCGGTGCTGTCGGCCGCGTTCGTGCTCTCGGCCTTCTCCGGGCTGCACCGGGGCATCAAGTGGCTCAGCAACCTGAACGTCGGGCTCGCCGCGGCCCTGATGCTCTTCGTCTTCCTCCTCGGCCCGACGGTGTTCATCCTCGACGCGATCCCGGCCGGGGTCGGCGCCTACCTCCAGGACCTGGTCGTGCTCTCCTCCCGGACCGGCGCCTTCGGCAACAAGGAGTGGCTGGGCACCTGGACGATCTTCTACTGGGCGTGGTGGCTGTCGTGGGCCCCGTTCGTGGGCACCTTCATCGCCCGCATCTCCCGCGGCCGCACCGTCCGCGAGTTCCTCGTCGGCGTGCTGCTCGTGCCCAGCGGGGCCACGATCGTCTGGTTCTGCGTGATGGGCGGCAGCACCATGCGGCTGGACGCCACCGGCGAGGCCGACCTGGCCGGAAAGCTGGCGGACGGCGTGGAGGCGTCGCTGTTCGGGCTGCTGGACGCGCTGCCGCTGTCCGCGGTCACCTCGGTGATCGCGATGGTCCTGGTGATGACCTACTTCATCACCAGCGCCGACTCCGCCTCCCTGGTGATGGGCTCGCTGACCTCCGGCGGCGCCCTCCACCCGCGGAGCTGGCTGGTCGTCACCTGGGGCGTGCTGATGGCGGCGGTGGCCGCCGTGCTGCTGGTGGCGGGGGGCCTGGACGGCCTCAAGGCGGGGACGATCCTGGTGGCCCTGCCGTTCGCACTGGTGATGATCGCGCTGTGCTGGGCGCTGGCGAAGGAGCTGCGCGAGGACCCCGGCGCCGGGCCGCCGCGCCACCACCCGCTGTACGGGGTGCGCGACGCCGTCCGGCGGATGGTCGGCGAGGCCATCGGCGAGCACACCGCCCGCAGCCACCGGTGGCCGCGGCGGGACGGGGACGGGCCGCCCCCGAAGGCGTCCGGGAGCCGGTGAGGAGGGGCCGCGGGGCCGACTGCCGGCTCCCGGGTCCGTCCCGCTCCGGGCGGGCGGCTCCCGGGCGCACCGCGCGGTGCGCCCGGGAGCCGCCCGGGGCTCAGCCCTCCTCGATCCGGGGCTTGGCGTCGATCTCCCTCAGCCGCGCGTCCGCCTCCCCGGTGCGCTCCTCCGTGCGGTGGCCGCGGGCCACGTAGTCGCGCACCACCGCCTCGACGGCGTCGCGCGGATTGCCGATCCCGGCCAGCACCATGACCTCGACGACCAGTTCCGCGTCGAGCGCGATCTCCACCTTCGCCATGCCCGTACCCACCCCTCTCTCGTCAACCGGGGTTGACACCCCCCGGCGTGTCACCTTAGGTTGACACCATGGCCGGATCGGATGCAAGGGAAGCGGTCGACACCGCGGAGGCCGCCATGGACCGCGATCCCCGCGTGGGGCTGCGGGCGGTCGCCGCGCTGCGGCGGCTGGTGGAACGACTGGAAGCGCTGCAGGTGGACAACGCGCGCAGGCAGGGCTGGTCCTGGGAGGAGATCGGGGCCGCCCTCGGAGTCAGCAGGCAGGCCGTGCACAAGAAGCACGCCAGGAGGTAGGCGGGGATGTTCGAGAGGTTCACCCGGCAGGCCCGCACCACGGTGGTGGGGGCGCAGGTGGAGGCCCGCAGGCTCGGGCACGACTGGATCGGCACCGAGCACCTGCTCATCGCCGTGCTGCGGCGGCCGGACGAGCCGGGCGCGGCGACACTGGCCCGGCTGGGCGTCGACGCGGAGGCGGCACGGGCGGCCGTGGAGCGGCTGACGGACCGGAGCGGGGACGGGATCGGCGAGGAGGACGCGGAGGCGCTGCGGGCGCTGGGCATCGACCTGGAGGAGGTGCGGCGCCGGGCTGAGAAGGCCTTCGGCCCCGGCGCGCTGGACCGGACGCCGGAGCCGCCGCGGGAGCGGCGCGGGCTGCGCTCCGTCCTGCCCTTCCGGCGCGGCGGCCGGGACCGGCGGCGCGACCAGGGCCACATCCCCTTCACGCCGCGCGCCAAGAAGGCGCTGGAGCTGTCCCTGCGCGAGGCGCTCGCGCTGAAGGACGGTCACGTCGGCTGCGAGCACGTGGTGCTGGGGCTGCTGCGCTCCGACGACCGGGTCACCGGCGACCTGTTCGCCCGGCTGGGCCTGGAGCCCGAGGCCGTGCGCTCCCAGGTCATCGCCGATCTGCGCCGCGCCGCGTAGGCCGGCGCCCGGCGCGCCGCGCGCGGACGCTCACGCTCAGCCCGCCTCGCGCAGGCGCCGCCAGACCGCCTTCGCCGCGTTGTGCCCGGACATGCCGTGGACGCCCGGCCCCGGCCAGGTCGCCGACGAGCACAGGTAGACGGCCGGGTGGCGGGTGGCGTACGGGACGCGGGCGAGCTTGGGCCGCAGCAGGGTCTGGAGTCCGCTGAAGGCGCCGCAGGCGATGTCGCCGCCGACGTAGTTGGCGTTGCGGACGGCCAGTTCGGGCGGGCCCGCGGTGGCACGGGCCAGCACCAGGTCGCGGAAGCCGGGCGCGAAGCGCTCGATCTGCCGCTCGATCGCCTCGGTGGCGTCCCCGCTCCAGCCGCGCGGCACATGGCCGTAGGCCCAGAAGACGTGCTTGCCCTCCGGCGCCCGGGAGGGGTCCACCAGGGTGGGCTGGGCGGTGATCAGGAAGGGCGTCCGCGGCTGCTCGCCCCCGACGGCGGCGCGCAGCGCGGCGTCGATCTCGCGGCTGGACGGGCCGAGGTGGACGGTCCCGGCCCGGCGGGCGTCCTCGGAGGTCCACGGGACGGGCCCGTCCAGGGCATAGTCGATCTTGAAGACGGCGGCGCCGTACCGGAAGCGGCGGTAGGCGTCGCCCAGCCCGGCGATGCGGGCCAGCGCGGTGGGCGAGGTGTCGAAGACGTAGGCGCGGGCGGGCGGCAGCTCGTCCAGCCGCCTCACCTCCACCCCGGTGTGGATCTCGCCCCCCAGGTCGCGCAGGTACGCGGCGAGCGCGTCGGAGAGGGACTGGGAGCCGCCGCGCGGCAGCGGCCAGCCGACCTCGTGCGCGGCCAGCGCGAAGACCAGGGCGATGCCGCCGGTGGCCAGTGAGGTGGGCGCCCCGATGGCGTGGGCGGCCAGGCCGAACAGCAGCGCGCGGGCCCTGTCGTCGCGGAAGCGGCGCGCCAGCCAGTCCACCGGCTGGAGGCCCAGCGCGCCGAAGCGGGCCAGGGTGACCGGGTCGCGGGGCAGCCCGTCCCAGGGCACCTTGAAGAACTCCGGGATCAGGGTGTGCCAGCGCCCCAGGAACGGCGCCGTCAGCCGCCGGTACGTCCCCGCGTCGCGCGGCCCGAACGAGGCGGCCGTCTCGGCCGCGGACCGGGACAGCAGCCCGGCCGTCCCGTCGGGGAAGGGGTGGGCCATGGGCAGTTCGGGGTGGAGCCACTCCAGTCCGTACCGGTCCAGCGGCATGGCGGAGAAGGCGGGCGAGCCGACGCCCAGGGGGTGGACTGCCGAGCAGGGGTCGTGCCGGAAGCCGGGGAGGGTCAGCTCCTCGGTGCGCGCCCCTCCCCCTACCGTCTCCCCCGCCTCGAACAGCTCGACGGAGAACCCCCGCCTGGCCAGTTCCACGGCGGCGGTCAGCCCGTTCGGCCCGGCCCCCACCACGACCGCGTCTCGCATCGACGGCACCTTGGATCTCCCCTCACCCTCGAGGCCGGCCGGCAGAGGCCAGTAGGGAGAGGATACGACGCACCGTCACCTCGTCCCGGGCGGCCGTGAAGGGCAGGGCGTTGCCGCCGGCGAGGCGGAACGGCTCACCGGTCAGCGTGGCGTGGCCGCCGCCCGCCTCGGCCACCAGCAGCAGGCCGGCGGCGTGGTCCCAGGCGTTCTCCCATGAGAACGCCACCGCGTCCAGCGCTCCGCGCGCCACGTTCAGGTACTCCAGCCCCGCCGAGCCGCACGGCCGCGGCGCGACCCCCTCGGTGTCCAGGGCGAGCAGGGCCCGCTTCTGCTCGTCGGTGGTGAAGTCCGGGTGGGAGCAGGCGACCTCCAGCACCGCGTCCGGCGCGGGACCGCCGGAGCGCAGCGCCTCGCCGTTCAGGTACGCCCCCTCGCCGCGCCGGGCGACGGCCAGCTCCCCGCGGGCCGGGGCGTACGTCCAGGAGGCCAGCAGCTCGCCGCCGTGGGCGAGGGCCACCAGGGTGCAGAAGCCCGGGTCGCCGTGGACGAACTGCCGGGTGCCGTCCACCGGGTCCACGATCCACACCGGGGCGTCGCCGCTCAGCGCCCGGTACGTCGCCGGGCTGGCGTGCACCGCCTCCTCGCCGACGACCACCGAGCCGGGCAGCAGGGCGGTCAGGTCGGCCGTCAGCCGCTCCTCGGCGCGGTGGTCGGCGACGGTGACCAGGTCGTGCGGGCCGGTCTTCTGCACCACCTCGTCCGTGGCGAGCTGCCGCCAGCGGGGCAGGACCTCCTTCTCCGCCGCCTCGCGGACCGCCTCCTCGACTGCCGTCACCAACGCGTCATTGATCATCCCCCCATGGAAGCACGCCGGGCGGCCCTCCCGCCGGACGGCGGACGACGGCGGGGTGAACGGGCGGCGCCGGGTCCGGGCCGGAAAACGCGGTCGAGGCCGGGGGTCCGCTGCGTAGGCTCGGGCACATGAGCACGGACGGCACGGACGCGGCGAGAAGCCGGAAGCCCCTGGTGGCGATCCTCAGCGGCGCGGGGATCTCCACGGACTCCGGGATCCCCGACTACCGGGGTCCCGACGGGGTGTGGCGCAAGGACCCCGACGCCGAGAAGCTCGTCACCTACTCGTACTACATGTCGGATCCGGAGATCCGCCGCCGCTCCTGGCGGATGCGGCTGGAGGGCCCGGCGCTGCGGGCGAGGCCCAATGTCGCGCACGAGGCGGTGGTGCGGCTGGAGCGGTCCGGGGTGCCGGTCCGGGTGATCACGCAGAACGTGGACGGGCTCCACCAGATGGCCGGGATGCCCGACCGCAAGGTGCTGGAGCTCCACGGCACCGCGCGGGCCGTGGTGTGCACCCGGTGCCACGCCCGGTCGGGGATGGAGGCGGCGCTGGAACGGGTGCGGGCGGGGGTCCCGGACCCGGAGTGCGACCGGTGCGGCGGCATCCTGAAGTCGGCCACCGTGATGTTCGGGGAGGCGCTGGACCCGATGGTGCTCGCGGAGGCGGTGTCCATCGCCAAGGCGTGCGAGGTGTTCGTCGCGGTCGGCACCAGCCTCCAGGTCCAGCCCGCCGCCTCGCTCGCCGGGATCGCGGCCGAGCACGGCGCCCGCCTGCTGATCGTCAACGCCGAGCCCACCCCGTACGACCCGCTCGCCGAGCGGGTGGTCCGCGAGCCGATCGGGCGGGCGCTGCCGGCGCTGCTGGAGGAGCTGGCGGAGGGCTGACGCCCCTCCCCCGCCCGGCAGGCCCGTCGTCCCCGCCCGTCGGTCCGGCGTCAGTCCGCGCGGCCGCAGGTGCCGCGCGGCAGGAAGCGGCCCTGTCCGGCGCGCCCGACGTACTCGCCGCGGTCGACGACCGCCTCGCCGCGCACCAGGACGGTCTCGGCCCGGCCCGTGACGCGCATGCCCTCGTAGACGGAGTGGTCGACGTTCATGTGGTGGGTGGCGGCCGAGATGGTGTGCTCGGCGGCCGGGTCGTAGACCACCACGTCGGCGTCCGTGCCGGGGGCGAGGGTGCCCTTCCGCCCGGCCAGGCCGAACATCCGCGCCGGGGCGGCGCAGGCCAGCTCGATCCAGCGGCGGCGGGAGATGCGCCCGGTCACCACGCCCTGGTGGAGCAGGTCCATCCGGTGCTCGATGCCCGGCAGCCCGCCGGGGATGCGGGTGAAGTCGCCGCGGCCCTGCTCCTTCTGCCCGGCGAGGTTGAAGGGGCAGTGGTCGGTGGAGACCACCTGGAGGTCGCCGGTGCGCAGTGCCCGCCACAGGGCGTCCTGGTGGCCCTCCTCCCGGGGGCGCAGCGGGGTGGTGCAGACGTACTTGGCGCCCTCGAAGCCGGGCCGGGCGAGGTCGGCGGCGGAGAGGAAGAGGTACTGCGGGCAGGTCTCGCCGTGGACCGGCAGCCCCAGGTCGCGGGCCGCCACCAGCTCCTCCACGGCCTGCCGCGCCGAGACGTGCACCACGTACAGCGGCGCCCCGGCGACGCGGGCGAGCTGGACCGCGCGGTGGACGGCCTCGGCCTCCAGCAGGGGGTGGCGCACCTCGGCGTGGTGGCGGGGCGCGGTGCGCCCGGCGGCGAGGGACTGGGCGGCCAGGACGTCGACGGCGGCGCCGTTCTCGGCGTGCACCATGACCAGGGCCCCGTTGCCGGCGGCGCGCTGGAGGGCGAGGAGGATCCGCCCGTCGTCGCCGTGGTGGACGCCCGGGTGCGTCATGCACAGCCGGAAGGAGGTGATGCCCTCCTCCACCAGCAGGTCCATCTCCTTCAGGGTGTCCTCGCGGACGTCGGAGAGGACCATGTGGAAGGCGTAGTCGACGGCGCACTGCCCGTCGGCCTTGGTGTGCCACAGGTCCAGCCCCTCCCGCAGGCCGCGGCCGCGGCCCTGGACGGCGAAGTCCACGACGGTGGTGGTGCCGCCCCAGGCCGCCGCGCGGGTGCCGGTGGCGAAGGTGTCGGCGGAGAAGGTGCCGCCCGAGGGGAAGTCCAGGTGGGTGTGGACGTCGACGCCGCCGGGGACGACGTACCGGCCGGTGGCGTCGATGACGCGGTCGGCCGTCCAGCCCTTGGCGCAGGCGCTGCCGTGCGCGGCCAGGGCGGCGATCCGCGGCCCCTCGATCAGGACGTCGGCGTACAGCTCCTCGGCGGCGGTGACGACGAGTCCGCCGCGGACGACGGTACGGCCCATGCGTCCATCTCCTCCGGGTCCGCGCCGTGGTGGTCCCGAGTGCGACCGTAGGCCCGGCCGTCCTCCGCGGCAACCCGGGCGCCGCCGGACCGGCGACCCCCAACCTGTCATGCACCGGACGGAAGTCCGCGCGCGCCGCTACGCTTCCGCCCCATGGACGACAACCTGCGCGAGATCGTGCTGGGCGTGCTCGCGGCCGGCGTCACCACCTCGCTCGGCTGGTTCGGCCGCACCTACCTGTGGCACCGCCGGCTCCGCCGCACCCGGCGCTTCCTCGGGCTGCCGCCCCACTCCGAGTGCCTGCTGGTGGTCGGCCGCAAGGCCAGTGCCGGAGAGGGCACGGTGTCCCGCGACGACGCCTTCGCGCTGCTGGAGCTGTCCGCGCTGATCAAGGACTGCGGCGCGCACGCGCAGGTGCTGTCCCACGACACCGTCCGGCAGGGCATCGGCGAGCGCACCGAGTTCTGCATCGGCGGTCCCGGTTCGAACCGCCGCGCCGCGGCCCACCTCCACTCCCTGCTGCCGGGGGTCCGGGTGAACACCGACGCCGAACCGGGCCCGGACCAGGCGTCGTTCACCGTCGGCGGCGAGCGCCACCGCATGGAGAAGGGGTCGGTGGAGTACGCCCTCCTGGCCCGGCTCACCGCGGGCGAGGGCACCCATCCGGTCTTCGTCGTCTGCGGCCAGCGGGCCGTCGCCAACCAGGCCGCCGCCCGCTACCTCGCCCGCCACCACGCCCGGCTGGCCCGCAGGTACGGCGTGGACGGCGTCTTCTGCCTGCTGCTGAGGGTCGTCAACTCCCAGGCGTACGGCCCCGACGTCGTCGAACTCGTCGCCGACGTCACCCAGGCCGCCACCAGCCCGCAGGCCCCGCCGCAGGGCACGGGCGGCGGGAGACGCCGCGCCCGGAACTGACGGGGACCGAGGACGGTGAAGTCCCGCCGTACGGCGGGGAACCGCGGCGGGACTTCGCGCTGATGCGCCGGTGATGCCGCCGGCGGCGTCACCCAGGGCGGAATCCCGCCTTCTACCCTGTTGAGCCAGGTACTGACCCAGGTGCGAACGACCACTCCCCGTACCCGGTGCAGGCGGCAGCACGGAGAGGAGTCCCTATGGGCGAGAGCAGGCCGGTCTACCAGCGGATAGCCGACGACCTCAGGCAGCAGATCGACGAGGGCGTCCTGGCCGTGGGCGCCCGGATCCCGTCCCGCTCCGAGCTGAAACGCACCTACGCCGCCAGCGACCAGACCGTGGACCGGGCGGTGCGCGTGCTCAAGGCCGCGGGCTACGCGGAGGGGCAGTTCGGGCGCGGGGTGTTCGTCACCGACCGCCGCCCCCTGGGGAACCTGCTGCGGACGCCGGAGACGGCGGACTCCCCGTTCGCCGCCCGGATCAGCACCGGCGCCGCCACGACGCCGCTGCTGTGGGAGGCCACCTCCGCCACCACGGTCGCCCCGCCGCGGATCGCCGAGCGGCTGGGGATCGCCGCGGGCGACCGCGTGATGTGCACCCAGTACGAGTACCTCGCCGACCGGCGCCCCCTCCAGCTCGCCACGAGCTGGGAGCCCCTGGCGCTCACCGAGGGCACCGACGTGGTCTTCCCCGAGCGCGGCCCCTACGCCCGGCGCGGCGTGCGGGAGCGGTTCGCGGCCATCGGGGTACGGGTGGTGGAGGCCACCGAGCTGGTGGGTTCGCGCCCGGCTACCACGGCGGAGTCGGAGACGCTGGGCTGCTCGCCGGGGCAGTGCGTGACGGTCATCGAGCGCACGCACCGCGCGGCGGACGGCCGGGCCGTGGAGACCTCCGACATCGTGGTGCGCGCGGACCGCTGGCGGCTGGAGTACCGGATCGCCTTCGCCGACTGACGCCCCGCCGGCGCCCCCGCCGCGGCCGCCCGTCCGTCCGGCGTCCGCGCTACGCCTCGGACGCCTCCGCGTACATCTGCGACAGCTCCGGGGTGCCGCTGAGCGCCCACTCGCGGCCCGCCTCCACCGCGTCGAGCTCCCGCCCGGAGGCGAGCCGCACCACCGGACGGCCGCTGGGCCACACCTGCCACCGCGCCCCCGGTACCGTGCGGACGACGACCGTGCCCAGGTACAGGCCCGCGTCGTTGCCGAGCCAGGGCAGTATCTCGGGGTCGTCCCGCCACAGCGGCAGGAGCTGGTCGAGGGCGGCGAGGGACTCGACCGTGTCGTCCAGTTCGATCCCCGCCGCCCCGGCCTGCGCGCGCAGCAGCTCGCACTCGGAGAGGAGCTGCGCCACTCCCTCGGCGTCGTGGGAGTCCTCTCCCATCACCGCCACACCGCGGGACGGGCCGTACCGCTTGCGCCAGTTGTCCAGGAAGGGGATGTTCATACGGCTCAGGGTGTCATCACGGACGCGATGAGCACCACAGGCACGCGGAGGGGCCGTGCGGCCCGCCCCTTCCGCCGGAGGGACGCCGCACGGCCCCGCCCCTCATGCCGTGCGCCGGGCCCGCCCGGCCCGCGCGCCCCGGCTCACACCTGGAGGTCGACGACGACCGGGGCGTGGTCCGAGGCCCCCTTGCCCTTGCGCTCCTCGCGGTCGACGTAGGCGTCCTTCACCGCCGCCTCGAAGGCCGGGTTGCCGTAGACCAGGTCGATGCGCATGCCCTTGTTCTTGGGGAACGCGAGCTGGCGGTAGTCCCAGTAGGTGTAGGGGCGGTCGTACTTCAGCGGGCGCGGCACGACGTCGGACAGGCCCACCGCCCGCAGGTCGGCCAGCGCCTGCCGCTCGGCCGGGGTGACGTGGGTGGCGCCCTCGAAGACCGCCGGGTCGTAGACGTCCTCGTCGGTCGGGGCGACGTTGTAGTCGCCGAGGACCGCGAAGGGCCGCTCCCCCGCCTCCCGCCCGGCCAGGTCCCGCAGGGCCGCGAACCACTGGAGCTTGTACTCGAAGTGGGGGTGGCCCACCTCGCGGCCGTTGGGCACGTACACCGACCACAGGCGCACCCCGCCGCAGGTCGCGCCGACCGCGCGGGGCTCCTGGACCCCCTCGTACTCCGGCCCGCCCGGCAGGCCCGTGACCGTCTCCTCCAGGCCGACCCGGGAGACGATCGCCACGCCGTTCCAGCGCCCCGTGGCGTTCACCGCCGCCTCGTAGCCGAGCTCGCGCAGCGGCTCGGCGGGGAACGCCTCCGCCGTGCACTTCAGCTCCTGGAGGCACGCCACGTCCGTGCCGGTGTTCTCCAGCCAGGCCAGCAGCCGCGGCAGCCGTGCGGTGATCGAGTTGACGTTCCAGGTGGCGATGCGCATGGCAGCGAATCTACCGCCCGGCGCCGACAGTCCGCCGACAGTCCGGGGACGGGCCGCGGACGGCCGGGCGGTTCGCGGCGCCCGCACGGGCGCCCGCTCAGAGCGCGGCGCTCTCCCCGGGCGCCAGCCGCACGTGCTCCGCGCCGCCGGTGCCGGGGCCCTCGGGGCCGAGCATCCGGCCGTAGACCGCGTACCCGAAGCCCGACAGCAGCCCGTCGTGGACGTCGTACGCGATCCTCGGGCCCACCTCGCGGACGTAGTCGACGACCTCGGAGAGCTTGCTCCAGGGGGCGTGCACCGGCAGCAGCAGGGTGTCCACCGGGCGGTCCGGCACGGTCAGGGCGTCGCCGGGGTGGAAGACCGCCCCACCGGGGGTGTCCGGGCGGGTGACGGCGTAGCCGACGTTGGTGATGCGGGGGATGTCCGGGTGGATGACGGCGTGGAGTTCGCCGTGCACCTCCACCTGGAAGCCCGCGGCGGTGAAGGCGTCGCCGTGCCCCACGGTGTGGACGCGGCCGGGGAAGGCCGCGGTCAGCCGCTCGGCGACGCTGCGCAGGGTCCAGATCTCCGCGGCCGGGTTCGCCTCCAGCGCGGCGCGCAGCCTGCCCTCGTCGAAGTGGTCGGGGTGCTCGTGGGTGACGAGGATCGCCTCGGCGCCGACCGCGGCGTCCTCCTCGCTGAAGCCTCCCGGGTCGATGACGAGCGTGCGGCCGTCGTGGCGCAGGGCGACGCAGGAGTGGCCCTTCTTCGTGAGCTCCATGGGGATCATTGTGCTCTCCGCGGGATCAGCCGCGCGGAGCGGTCCGCGCGGTGCGGCACGGGCCGGTGCGCCGCCGGTGTGGCGGCGGCGCACCGGCCCGTGCCGTGTGGCCGCGCGTCTCCGGTGGGCCGGGCGAGGGGCCCGGTCAGCGGAGGGCGTCGTTGGTGCGGGCGGTCCAGATCGCCAGGGCGGCGAGGAGGGAGCAGGCGCCGCCGAGCCACAGCACGCCCTGGAGCGTGAGCGTGTCGACGATGACGCCGCCGACCAGCGCGCCGAGCCCGATGGACAGGTTGAACACCGCCACCCACAGCGAGGAGGCCGCTTCCACCGCACGCGGGGCGGACTTGATCATCCAGGTCTGAAGGCCCACGGACACGCCGCCGTAGGACAGACCCCAGACGATCAGCAGGACGGCGCCGCCGACCGCGGTCCGGCCCAGCAGCAGGAAGAGCGGCATCGCGACCGCCAGGGCCACGGAGATGACCAGCACGCTCCGGTGCACCCGGCGGGAGAGCGCCGAGCCGGCGACGAAGTTGCCGATCATGCCGGCCATGCCGAACCCGAACAGCAGCGGGCCGACGTAGCGCTCGTCGATCCCCGACAGCTTCTGCAGCGCCGGGCTCACGAACGTGTAGGCGGCGAAGTGCCCGAACACGATGAGCACCGTCGCGATGATGCCCACGCGCGCCCCCGGGTTGCGGAGCTGCTCCATCAGCAGCTTCGGCCGGATGGCCTGCGAGGCGGCCAGGCCCGGCAGCACCGCCAGCAGGGCGACGAGGGTGACGAGCGCCAGGGCGCTCAGCGAGGAGAAGGCGATGCGCCAGCCGGTGAGGTCGCCGACCAGGGTGCCGAGCGGGACGCCGAACACGTTCGCGGCTCCGACGCCGCCGAAGATGACCGCGGTGGCCCGCGGCACGTCCTCGGGGGTGACGAGCCGGACGGCCAGGCCGCTGGCGACCGCCCAGAAGCCGCCGATGGCGATGCCGACCAGCACTCGGGAGCCCACCAGGACGGCGAAGTTCGGCGCCAGGGCCGAGGCCAGGTTGGAGACGGTCATCAGGGCCATCAGGCCGAGCAGCAGGACGCGCCGGTCCATCGATCCGACGAGCATCGGAACCAGCGGGGCCGCGAACGCGGCGACGATGCTGGGCACCGTCACCATCAGCCCCGCCGTCCCCTCGGAGACCGACAGCGCGGACCCGACGGAGGTCAGCAGGCCGATCGGCAGCTGCTCGGCGGTCACCAGCAGGAAGGTGCCCAGCGCCACCGCGCAGACCGCCATCCAGCGGCTTCTCTCCGGGGCCTTGGGTTCCTGGGTCTGGACGGGGGTCTGTTCTGCGGTCGTCAACGGAGCCTCCTCAACAGTATGGGAGCGATCGCTCCCATACCGGGGACACTAGTATGGGAGCGCTCGCTCCACAAGTTGGGTAAGGTGAACACATGGCACGCCCCCGACAGTTCGACGAGAAGAACGCGGTCACGTCGGCGACCGAGCTGTTCTGGCGACGCGGCTACCACGCCACCTCGGTGCGCGACCTGGGCGACGAGCTGAAGCTCACGCCCAGCAGCCTGTACCGGACGTTCACGGACAAGCACACGCTGTTCCTGCGCGCGCTCGACCACTACCGGGCCACCGAGTCGGCCCAGGCCCGGCAGCGGCTGGACGCGGCGGACCGCCCCGTGCGGGAGGTGCTGCGGGAATGGATGCTGTGGCTGGTCACCTGCCCGGCGGGCGACAAGTCCGGCCGCGGGTGCTTCGTGGTCAACACCGCCACCGAACTGGGCACCACCGACGAGAAGGTCCGCCTACGCACCGAGGCCGCCTTCGAGACCACCCGGCAGGCCCTGCGCTCGGCGCTGGCCGCAGGCCGTGACCGTGGCGAGCTGTCCGCCGACCTCGACATCGACGACGCCGTGGAACTGCTGTTCACCACGGTGCTCGGCCTGCGGGTACGAGAACGCGCCGGCCACGACACCGAACGTCTGACCACCGCGATCGACCTGGCGATCCGGGCTCTGGGGCCCGCGCCCGCGGAACCCGCCTGAGCACCGGGAGACACTAGGCCGGCGCGCCGAGCCACGCGGTGGCCACCTCGACCAGACCCGGAGCCCCCGCCCCGCGTCCCTGCGCACTCCAGAGCACGTAGCCGTCGGGGCGGATCAGGAGCGCCGGAGCCGGCATCGCGGAGGCGGACTCCGGCACCACCTCGACGACGGACAGCCGGTCGGACCAGGGCGTGACCAGGGCGGCCTGGTCGGCCGCCTGGGCCGTGTGGATCAGCAGCGGGCTCCCGTCGCGCAGCAGGGCGGCGAGGCTCGTCGGGCCCTGGGCGGTCTTCAGCCGGGCGTCCGGGGCGAAGGTGCCCGCGAGGGGGTCGCCGGGCACATGGACGTCGTAGCGGATGTCGGTGCCGCTGAGCATTCCGGTGAGGAACCCGTTCACCTGCGGCAGGCGCATCGTCTCGCGGAACAGTTCGCGCAGCGAGTCCGTGAGCACCCCCGGGTGCATGAGCGCCACCTGGGCCCGCACGTTGTACAGGACGCGCGCCGCCACGGGATGCCGCTCCGCGTGGTAGGTGTCGAGCAGGCCGGCCGGCGCCCACCCCTTGACCTCGGCGGCGAGTTTCCAGCCCAGGTTGAGGGCGTCCTGCAGACCCGTGTTCAAGCCCTGTCCGCCCATGGGGAAGTGCGCGTGGGCGGCGTCCCCGGCCAGCAGCACGCGGCCGCTGCGGTAGCGCTCGGCCTGGAGGGCGGCGTCGCTGAACCGGGTGAGGTCGCGGGGCTCCGCCATCGGCACGGGGCGACCCGCGATGCGTTCCATCTCCCCCTGCAGCTCCTCGAAGGTCACCGGCGCCCGGCGGTCCGGCGCGGGCCCCCGGAAGTCGTACGTGCACACCCGGCTGTGTCCGCCGGGGTTCAGCCACACCAGGGTCCAGCCCCGCGGCGTGCGCTGCCAGCCCGCCGGAGCGGTCCACGGGTCGAGCAGGCGCACCTCCCCCATCAGCGCCGACACGGTGGCGGGCGTACCGGTGAAGGGGATCCCGGCGGAGCGGCGGACGACGCTGCGCACCCCGTCGCAGCCGACCACCCACCGCGCGGTGACGTGGTTCCGGGTCCCGTCCGCGCCCTGGAGGTCCACGCGGACGCGGTCGCCCTCGTCATGGACGCCGGTGCACTCCTGGCCGCGCAGGATCCTCGCGCCCAGTCCGCCGGCCCGCTCGGCGAAGACGTGCTCGGCGTACGCCTGGGGGCTGCCGACGATGACGGGGCCCTCCGCGCTCACGTGGGCGAGGTCGAGGTCGAACATGCCCGCGAAATGGAAGGGGACACTGGTCCGCCCACCGCGCGCCGGCCGCGGCTGCACGGCCTCGCGCAGCCCGCGGCGGTGCAGGCTCTCCACCGTACGGGCGTGCAGCGTCCCGGCCTTCGACACTCCGGAGGGCACCGGGAGCTTCTCCACCACCAGGGGCCGGACGCCCTGCAGCGCCAGCTCGTGGGCGAGCAGCATCCCGACGGGGCCACCGCCCACGATGACCACCTCGCAGGTGACCGGCTCGTCCGCGGAGGCGGCTGACGGCTGCTTCACTGGGCTCTCCTCACCTTCGTGCCGAGCGGGTGGGTGCGGGCGCGGCGCCCGCACCCACCCCCCGATCGCCGGGTGCCGGCTGGGGGTTGTACCGCACCCGGACGGTTGCGGCTCCGCGGGAGCATTGCTACGTAGATACTCGTATCATCGTAGAGAAGTGATCCGCAAGGCGAACGGTTCATACAGTCCGCGTAGCTTCGTACTATGGCTGTCATGGCCCTCCGCCACCCGAAGACCGATGAGATCCGGCTCGAAGACGTGTTCACGGCCTTGAGCAACCCGATGCGCCTCAAGGTCGTGCGCACGCTCGCCGAGTCCGGCCCGACTCCGTGCGGAAGCCTCCTCGACGGCGTCCCCAAGTCCACGCTCACCCACCACTGGCGAGTCCTGCGTGAGGGAGGGCTCATCCGGCAGGAGGCCGTGGGCCGCGAGTACACCCTGACGCTGCGCAGGGACGACCTCGAACAGCGTTTTCCCGGGCTCCTGCAGGCCGTGCTGCGGGCCGCACGGGTTTCGGCGCCGCGGTGAGCCGGAACGGCGGACGCCCCGGGGCCGGCCCCGGGGCGTCCGCCGTGCCTCGGATGCGTCAGGGCAGGCGGACCGACTGGCCGTGCCGGAAGAAGTCGGCCGGGTCCCAGTACGCCTTGGCCCGCTGGAGACGGGCGTAGTTGCCGCCCCAGTAGAGGTCGTGCCAGGGCACCGAAGAGGTGTTGTACCGCGCGTTGCCGAGATCGATGTCGCAGTAGTTCACGAAGCAGCCCGAGGTCTGCTCGTCCGGAACCGGTACGCCGCCCTTGTCCGCGTACGTGTCCCGGTACAGGCCGCGCAGCCAGGCCAGGTTGACCGCGTCGTCCTCCGCCTCGGTCCAGTTGGTCTGGTACAGCACCTTGAACGTGGAGTCTCGGTGCGCCTGCGCGGTGTCCCCGGGCGCCACCGCGTTCACCTGCGCGCCGTAGGAGCTCACCACGACCTGCGCCATCGGGTTGTCCAGCTGCCCGGCCCGCAGGTGCTCGTAGAGGGTGGCGATCTGGGCCTCGGTGAAGCCGCGCCGGTGATAGGCGGACTTCTGGTCGCCGCGCAGCGTGGGGTTGGTCATCACCTGGTTGCTCGTGCCGAGGTAGTGCGTGGCCTTGAGCCAGCTCCAGCGCCGCGGCACGAAGAAGTTGGCGAGCGGCCCGTGGTCGCTCGAGTTGTCCGAGGGCCGCTCGGGCGAGACGGACATGCCCCGGGTGACGTGGTCGAGGTACTCCTCGAGCACGGCGTCCGCGTCCGGGGTGTCTCCGGTGACCTGCGTGAGCAGCCCGATCTCCCCGCCGGATATGTGGTTGAGGTTGAGCAGGGAGACCAGGCCCGCCGTGTTCCCGCCCGGTTCGGCGTGGGTCTCGTGCCAGGTGCAGAAGTTGCGCACCAGCGTGGTGAAGTCCGCCTGCTTCATCTTCGCCCACGGCCAGGAGACGGCACTGACGAGGACCTCGGCCGGCGGCTTCGGCAGGAGGGCGGAAGGGTCGGTCCCCGAGGCGTTCGGGGAGCGGAACCAGTAGCGGGTGACGATTCCGAAGGTTCCGCCGCCGCCACCCGTGTGCGCCCACCACAGGTCGTGGAGGCGGCCGGTGTCGTCGCGGGTGGCGACCACCGCCCTGGCCTTTCCGGAGCGGTCCACCGTCACCACCTCGACCGCGTACAGGTGGTCCACGATCAGGCCGTCGCGGCGGCACAGCAGCCCCCAGCCGCCCCCGGCGACATGTCCGCCCGCCCCCACCGAGTAGCACATGCCGCCCGGGACGGTCACGCCCCAGCCGCGGTACAGGCGGTCGTAGATGTCGCCGAGATTGGCGCCCGGCTCGACCGCGAACGCGTTCTTGTCCGCGTCGAAGTACACGCGGTTCATCTCCGACATGTCGACGATCACGTCGACGTCGGAGTTGTAGACGAACTCCTCGTAGCAGTGGCCGCCGCTGCGGACCGTCACCCGTCTCTTCGCCGCCGCGGCCTCCGCGACGACGCCGACGACCTGCTCGGTGGTGGACACCAGGTGGACGCGGTCCGGCGACGACGTCCAGCGCTGGTTCAGGCCGACCGTGAGATCCGCGTAGCGGGGGTCCCCGGGCCGGACCGCGGTCGCGGCGAAGGGGGCCGCCTCCGCCGTCGTACCGCTGGAGGCGGCCAGGGCCGGCCGGGCGAGGCCGAGCGCGGAGGCTCCGGCCGCCCCGCCCGCGACGGCCAGGACGGAACGGCGGGTGGGCTGTTCTTCCTTGCGTGACATGGGAACTCCCGAATCAGGGGTGTGGTCGACCGTGCGTGCCTGCACATCGCTCAGGCTCCGCGGGCTACTCCAGGTACTCGTCGCCGAATTCGGGGCCCACCTCGTAGCCGTAGGCCACGTCCTTGAGACGCTGTTCCTCCGAGGGCGGCGGCGTGTCCCCGTCCGCGGGGACACCGACGTTCAGGAAAAACCTTTCCTTCCCTCCGGGAAGGGTCATGAAGAGCATCTTCGCGGGTTCCGCGGAAACGTTCTTGAAGGCGTGCTCCGTGCCCCGCGGAACGTAGACGAAGGTGCCCGCCGGGGCCTCGTGTCTGCCGTTCCTGTCCCGGAATTCAACGGTGCCCTCCAGGACGTAGAAGGCCTCTTCCTCCCAGTGGTGGACGTGCAGCGGCGGACCGCCGCCCTCCGGTACGAGCGCCTCGATGAGGAACAGCGACTTCCCGGTGTTGTGCTCACCCGACTTCACGGTGTAGCGGTCCCCGAAGGCCCACCGGCTCGGTCCCTCCCCGGGCGGGACGATGACGACCTCGTTCTTGTTCTGGCCCGCGAAGAAGCCCAGGCTCATCGGCCCTCGCCCCCGTACAGCGCGTCCAGCTCCTTGACGTCGGTCTCCGACAGGCGCAGGCCGGCCGCCGCGATGTTCTCCTCCAGGTGGTCCGGGCTGGAGGTGCCGGGAATGCAGCAGATGTTCGGGGAGTGCTGCAGCAGCCAGGCGAGGGCCACCTGGTAGGGAGTGGCCTCCAGGCGCTGCGCCACGGCGTGGATGACCTGGGCGTCCAGCGGCACGTGCCTCGGCACCTTCGTGTCCGTCGCCGGGTCCTTCTCGTGCTGGAGGGTGAACGTGCCCAGCGGGAAGAACGGCATGAAGGCGATCCCCTCCTCGGCGCAGGTCTGCACGAGGTCCTCGTGGAGGCGGCGCACGACGTTGTACTCGTTCTGCACGCAGACGACCGGAGCGATCCCCCGGGCCTCGGCCAGCTGCCGGGCGGTGACGTTGCTGACCCCGAGGTGCCGGATGAGGCCCTGCTCGCGCAGTTCGGCGAGCGCACCGAAGGGCTCGGCGATCGAGTCTCCGGGGCCGAGGCCGCCGCCCTCCTCCACGATCCGCAGGTTCACCACGTCGAGGTGGTCGCGGCCCAGGCCGCGGAGGTTGTCGTACACGGCCCGGCGCAGCTGCTCCGGCTTCAGAGCCGCCGGCCAGGCCTTGTCCGGAGTGCGGAAAGCCCCCACCTTCGTCACGATGACCAGGTCGTCGTCGTACGGGTGGAGGGCCTCGCGGATGATCTCGTTCGCGACGTACGGACCGTAGTAGTCGCTGGTGTCGATGTGGTTGACGCCCAGCTCCACCGCGCGCCGGACCACCGCCACCGCCCGCGCCCGGTCCTTCGGCGGACCCCAGACCCCGGGGCCGGGAAGCTGCATGGCGCCGAATCCCATCCTGCGGATGACGAGTTCACCGGCCAGGGCGAACTCCCCCGCCGCGGCCGCGGGCTCGGTACCGGCGATTGCGTCGTTGACGGACATGACCTGCTCCTCAGAGGTGTGATGATGTCGGCTGTGGCCCGGCGGCGCCGGTCAGCCGCGGATGACGGTCTTGCTGCGCATCAGGAACTCGCCGAGGTAGCCGTCGTGCGGCACTCCGCGGTCCATCCAGTGGGTGGGGTGGTCGCCGACGTACACGTTGGCGATGGTCCGGTCGGCGACCAGCTCGTCGATCAGCTCGTCGTCCGGCGGCGCGCCGTCGTCGGCCGGCACGCCGACGACGAGCGAGTCGCCCAGGGCGCCGGCGCCGTCGGCGCGGTTCCAGGGCACCACCCACACGCAGGGAAAGGGCAGTTCGGCGGTGTGCCAGCTGCCCTGGAGGCCGGGCGTCTCGAAGACCGCGGGGCGCAGCACCGCGCCGCCGCCGGTGAGTTCGTCCACGATGCCCGCGCCGCCGAGGTGCGCGGTGGTGCCCCTGGCACGCTCCAGCAGATGCCGCTCCAGGGCCCGCGCCCGGTCGAGCGGCTGCACGGGCAGCTCCGCCTTCTCGTCCTCGGCCGGCAGGCTGGGCAGCGCGCCGAGACGCTCGGCCAGCGCACGGGCCACCGGCGCGGGATCGCCCTCGACGAAGACCGCGGTCGCGTTGACGCACTTCATCCCGCCGTGGTGCGCGATGGAGTCCACCATCGTGTCCAGGTGCGCGCGCCAGTCCAGTCCGGCCGTGACCAGGATCTTCGCCCGGCCCGGCCCCTGTACCAGCACGTTGGGGTCGCCGGCGTACTTGCGGACGACGTCGTCGCCGCCGTACACCAGCGCCAGGTCGGCGCCGGTGAGCAGCTCCCCGGCCACCGCGTGGTCCGTGGGCAGCAGCACCACGTGGTCGTCGCCGAATCCGGCCGTGCGCAGCGCGGCGACCAGCCGGTGCGGGGTGAACGGCTCCCGGCGGGAGGGCCGGACCGCGACGCGGAAGCCGAGCGCGAGGGCCTCCAGCCACAGCGCGTGCGGGGCCGGATGGTTGCCCGCCGCGTTCACGGCGAGCACCTCGCCGCGCCGCGTCCACACCGCGCTGCCGGTGCGAGTGCGTGCGTCCTGCCAGTCCAGCACGGCACCGCCGGGCAGCGCGCCGTAGGCCCCGGCCAGAGCGCGGCGGGCCGAGTCGGCGATCTCGTCGGCGGCGGAGCGCACGGCGGGCAGCGGGATCCCGGAGACCCGGGCGACGGTGCGCTCGTACGCGTCGTACGTCAGCCCGTGCACCTCGTCCTCGCGGAAGACGCGGGCCGCGCGGGCGAGAGCCGCCAGGCGCCGCTCCCGCGGCAGCGGCGTCGCCCTGTGCAGGGCGGTGAGGGCCCGGCTGACGAACAGCCGGGGCACCAGGCCGAGCTCGGCGACCGCCGTGCCGGCGGTGTCGGTGACGGTCTCGCGGTTGCGCGTGCGGTACGGCCCCCGGGGGCCCAGCGCGTCCAGCGGGTACGGCTCGGGCTGGGGCATCAGTAGACCCCCTCGATGACCTTCTCGTCATCGAACTCCCGCACGGGGGCGATGTCCGCGACCGCGTCGCCGACCTGGCCCGGCAGGGGGCGGATGCGGGTGGCGACGTCCCGCTCCACGTTGTTGGGCAGGAACAGGCTCTTTCCGACGTAGTGCATCACGACGCGGCCGCGCTCGCCGTACTCGACCGGCCGGCGCTTCTCCAGGTCGACCACGTTGTAGGTCATGTACGGCGAGAACGGGTCGTAGACACAGGGGTCGTCGTCGCCCAGGCCGGGGCGCTCGGTGACGTGGCCGAGCGTCATGGTGTTGCCGAACCCGCTGCACAGCACGGTGTCCGGGAACAGCTCGGTGCGGTACAGGTTCCGTGTGTCGGGGTCGAGCTGGGTGCCCACCCACATGATGGCCTTCACCTTCTCGCGGACGAGGTCGACGAGTTCGTCGCGGCGGCACAGACGCTCCAGCACGGGCGGCGTCAGCATGAGCACGCCGATGTCCTGGGAGCGCAGCGGATGCTGGAGCTGGTCGATGAGGTGCTCGGTGTACCGGTCGGACTCGGCCTGGTCGCCCCGCGCGATGACCTTCTTCACCCACCGCGGGTCGACGTCGACGGCGAAGGACAGGCCGCCGCGCCGGGCCACCAGCTGCTGGAAGGAGGCGCCGACCATGTGGGGGCCGGACGGGATGGCCAGCAGCCAGTTCACGTCGCGTGGCACGCCGTGCGCGTCGAGCTGGGCGTCGCTGTGGGCCAGCAGCATGTCCAGCCACTCCTGGAGCATGACGACGCGCTTGGGCGCACCGGTGGTGCCGCCGCTGTCGAAGACGCCGACGATCCCGGGGCGGCGGCCGTAGCCACGCGGGATCAGGTCCTCGGCGCGCACGTCCCGCAGCTCGTTGGCGAAGTTGGGGAAGAGCTTCAGGTCGTCGAAGGTGCGGATGTCCTCGACGGGGTCGAAGTCCAGCCGGCCGAGGCGGTCGAGCCAGAACGGCGCGCCGGTCTCCTTCGAGAAGTGCCAGCGGATCGCGGCGCGGAGGAATTCGTCGGGATCAGGCGTGGTGCCGTAGGGCAGTTCGAGAAGGGGGTCTGCGGCAGACATCGGGGAGCTTCCTTTCGGCCAGGTCCGGCGGGGCGTGTCGCGGCCCCGGATTCAGTCGGCCCGCGGCGCCTCGGCGAGTCGGTCGAGGAGTTCGTCGGCCCAGTCGCGCGTGTAGGAACGGAAGTGGGGGAATCCGCCGTCGTACGGGTCGCCCGTCCACACGAAGTCGGCACCGGGGTTGTGCACGTCGGCGCCGGACGCGGTGAAGAGGTGCGGGCTGCCCTGCACCCGGGGGCCCCGTGCCACGGCGAAGTCACGGTGGACCGCCGCGCGGGCCGTGCCCTGTGCCAGGGCGTCGGCGAGCGCCGCCTCGTCCACGAGCGGGCACGCGGCGGCCACGGCGAGGATCTCGGAGGTGAGACTGATACAGCGGCCCTGCCCGTAGAAGGCGCGGCGCAGGGCGGTGTCCAGCTGATCGCTCGCGGGCAGCCCTCCGACGGTCGGCGCCTTCGCGGCCTGTACGGCTTCCAGCGCCGGCAGTGTCGTCGCCGGGTAGCGCCAGTCCGGGCCGGGCCACAGGCGCCAGCCGAGCGCGGGCACCAGCGCGCCGATCGCCACCGTCTCCGCGTCGATGATCGGCTTGGGTGTGGGTTCGGAGTTGAACAGCTCCAAGGGGAAGGCCCTGTGATCGACCAGGAGTTCCCGGCCGCGCTCGGCAGCGGCGGTGTGCAACGTGTCCAGCGCCAGCGTCGCCCACGGGCAGCCGATGTCCGACCAGACGGTCACGACGGCTTCGTCGGTCGAGTGGAGCGCGGTGGTGTCTGCCTGGACGGTCATGGCGGGAACGCTCCTGCCGGTCGGCGCAACGGGGCGGGTCGGACGGCCAGCATTCTGAGCACAGGGGCGGTCGCCCCCGCACGGCTCGGCCGCGGACTCTGTCACACGCCGCAGACTTCGTCAGAAGCGCCCTGGCAACGTGACGAAGTCGGCCGCCGCCGGTCGACACCCGGCGGGTCATGGCGCACCGCGCACGGGGAAGGGCCGGACACCGTGTGGTGTCCGGCCCTTCCCCGCTTCGAGGCGGTGACCAGTGCGGAAGCCCCGGCAGCGTCGCGCGTCAGGCCGCCGCGCAGCCCCGCTTGAGCGCCGCCGCGACCTCGACGGTGCGGCGCGTCTGGTACTCGATCGCGGCGAGGGTGGCCTCGTCGACGGCTCCCCCGTCGTACGAGACATGGCCGGTGCCGTACGGGTTGCCGTTCTTGACGTGGAACTGGACGGGGTCCGTGTAGCCGGGCGGGACGATGATCGCGCCCCAGTGGTAGAAGGTGTTGTTCAGCGCGAGCAGCGTGCTCTCCTGACCCCCGTGCGTCTGCGTCGTGGAGGTGAACGAGGAGACCACCTTGTTCGCCAGCCTCCCCTGGGCCCACAGGCCGCCCGCGGTGTCGATGAACTGCTTGAGCTGCGAGGCGGGCAGGCCGAAGCGGGTCGGCGTGCCGAAGAGGACGACGTCGGCCCACTCCAGGTCCCCCACGTCGGCGACCTGGATGTCCTTGGTCTGCTCGTGGTGCGCGGCCCACGCCGGGTTGGCGTCGATGGCGGCCCTGTCGGCCAGTTCGGCCACCCTGCGCAGCCGCACCTCCGCGTGGGCCTTCTCCGCGGCGTCGGCCGCGGCCCGCGCGAGCGTGTGGACGTGGCCGGTGGAGGAGTAATAGACGATGGCGACGTTCGTCATGGAGGCATTCCCTCTGCTTCGTGGTGTCCGGTGGCCGGCATCGCGGCTCATGACGGCAGCGGAGCCTTCCGGAACGGCAGAAGAGCGGCAATCCCGGCCGTGCTACTTCGTCAGATGCGCCTCCCCCGCGCCGCGCCGAGTTGACGGACTACGCGCTTTCGCGACGGACTGAGCGCCATCACGACGGACTAAGCGCCGGCGCGTTGCCGCCCGGGACGTCCTGCTTCGACAGTGGTGTCCGCCCGACCGGGCCCGGATGCGAGCCCGCCGGAGGACGCACGTCGGGATGCCCGCAGCCGCGGCCCCACCGGGCGGGAACCCCGCCGGCGCGCACGCACCGCCCGTACCCGCTTCGCACACGGCCACGCCCGCCATCAGCCGGAGTCGTTCCGGCACGCCCCGCCGAGGGAATTCGATGACCGACATTGAGTCCTACCTTCGCTCCCTGCCCGCTCTCCAACAACCCGACTGGGCCCGCCACCCCCGCCTGGACACGGCTCGCGCACACCTGCGGCGCATGCCCGCCCTCGTGGACGTCGAGGCGGTGCACCGCCTCAGGTCCCTGCTGAGCGAGGCCGCGGCCGGCCACCTGCAGATCGTCCAGGCCGGCGACTGCGCCGAGGACCCGGCCGAGGCGACCCCCGAGGACGTCGCCCGCAAGACGGCGCTGCTCGACGTGCTCGCCGGGACGATGAAGCTCGCGTCCGGCAAGCCGGTGCTACGGGTGGGCCGCCTCGCCGGGCAGTACGGCAAGCCCCGCTCGCGTCCGACCGAGACCGTGAACGGCGTCGAACTGCCCGTCTACCGGGGTCATCTGGTCAACCGGCCCGAGCCCGACGCCGAGCTGCGCCGCCCCGACCCCGACCACCTGCTCTCCGGCTACCGGGCCGCCAGCGACACCATGCACTACCTGGGGTGGCGAGGCACCGCCGGCCGCCGTTCGGAGTTCGGCGTGCCGGTGTGGACCAGCCACGAGGCACTGCTCCTCGACTACGAACTGCCCATGCTGCGCCGCGAACCCGACGGTTCGCTGCTGCTGGCCTCCACCCACTGGCCGTGGGTGGGCGAGCGCACCCGGCAGCCGGACGGCGCCCACATCGCCCTGCTCGCCGCCGTGTCCAACCCGGTCGCCGTCAAGGTCGGGCCGGGCATGACGCCCGAGGAGCTCCTCGCCCTGTGCGAGCGCCTGGACCCCGAGCGCAGCCCCGGCCGGCTCACGCTGATCGCCCGGATGGGTGCGGAGAACGCGCCGCGCAGGCTGCCCGCCCTGGTCGAGGCCGTCACCGCGGCCGGCCACCCGGTCCTGTGGCTGTCGGACCCGATGCACGGCAACACCGTGTCCGGCCCGGAAGGGCTCAAGACGCGCATGGTCGAGACCGTGGTGCGCGAGGTCCAGGCGTTCCAGGACGCGGTGCGGGCCGGCGGCGGCGTCGCGGCCGGCCTGCATCTGGAGACGACCCCCGAGGCGGTCACCGAGTGCGTCTCGGACGCGATCGAGCTGGACCGCATCGGCGACAAGTACCTGAGCTTCTGCGACCCGCGGCTGAACCCCCAGCAGGCCGTCGAGGTGGCCTCGGTCTGGCGGGGCTGACCCCGTACCGCGTCACTCGACTCGCCCATGGCACGAGGAGGTTGGAGAGGTGCAAGGAACACTCGCCCTGGTCACCGGGGCGGCCGGCGGTATAGGAGAGGCCGTCGCCCGGCTGCTGGCCGAGCGCGGGGCACAGGTGGCCGCCGTCGACCTGGACGCCGGACGGATCACCGCCACGGCCGCGAAGCTGCGCGCGGACGGTCTGGAGGTGACCGGCTTCGCCGCCGACGTCACCTCCAGCTCCGCCGTGGAGAAGCTCGTCGACGACGTCGAGACCGGGCTCGGCCCGGTGCGGCACCTGGTGAACGCCGCCGGCGTGCTCCGTCTCGGCCAGGCGCGCGCCCTGTCCGACCAGGACTGGAACGCCACGTTCGCGGTGAACGCCACCGGCGTGTTCCATGTGTCGCGGGCCGTGGTCAACCGCATGGTCCCCCGCGGCGCCGGTGCGATCGTCACCGTCGCGTCGAACGCCGCGGGCACCGCCCGCGCGGAGATGGCGGCCTACGCGGCGTCCAAGGCCGCGGCCACCGCGTTCACCAAGTGCCTGGGCCTCGAAGTGGCGCACAGGGGCATCCGCTGCAACGTGGTGGCCCCCGGCTCCACCGACACCCCGATGCTGCGCGGCATGCACGCCGGCGACACCGCCGCCGAGGCGTCGATCGCCGGCAACCCGGGGCAGTACCGGGTCGGCATTCCGCTGGGCAAGGTCGCCCGTCCCGAGGACATCGCCCGCACCGTCGCCTTCCTGCTGTCGGAGGACGCCGGGCACATCACGATGCACGAACTGACCGTGGACGGCGGGGCCACCCTCGGTGTCTGAGAACGAAAGGAAACGCCCCATGCCCGGCATCCCCCCGGTGGAGCCCTACCCCATGCCCACCGCGGAACAACTCCCCGAGAACACGGTCGACTGGCAGCTCTCCCCCCGGCGCGCGGTGCTGCTCCTGCACGACATGCAGGAGTACTTCCTCAGACCGTTCCCGCGCACCACCGGCCTCGGCCGGGCCCTGGTGGACAACACGGCGCGGCTGCGCGCGCGGGCCAGGGCACTGGGCGTCCCCGTCGCGTACACCGCGCAGCCCGGCAGCATGACGCCGGAACAGCGCGGACTCCTCAAGGACTTCTGGGGCCCGGGCATGCGGGCCACGCCCGAGCACCGCAGGGTGGTCTCCCCGCTGGAGCCGGACGACGGCGACTGGACGTTCACGAAGTGGCGCTACAGCGCCTTCTTCAGGACCGACCTGCTGGCCCGGATGCGCTCGCAGGGCCGCGACCAGCTGGTCGTCTGCGGGGTGTACGCGCACGTGGGCGTGCTGATGACCGCGGTGGAGGCGTACACGAACGACATCCAGCCGTTCCTGGTGGCCGACGCGGTGGCCGACTTCTCCGCCCACTACCACCGGCTGGCACTCACCTATGCCGCCGAGCGTGCCGCGAAGGTCGTGACGGCCGACGCGGCACTGACCGAGCTCGGCGCGGCGACCGCGGCAGCGCACTGAGCGCGCCCCCGGCGAAAGGACCCCCATGACAAGACAGGACGGCGCGCCGGCTCTGCTGTCGCGCATCCTGAACGGCTCGGCGGAGGCGTTCGCCCTGCTGCACCGCCCGGAGGCGGCGGGAGACGACGCCCTGGAGGTGCTGACCGGTGAGATGACCCGGGTCGGCGCGCTCGCCGACCTCGAACTCGACGAGGCGCAGGACGCCGGCGCCGGCCAGGAACTGCTGGTGCTCATCCCCTACCGGCAGCTGGCCGAACGCGGCTTCGCGGCTCCGGACGACGGCAGTCCGCTGCTGGCGATGCGGGTGCGCGAACAGGCCTCGCTCCCGCTGTGCGAGAACCTGGGGCTGCTGCCGAACGACCCCGTGAAGGTGGCCGGGGGCCACTTCGACATCGACGACGACACGTACGCCGAGACGGTGCGCCGCGTCGTCGCCGACGAGATCGGTACGGGCGAGGGCGCCAACTTCGTGATGAAGCGGTCCTTCACCGCCCAGCTGCCGGACTTCGGCGTGCCGGCCGCGCTGTCGTTCTTCCGCCGTCTCGTCGAGCGGGAGGCGGGCGCGTACTGGACGTTCCTCGTCCACACCGGCGAGCGGACCCTCGTCGGAGCCACTCCCGAGCGGCACATCAGCGTCCGGGACGGCCGGGCGGTGATGAACCCCATCAGCGGCACCTACCGCTACCCCGCGTCCGGCCCCGACCTGGACGGGGTTCTCGCCTTCCTCGCCGACAGGAAGGAGGCCGACGAGCTGTACATGGTCGTCGACGAGGAACTGAAGATGATGGGCCGGATCTGCCCCGAGGGCGGTCGCGTGGTGGGCCCGTACCTGAAGGAGATGGCGCGTCTGGCGCACACCGAGTACTTCATCGAGGGCCGGACCGACCGCGACGTGCGCGACATCCTGCGCGAGACACTGTTCGCACCGACGGTGACGGGCTCCCCGCTGGAGAGCGCCGCCCGCGTCATCAGCCGCTACGAGCCGGCGGGACGCGGTTACTACAGCGGCGTGGCCGCCCTCATCGGACGCGACGCCGCGGGCGGGCGCACCCTGGACTCCTCGATCCTGATCCGCACCGCCGACATCGACACCGCCGGAGTGATGCGGATCGGCGTGGGCGCCACGCTGGTGCGCCACTCCGACCCGGCCTCGGAGGTGCAGGAGACACGCGCCAAGGCCGCGGGGCTGCTGGCGGCGCTCGGCGGGGCCGAACCCACCCGGTTCGGGTCGCACCCGGCGGTGCGTGAGGCGCTCGACTCGCGCAACGACGGCATCGCGCGGTTCTGGCTGAAGGGCACCGCCGGTCCCGCCCGGCCCGTCGGCCCGCCGACCGGACGCAGGGTTCTGGTGGTCGACGCCGAGGACACGTTCACCGAGATGATCGCCCACCAGATCCGTTCGCTGGGCTGCGAGGTGGACGTGCGCCGCTTCGACGAGCCGTACGACTTCGACGCGCACGACCTGGTGGTCATGGGCCCGGGGCCGGGCGACCCGCAGGATACGGCCCATCCCAAGATCGCACATCTGCGCTCGGCGGTGGCGCGACTCCTTGAGGAGCGCAGACCGTTCCTCGCCGTCTGCCTGAGCCACCAGGTGCTGAGCATGCTGCTCGGCCTGGAACTGGTGCGCCGCCCGGTGCCCAACCAGGGTGCGCAGCACGAGATCGACCTGTTCGGCAGGACGGTGCGGGTGGGCTTCTACAACACCTTCGCCGCCCGATGGGACGCGGACTCCTTCGAGCATCCCGCGCACGGCAGGGTCGAGGTGAGCCGGAACCCGGCGACGGGCGAGGTGCACGCGCTGCGGGCCGCCGGGTTCGCGTCGATGCAGTTCCACGCCGAGTCCGTGCTGACCGTGGACGGGCCGAGCATCATCGGCTCGCTGCTCCAGGAGGTGTCCGGCACATGCACGCGGTGATCGTCTGGTGGGACCTGGAGGACTCGCGGCAGACCATCGAGTCACTGCGCGGATTCCTGCGCGACGAGGCGGTGGAACGCTTCTCGCACGTGCCCGGCCTGCGGCTGAAGTTCTGGATCTCCGACGCGGCCGCCGACCGGTGGGGAGCGGTGCTGCTGTGGGAGTCGCGGCAGGCGGCGCAGGCCGTTCTGCCCAACCTGGCCGCCCCGCTGATCGGCTATGCGCCGACCGAGCGCCACGCCTTCGACGTGGAGGCCACCGTGGAGGGCGAGTTCGCCCTGGCCGCACTCGCCGGACGCGGCCTGGCGCTGGAACCGGCCGGCTCCTGAGCCCACCGCCGCGCCGGTCGGACCCCCTGTCCATGGGCGTACGGCACCGGATGTGCGATGCCGACGCACTCGGACGGCCCGGCTCGTCACCGGCGCGGCGGTGCGCGGACCCCGCACCCGTCCTCCCCCGACACGAGAGGCAGCACCCATGACCGGACCCGCGGCCGTCCTCGTCGGCATGCCCGGAGCGGGCAAGACCACCGTCGGCCTGGCGCTCGCCGGTCTGCTCGGCGTCCCCTTCCGCGACACCGACGACGATGTGGCACGGCTGGCCGGGCGGCCCACGCCGGACGTCCTGAGGGAGGAGGGCGAGGCGGCCTTCCGCCTGCTGGAGCACCGGGCGGCCGTCGCCGCACTGACCGAGCACACCGGTGTCCTCTCGCTGGGCGGCGGGGCCGTGCTCCACGCGGGCACGCGGGCACGGCTGGCCGGGTGTCGCGTGGTGCACCTGCGGGCCGGTCTCGACACGCTCGCCCGGCGGATCGGCGACGGCGACAGCCGCCCCCTGCTGGAGGGCGACCCCCGGCCCCGGCTCGCGCGGCTGATGCGTGCCCGGCTGCCCCTGTACCGGCAGCTGGCTGCGGTGTCGGTGCACGCCGAACACCGTGCCCCGCACGAGATCGCGGAGGAGATCGCCGCGGCACTCGCCACGGCCACCTGACGCCCGGCCCCCCGTGACACACGCGAGGCCGCCCATCGACCGCCCATCGACGAAGGACAGGCAATGATCACCGCCATGGCGCCGCCCCGGGCGTTCGACGCCCGTATACCCGGCTCGAAGTCACTCACCAACAGAGCTCTGCTGCTCGCCGCCGCGGCCGGCGCGACCAGTGTTCTCACCGCTCCGCTGGTCAGCGAGGACACCCTGGTCTTCCGCGACGCGCTGACCCGGCTGGGCGCCCGAGTGGAGTCCTCGGAGGACGGCGGCGCCTGGCGGATCACCGGCCTGGGGCGCGGTCCGGTCGGCGCCGGCCGGATCTGGTGCGCGGACGCCGGTACGGCCGCCCGCTTCCTGCCGCCGCTGGCGGCCACGGGCCACGGCGACTTCGTGTTCGAGGGCAGCACACAGCTCACCGCCCGTCCCGTGGCCCCGCTCGCCGACGCACTGCGCCGGCTGGGCGCCGAGGTCGCCACCGCTCCCGGCGGGACGCTGCCCCTGCGGGTGGCGGCACGCGGGCTCGACGGCGGCAGACTGGACGTCGACGGCAGGCTCAGCAGCCAGTTCCTCAGCGGGCTGCTCATGGCGGGCCCGCTGCTCGGCTCTCCTCTGCTGGTCCGGGCGCGCGGTCTGGTCAGCCGCCCCTACGTCGACATGACGCTCGCGCTGATGCGGCACTTCGGCGCTGAGGTGGCCGAGGACGCCCCGGGTGAGTTCACCGTCCGTCCCACCGGCTACCGCGCCGCCGATCTGCGCATCGAACCGGACGCCTCCACCGCCTCGTACTTCTTCGCCGCGGCGGCCGTCACCGGGTGCAGTGTGACGGTGGACGGCCTCGGCCGGGAGAGCCTGCAGGGCGACGTGCGCTTCGTCGACGTGCTCGAACGCACCGGGGCCCGGGTGCTCCGCGGCCGGAGGGCGACCACGGTCACCGGGACCGGCGTGCTCAGGGGCGGGTTCGCGGTCGACATGGGGGAGATCTCCGACACCTTCATGACGCTGGCCGCGATCGCGCCGCTGGCCGACGCCCCGATCACCGTGCGCGGCATCGGCCACGCGCGGCTGAAGGAGTCGGACCGGATCGAGGCGGTCGCGCGGAATCTGCGGGCGTCGGGCGTGCGCGTCGAGACCGGCCCGGACCGGATCACCGTGCACCCGGGCAGTACGTCACCCGCGCGCATCGCCTGCCACCGCGACCACCGGATCGCCATGGCGTTCTCCGTGCTGAACCTGCGCACCGGGAACCTCACCCTCGACGATCCCGGCTGCGTCGCCAAGACGTTCCCCGGCTTCCACGAGGAGCTGCACCGGCTCTTCCCGCAGCACCCGCTGCCGCCGCCCACCGCGCGTGCGTAGCGGCGAACCCACGATCACGGTTCCACCGGCCCGAAGGGATTCGACGAGACATGGCACACATGGTGATAGCCGGGGGCGGCATCGGCGGGCTCGCCACGGCGCTGTCGCTGGCCCGGCTCGGACACCGCGCCACGGTGCTGGAGCGCAGCGACACCTTCGCGGAGATCGGCGCGGGCATCCAGCTCGGCCCCAACGCCTTCCACGCCCTGGACCGCCTCGGCGTCGGCGAGAGCGTGCGCGAACGAGCGGTGTTCATCGACGAGTTGCGGTTCATGGACGGCACCACCGGCGAGAAGGTCGCCGCCATGGAACTGACCGGCGCCTACCGCGAGCGGTTCGGCAACCCGTACGCGGTGGTGCACCGCGGGGACCTGTACCAGCCGCTGCTCACCGCCTGCCGGGAGCTGGACGGGGTCGAACTCGTCGCCGGCGCCGCGGTGCGGAGCTACGAGCAGGACTCCGGTCAGGTCACCGTGCGGACCGCCGACGGGCGGACGTTCCGGGGTGCGGCGCTGATCGGCGCGGACGGCATCCGCTCCACCGTGCGCGCGGTGATGCTGGGCGACGGCGAGCCCCGCGTGTCGGGGCACACGATCTACCGTTCGGTGATCCCGATCGAGAAGGTGCCGGAGGAGCTGCGCTGGAACACCGTCACGCTGTGGGCCGGCCCGAAGTGGCACTTCGTCCACTACATCATCGGCGGCGGCAGGTACCTCAACCTCGCGGTGACCCGCGACGACGGCGCGACCGTGCCCGTGGCCGGGCGGGAGGCCGCACGCGCACACGTCCTCGCCCAGTTCCCCGGCATCGGCGCCACCGCCCGCCGCCTGCTCGAACTCGGCGAGGGGTGGCGCGAGTGGGTGCTGTGCGACCGCGATCCGGTCCGGACCTGGACCGACGGACGCGTCGTCCTGGTCGGTGACGCCGCGCATCCGATGCTGCAGTACGCGGCCCAGGGGGCCTGCCAGGCGCTGGAGGACGCTGTGGTCCTCGGCGATCTGTTCGACGGCATGGGGGCGGACGACGTCGTGCAGCGTCTGGAGAAGTTCAACGCCGTGCGCCGCGAACGCGCGGGACGCACCCAGCTGATCGCCCGCCGCATGGGAAGCGAGCTGTACCACCCGGCGGGTGAGGAGGCCAAGGCGCGCAACGCCATGCTCTCCGCGCTGACGCAGGGCGAGATGTACGACAAGGTGTCCTGGCTGCACGGCGACCGCGGCTTCACCGACAGCGGCCTCGGGGGGACCCGTTGAGCAGGTTGCGCTGGCTGACCGCGGGGGAGTCGCACGGTCCCGCACTGGTGGCGACGCTGGAGGGGCTGCCCTACGGGGTGCCGATCACCA
>NZ_BAAATJ010000026.1:0-85018 GCF_039533345.1 Streptomyces glaucosporus | reverse complement strand
AAGGAATATTGACAACTCCTTGGCTCACAGAACGACATGGCTACGATCCGACTTTGGCCGCCCTCCACGCCCGGCTGGACGGCCCCTGCGGCGCCGCCGCGGCCCAGGCCCTCGTGCAACCCCCGGACCGGCGCGAGCACCGTGCCGCCGCCGCCCGCGCGCACGGCGCGCTCGCCGCCGCCCTCCACCGCGTCCTGACCGACGCCGGCGCGGTGTGCCGCCCCCCGCAGGCCGGGCGGCACCTGTACCCGGACTTCGAGGCGCTCCGCCCCGACCTGGCCGCCCGCGGCATCGAGGACGCCCCGCGCCTGGAGGCGGAACTGGTGCGGCGGCTGGGCCCGCACGTCCTCGGCGGGCACCGCTTCGGGGACGATCCCGAAGCCCTGCGGGTGCGGCTGTCAACCGACCTGGCGGCCCCCGGCGTCTCCCCGGACGCCGCGCCCCTCCCGGCCGGCTCCGCCCCGCCCGGACCCGGGACCCCTCCGGAGCGGCCCGGGACGGAGGCGGCGCTGGCGGCGGTGGCGACGGCCCTGGCCGGACTGACGGCCGGGTGACCGGGTGACAGCAGATCCCGTGAAGTCTTCAGGACGCCGATGGGAGCCCAGCATGACCCAGCAGACCAGGAAACCCGCCCACGTCCTCCACGACGCCCCGGGCTCCCACCCCGCCGCCCCGTCCGGCCTCAGGCCGCTCGGCGAGGCGCGCACCTGGCCGCGGTCCTTCGCCGACCGGCTCACCGACCCGCTGCCCGGCATACGCTCGCTGGCGCGGATAGCCCGCGAGGGCACCACGCGCCCCGACCCCGAGTCGCTCCGCGACATCCCGCTGCTGCCCGTCGAACCGGGGCCCCTGCCGCGGGTCGGCGCCGACACCGTCGCCGTCACCTGGGCCGGACACGCCAGCTGGGTGGTGCGCATCGGCGGCCTGACCGTCCTGACCGACCCCGTCTGGTCCCGCCGGATCCTGGGCACCCCGGCCCGGGTCACCCCGGTCGGCGTCCCCTGGGAGGACCTGCCCCGCGTCGACGCCGTGGTGATCTCCCACAACCACTACGACCACCTCGACCTGCCCACCCTCAGGCGGCTGCCGCGCGACACCCCGCTGTTCGTCCCCGCCGGCCTGGGCGCCTGGTGCCGGCGCCGCCGCTTCACGTGCGTCACCGAACTGGACTGGTGGGAGGCGGCCGAGCTGCCCTCGCCGGGCGGCGGCGCCGTGCGGTTCGACTTCGTCCCCTCCCACCACTGGTCGCGGCGCACCCTGACCGACACCTGCCGCTCGCTGTGGGGCGGCTGGGTGCTCACCGACCGCCACGGGCAGCGCGTCCACTTCGCGGGCGACACCGGATACGGGCACTGGTTCGCCGAGATCGGCCGCCGGCTGCCCGGCATCGACCTCGCCCTGCTGCCCATCGGCGCCTACGCCCCGCGCTGGATGCTCCGCCCCGTCCACACCGACCCCGAGGAGGCCGTCGCCGCCTGCGTGGACCTCGGGGCGCGGCGGATGGCCCCCATGCACTGGGGCACCTTCCTGCTCTCGGCCGAACCCCCGCTGGAGCCGCTGACCCGGGTACGGGCCGCCTGGGCCGCGACCGGCCGGCCGCGCGAGGACCTGTGGGACCTGCCCATCGGGGGCTCCAGGGTGCTGGAGTGACGGGTGCCGCAGTGACGGGTACCGGAGTGACGGGTGCCGGGACGACGGACGCGCCCGCCGTGCGGCCCCGCGGCTACCGGGAGGCGGACCGGGCGGGACGCAGCCGCCGCCACGCCGGGGGCACCGCGCCGATCAGCAGCGTCAGCGCGACCGCGGCGGCCACGCCCTCCCACGGCTCGGGGAACAGCGAACCGCCCAGCACGCCGATGAGCTGGTAGGTCGCCGTCCACGCCAGGCAGGCCGCCGCGTCACCGCGCGCGAAGGAACGCATCGGCATCCGCGACAGGAGGCAGGCGACCATCACCGGAATCCGCCCGGCCGGCAGCAGCCGGGAGAGCACCAGCACCGCCACGCCGTGCTCGTCCAGCTTCCGCCGGGCCGCCGCGAGCCGGTCCGGCTCGGCCCTGGACCGCAGCCACCGCTGCCAGCGCGCGCCGACCGCCGACCGCTCCCCGCGCTGCCCCAGCCAGTACAGCCCCAGGTCGCCCAGGAACGCGGCCAGCGCCGCGACGGCGAACACCAGCAGCAGCGGAGGCACCGGGGGACTGCTGTGGAAGGCCACCACCGCCGCTCCGCTGACCACCGCCCCCGTCGGAACCACCGGCACCAGCGCGCCGAACGCCACCAGCAGGAACAGCGATGGATAACCCGCCGCCCCAGGCACCACCTGAGCCGGAAGCTCCCGCACCGCGGCGAGCAGCGCCTCTGTCACCCGTCCCCCAGTCTTATGCTCTCGCCGTGCGCCAGCCGGTGCACCGCCGCCCCCGGCGCGCTCCGCGCCGCCAGCCGGACGAACTCGTCCCCCGGGGAGTGGAACTCGTGCGGCCGGACCGCGTCCAGACCGATCGGCCAGTACGTGCCGTAGTGCACCGGCACCGCGCGGGGCGCCCCCAGCCGCGCCAGCGCCTCGGCGGCCCGCCGCGCGTTCATGTGGCCCTCGCCCAGCCGCGGCCCCCAGCCGCCGACGGGCAGCAGCGCCACGTCCACCTCGCCGACGGCCTCCGCCATGGAGTCGAACAGGCCCGTGTCCCCGGCGAAGTACGTCCGGGCCTCCCCCTCCACCACGTAGCCGAGCGCGGGCGCCAGCCGCGGCCCGTACGGCAGCCGCCGCCCGTCGTGCAGCGCGGGCACCGCGCGGACGGTCACCGGGCCGACCCGCACCAGGTCGCCCACGTCCGCCTCCTCGATCCGCAGCCGCTCCGCCAGCCGCCGCAGCCGCGCCACCGCGGCGAGCGCGCCGCGCGGCACCACCACCCGCGTCCCCGGCTCCAGCCGGGCCAGGGAAGGCAGGTGGAGGTGGTCGGCGTGGAGGTGGGAGACCAGCACCGCGTCCACCCGCGCCGCCGACTCGGGCGGCAGGTCACCGCGCCGCCTGCGCAGATGGGCCAGCCGGCGGACGAACAGCGGGTCGGTGAGCACCGTCACCCCGGAGTCCCGCACGGTCGCCGTGGCATGGCCCCACCAGGTGATCTCCACCGGCACCCGGGCCCTCCTCCCGTCCGCTCACCCCGTCACCGCGTCGATCCTCTCATTGTTCCCGCGGCGCGCCCCGGCTACCGCGCCCCGCCCCCCGGCGCCTCCCGGCCGCGCCGGGGAGCGCCCCCGGAAGGGTGACGCACTGTGGAAAGGTGGAACATGCCCCCGCGACCGGGGCGGTTCCCGGTACCGGGCCCACGCCCGGACCGACGGCCACACACGGACGGAGAACGGGAAAGGCGGAACGGCGTGCGGATGGCGGCCTGGCGCAGGGCGGGCGGCGCGGTGCTGCGCGTGTCGGTCGTATGGGCGGTGAGCACCCTGACCATGCTCGTGCTGGCCGGTCTGCTGCCCGACTTCCGGATCCAGTCCGCCGACGGCGACTCCGCCACCAGCATCGGGATCACCGCCGCCCTGGGGGCCGGCGCCTTCGGCCTCCTCGGCGCCCTGGTGTGGCCCCTGCTGGTCAGAGCGCTGCTGCTGGTGCCCGCCCTCGTCCTGGGCCTGCTGGTGTTCTTCCTCAACGGCTCGCTGCTGTGGTTCGCGCTCAGCCTCCTCCCCGAGGACAGGGGCGAGGCCGACCCCCGGACCGCCGTGGTGGTCGCCGCCGCCATGTCCGCCGCCTCATCGGCGGCCAGCACCTTCCTGGCCGTCCGCGACGACGGCGCCTACCGGCGGCGCCTGGCCCGGCTCGCCGACCGCCGCTGGCGCCGCGCCGGGCGCCGGGAGGTGCCCGCCACGCCGGGCACGGTCTTCCTCCAGCTCGACGGCCTCGGATACGACGTGCTGCGCGAGGCGATCACCGCCCCCGAGGGCTGCGAACCGCTGATGCCCGCCGTCGCCGCCATGTGCCGCGACACCCACCGCCTCGTCCCCTGGCACACCGACTGGTCCAGCCAGACCGGCGCCAGCCAGCTCGGCATCCTGCACGGCTCCAACGAGGACGTGCCGGCCTTCCGCTGGTACGAGAAGGAGACCGGCGAGGTGGTGATCAGCAACCGGCCCAGCAGCGCCGCCGAGCTCCAGCGCCGCGCCGCGGCCCGCAGCGGGCACCCGGGACTGCTGGCCCACGACGGCGCCAGCCGCGGCAACCTCTTCAGCGGCGGCGCGGCCCAGGCCGCCCTGGTGCTGTCCGTCTCCGCCCGCCGCGGGCGGCACAACCGCTCCCGCGCCGGCTACTTCGCGTACTTCTCCGACCCCGCCAACGCCACCCGGACGGCCGCCTCCTTCGCCGTCGAGGTCGTCCGCGAACTCCTCCAGGCGGGCCGGGCCAGGCTGCGCGGGGAGCGGCCCAGGGTGGGGCGCGGGGGGCTCTACCCCCTCATCCGGGCCTTCGCCACCGTCGTCGAGAGGGACGTGGTGGTCGCCTCCGTCCTCGGCGACGTCCTCAACGGGCGGACCGCCGTCTACGCCGACCTGGTCGCCTACGACGAGGTGGCCCACCACTCCGGGCCCCGGAGCCGCGACACCCACCAGGTGCTGCGGCGGCTCGACCGGGCCGTCGCGCTGATCGCCGAGGTCGCCGAGCGGGCCCCCCGGCCGTACCGCCTGGTGCTCCTCTCCGACCACGGGCAGAGCCCGGGCGAGCCCTTCGCCGCGCGCTACGGGCTCACCCTGGAGGACCTGGTGCGGGCCGGCTGCGGGCTGCCCGTCTCCCGGCGCGCCAGGCGGTCGCCCAGCGGGGCCGAGGCCCGCGCCGCCGCCCGCGCCGCCCTCCACCGGCCCGAGGACGGGCACGGCGCCGAACCGCACCGGGTCACCGGTCCCGGGCCGGTGGTGCTGGGCTCGGGCAACCTCGGCCTGGTCTCCTTCCCCGGCATCCCCGGGCGCGCCACCCGCGAGGAGATCGAGCGCCGCCACCCCGCCCTGCTGCGGACCCTCGCCGACCACCCAGGCATCGGCTTCCTGCTCGTCCACAGCGAACGCCACGGGCCGGTGGTGCTCGGCGCGAACGGCGCCGAGCACCACCTGGCCACCGGCGAGATCACCGGACGCGACCCCCTGGCCCCCTACGGGCCGCGCGCCGCCGAGGCGGTGCGGCGGACCGCCGGCTTCCCGCACACCGCCGACATCATGGTCAACTCCGCCCTCGAACCGGAGACCGGCGCCGTCCACGCCTTCGAGGAGCAGCTCGGCTCCCACGGCGGCCTCGGCGGCGAGCAGTCCCGGGCGTTCCTGCTCTACCCCCGCCTGCTCCCCGCGCCGGACGAGGACGGGGAGCTGGTCGGCGCCGAGCGGATCCACCGGGTGCTGCGCGGCTGGCTGCACGAGGCGGAGAAGGCCCCCGTCCTGCCCACGCCGCTCCCGGCCCGCGTCCCCCTCCGCTGACCCGCCCGCGGCACCGGCCCGCCGCCTGCGGACGGGTTCCACAGGCGGGGCAGGACGGAAAGAAATAATGTGCCAAGCAGTTCGTATGACCGCGAGGTGCGGGCAGGGCCGTCGCCCGTCGCCGCCCGCCATTACCCGAGCGGTAATCGACCCCGGCGCCGGTCCCCGGCAGGGTGGAGCCACCCGGGTCCGGACGGCACTCTCCGGACGGACCCCGGCCCCGGACGGCGGCACACCCACGCGCCGCCCACCGTCCCGCCCCGACACACGGAAGGCCCCACCATGTCCGCGACCTCGCTCGGCACCCTCGGCACCACCCGGCCCGGCACCGCAGGCCCCTCCCCGGTGCGGCTGCGCCGCCTCCTCGCCCTGGACGCGGCCGTCACCGCCGTCAACGGCCTGGCCTACCTCGCCCTCCCCGGCTTCCTCGGCAGGCTCCTCGGCGTGGACGCGGCCCTGCTGACGGGGCTCGGCGTCTTCCTGCTGCTGTACGGGGCGGGAGTCGGCGTCCTCGCCTCCCGCCCCGCCCCGCCCCGCCCGGGGTGCGCCTGGTGGTCGAGGGCAACCTGCTGTGGGCGCTGGCCGGTGTCGCCGCCCTGGCCACGGGCCTGCTGAGCCCGACCACGGCGGGGCTGGTGTGGATCCCGCTCCAGGCCGCGGTGGTCGCGGCCTTCGCCGCCGGCCAGCACCTGGCGCTGCGCGCCGCCACCCGCCCGGCCGGCTGACCCCCGGCCGGGCCGTCACCCCAGGAGCATCGGCAGCGCGGCGGCCGTCTCCGGGTCGGCCGGGACGAAGGTCTCGATGGCCAGCTCGGAGACGGTCACGTCGATGGGGGTGTTGAACGTGGCGATCGTGGAGAAGAACGACAGCGTCCGCCCCCGGTGGTCGATCACCATCGGCAGGGCGAAGGGGATCTCCCGGCCGCGCCGCTCGGTGCCGCCCCGGGGCAGCGGATAGGCGGCGACCTCCTCGTACAGCTCGCGCAGCGGCGCCGACCGCAGCAGCGCGAGCTGCCGCTGCATCTGCTCCAGCAGATGCTCGCGCCACTCCAGGAAGTTGCGGATGCGCGGGGCCAGACCCTCGGGGTGGAGGGTGAGGCGCATGGCGTTCGGCGGAGGCCCCAGCAGGTGGCCGGCCACCCCCTCCAGGAGGGCGGTGATCCCGCGGTTGGCGGCCAGCACCTCGTACCGTCCGTCCACCACCAGGGCCGGATACGGCTCGTAGGCCGTCAGCATCCGCTCCAGACTGCCGCGCAGGGAGGCCAGGGCGGGGTCGTCCACCGGGGTCTCGGGGTAGTGCGGGGCGTAACCGGCGGCCAGCAGCAGCGCGTTCCGCTCCCGGACGGGGACGGACAGGTGCTCGGCCAGCCGGAGCACCATCTCCTCGCTGGGCCGGGCCCGCCCGGTCTCGACGAAGCTGATGTGCCGGGCCGAGGAGTCGGCGCGCAGGGCCAGCTCCAGTTGGCTGAGCCCGGCGCGCCGCCGCCAGTGCCGCAGCATGGGACCCACTCCGGTGCCCGCGTCGACTGCCACAGAAGTCATGGCCGCGACCCTAGGCTGGGAGGACCGTCTACCGAAAGCGAGATTCGTGCCATGCCACCGAAGCCGCTGACCCCGGAGGAGATCGACAGCGCCCTGGCGGAGCTGCCCGGATGGGAGTGGGACCGGGAGCGGGACCTGCTGAAGCGCTCCTACTCCTTCGCCCGGCACCTCCAGGCCGCGGCGACGGTGATCCACGTGGCGGAGATCCAGGACGAGCTGGACCACCACGCCGACCTGCTGCTCGGCTACAACACGCTGTGGGTGTCGGTGAACACCCACAGCGTGGGCGGGAAGGTGACCGCGCTGGACGTGCGGCTGGCGCGCCGCATCGAGGAGATCGCGCCGGCGCACGGGGCGAGGTGACCCCTCGCCCCGGGCGCCGGCGCGGGGGCCGGGCGGCTCAGCCCGTGACGGGGGTGGGGCCGTAGGACTCCAGGGCCGGGCGGACCGGCTGGTGGAAGGTGGTGCCGCCGATGGCGCGGTTGCCCGACCCGCCGGAGGTCACGCCCTGGGCCCGGTCCCGGAGAGGCAGGGGCCGCCGGAGTCGCCGGGCCCGGCGCACACGGTGGTCCGTCCGCGGTGGACCGTTCCGCCGCCCGGCCCGGACGGCGCCGCGCCGCCCCGCCGGACGGCGCCGCACCGCCCCGCCGGACGGTGCGCGGGACGGCGCCGGGGCCGGGTGCCGGAATCGGGGAGGAGCCGGTCCGGCGTCAGCCCAGGGTGTCCGGGTCGGCGCCGAGCCGGTTGCCGGCGTCGAGCGCGGCCAGCCGCGCCATGTCGTCGTCCTCCAGGACGAAGTCGAAGACGGCGATGTTCTCCTCGATGCGGGAGGGGGTGACGGACTTGGGGATCACCACGTTCCCGAGCTGGAGGTGCCAGCGCAGCACCACCTGGGCCGGGGTGCGGCCGTGCTTCCGGGCGACCTCGGCGACCGCCGGGTCCTCCAGCAGGCCCTTGCCCTGGCCCAGCGGCGACCACGCCTCGGTGGCGATGCCGTGCTCGGCGTGGAAGGCGCGCGACTCGGCCTGCTGGAACCAGGGGTGGAGCTCGATCTGGTTGACGGCCGGGACGATCTCGGTCTCCTCCATCAGCCGCCGCAGGTGGGTGGGCTTGAAGTTGGAGACGCCGATGGCCTTGGCCCGGCCGTCGGCGTACAGCTTCTCCAGCGCCTTCCAGGTCTCCACGTAGCGGTCCTGCTTCGGCGCCGGCCAGTGGATCAGGTAGAGGTCCACGTAGTCCAGGCCGAGCCGCTCCAGGGACTCGTCGAAGGCGCGCAGGGTGGAGTCGTACCCGTGCCGGTCGTTCCAGACCTTGGTGGTGACGAACAGCTCCTCGCGCGGCACCCCGGACTCGGCGATGGCCCGTCCGGTGCCCGTCTCGTTCCGGTACAGGGCGGCGGTGTCGATGCTGCGGTAGCCCGAGGCGATGGCGTGGGCGACGGCGGACGTGGCCTCGTCGTCCGGGACCTGCCACACGCCGAAGCCGAGCTGGGGCATCCGGACGCCGTTGTTGAGGATGATGTTGGGGACGTTGCTCACGTGTGATCGGTCCTTTGGTTCGGTTGCGGCACATGTACCCGGCCCCACAACGATCATGACCGCGCGGGCATTCCCCTGGTCCGTTCGAGGTCAGCTGTGGTAGAGCGCCTCGATCTCGGCCGCGTACGTCTTCTCGACCGCCTTCCGCCGCAGTTTCAGGGAGGGGGTGAGCAGCCCCTCCTCCTCGGTGAACCGCGAGCTCAGGATCCGGAAGGTGCGGATGGACTCGGCCTGGGAGACGAGGGTGTTGGCGGCCACCACCGCCCGTCTGATCTCGTTCTCCAGCTCGGGGTCGCGGACGAGTTCGGCCGGGCCCAGCCCGGTCTTGTTCCGCATGGTCAGCCAGTGGTGCACGGCCTCCTCGTCGAGGGTGACCAGGGCGGCGACATAGGGCCGGTCGTTGCCGACGACGACGCACTGGGCCACCAGGGGGTGGGCCCGCACCCGGTCCTCCAGAACGGCGGGGGACAGGCTCTTGCCGCCCGAGGTGATCAGGACGTCCTTCTTCCGGCCGGTGATCGTCAGGTAGCCGTCCTCGTCCAGGTGGCCGAGGTCGCCGGTGGCCAGCCAGCCGTCGCGCAGGACCTCGGCGGTGGCCCGGGGGTCGTTGAGGTACCCGGCGAAGACCTGCCCGCCGCGCAGCCACACCTCGCCGTCGTCGGCGATGTGGACGGTGGTGCCGGGGACGGGCACGCCGACGGTGCCGAAGCGGGTCTGCTCGGGCGGGTTGGCGGTGGCCGCCGCGGTGGACTCCGTCAGCCCGTACCCCTCGAAGATGCGGATCCCCGCGCCGTCGTAGAACAGGCCCAGCCGCCGGTCCATGGCCGAGCCGCCGGACATGGCGTGGCGGCAGCGCCCGCCGAAGGCCGCGCGGAGCCGGGAGTAGACGACCTTGTCGAAGAACCGGTGCCGCAGCCGCAGGGCGGCGCCGGGCCCGGGACCGGTGCCGAACGCCTTGTTCTCCATGGCCTCGGCGTAGCGGACGGCGACCTCCACGGCCTTGTCGAAGGGACCCTCCCGGCCCTCGGCCTCGGCCTTGCGGCGGGCGGCGTGGAAGATCCGCTCGAAGATGTAGGGCACGGCCAGGACGAAGGTGGGCCGGAAGGACTCCAGGTCGGGCAGGAGGGCGGAGGCGGTGAGCTCGGGCTGGTGGCCGAGCCGGACCCGGGCGCGGATCGCGCCGACCTCGATCATCCGCCCGAAGACGTGGGCGAGGGGGAGGAAGAGGAGGGTGGCCGGCTGCTCGCCGGCCCTGGAGGTGAACACCGTCTCGTAGCGCCGGACGATGTTGTCGCACTCGGCCATGAAGTTGCCGTGGGTGATCACGCAGCCCCTGGGGCGCCCGGTGGTGCCGGAGGTGTAGATGACGGTCGCCGGGGTGTCCGGGGTCAGCGCGCGCCGGTGGCGGTGCACCACGTCGTCCCGGAGGTGGGCGCCCGCCGCGGACAGCGCCCCCTCGGCGTCGGCGTCGAGCTGCCACAGCCGCCGCAGGCGCGGCAGCCGGTCGACGACCGAGCCGACGGTCATCGCGTGGTCCTCGTGCTCCACCACGGCGGCCGTCACCTCGGAGTCGTGGAGCGCCCAGTAGACCTGCTCGGCCGAGGAGGTCGGGTAGACCGGCACGGACTGGGCGCCGATGGACCACAGGGCGAAGTCGAAGAGGGTCCACTCGTAGCGGGTGCGGGACATGATGGCGACCCGGTCGCCGAACCGCACGCCCTCGGCGAGCAGCCCCTTGGCCAGGGCCAGGACCTGGTCGCGGAACTCGGCGGCGGTCACGTCCCGCCAGACGCCGGAGGCGTCCTTGCGGGAGAGGGCCGTCCGCCTCGGGTCCTCGTCGGCGTACTCGAAGACGGCGTCGGCCAGCCCTCCTGTCCGGGGAGCCGTCGCCAGGGCGGGGACGGTGAACTCGCGCAATTGCCGCTCCTTGGTGCGCCGCCGCATGAGGACCCACGGCGGGGCGACCGTATCGGATTCGCCGACTGCCCAGGAAGGGTGGTGATGGTGCGCGGTGGGGTGAATGGGGGCACTTCAGGCCCGCCGTGGTGGACCGTCACCGTTCATCCCGGATATCTGCACGGACTCTCCGCGGCCGTGCGCCCCCTCGCGCGCCGTCCGCGGCGGCGGTCACCCCCGGCGGACGGGCAGGGCGAGGCGGTCCTCACCGGCGTAGACGTTCATCGACGCCCCCCGCAGGAACCCCACCAGGGTCAGCCCGGCCTCGGCGGCCAGGTCGACGGCGAGGGAGGAGGGGGCCGAGACGGCGGCCAGCACCGGGATGCCGGCCATCACCGCCTTCTGCGCCAGCTCGAACGAGGCGCGCCCCGACACCAGCAGCACCGTCTCCGACAGGGGCAGGCGCCCGTCGGTCAGGGCGCGCCCGACCAGCTTGTCGACGGCGTTGTGGCGGCCGACGTCCTCCCGCAGGTCCAGCAGCTCCCCGTCGGGGGTGAACAGCCCGGCCGCGTGGAGCCCACCGGTCCGGTCGAACACCTTCTGGGCGGCCCGCAGCCGGTCGGGGAGGGCGGACAGCACGGCGGGGTCGACGCGCACCGGGGCGCCGCCGGCGAGCGGCCAGCGGGTCGTGGTGCGGACCGCGTCCAGGCTGGTCTTGCCGCACAGGCCGCAGGAGGAGCTGGTGTAGACGCTCCGCTCCAGCCGGCCCAGGGTGGCCTCGGGGACGGGGACGCCCTGGGCGAGGCGGACGTCGACGACGTTGTAGCTGTTGCGGGTGGTGCCGTCGGCCTGCTCGGTGGCGCCCGCGCAGTAGACGATGTTCGCCAGCTCCTTCGGGGAGCCCAGGACGCCCTCGCTGACCAGGAAGCCCGCGGCCAGCGCGAAGTCGTCGCCGGGAGTGCGCATGGTGACGGCCAGCGGCTCGCCGTTCAGCCGGATCTCCAGCGGCTCCTCGGCCACGAGGGTGTCGGGGCGCTCGCTCACCGCGCCGTCGCGTACGCGGACGACACGGCGGCGCTCGGTGACTCGGCCCATGGGTGATCCGTCCCGCCTTCGGTTCGGTGCCGTACAACCGCGGCTCCCCGGCCGCGGTCGTCCCATTGTGCGCCCCTGCGCGCCGCCGTCCCAGGACGCGCCCCGCACGCGGCCGGCGACCGCGCCGCCGTGCCCGTCCGCTCACGCGGCGTGAAGGACCCCGGCCGCCCTCCCGCACCCCGCCGGACCACGGGTTATGCGGGTGAGAGGCACCCCGAAAGCTTGGTACAGTGTTCCCTGTCGCCGCGGCCGGAAGGCCGCGAGACGCACACCTTGTCCGGGTGGCGGAATGGCAGACGCGCTAGCTTGAGGTGCTAGTGCCCTTTATCGGGCGTGGGGGTTCAAGTCCCCCCTCGGACACGTGGAGATACCGAGGGAACGGGTCTCCGGAAGCGACGGAAGTCGCTCCCGGAGACCCGTTCCCGTTATCGGTCGGTCGTCACGGCGGATGCGGGTGCATCGCTCGGCGGCACGGCCCCGCCGCACCCTCGGCGACCGTGCCGCCGGTGCGTCGAACACGGCCACGGAACCTCCGCCACGGGGCGGCCGACGGATGTCATGGGCCCGTGGAGGGGTGATCCGGGAGGGCCCCGGCCCGTACAGCCTGCCGTGAGGACCTCGCCAGCGCCTCGCGACTCCGGCGGAGCCCCTCCCCACGGTGGCACGGCTCGCGGAGGTGCCCGGGGATGGGCCGTGGGGGCGCCGACCGGCTGGTCGCCCCCCCCACGGTGGAGTCCGGACGGTCGTGTCCGTCGCCGGGATCACGCCCGGACGGCCCCCAGGGCGGTCTCCGCGTCCCGGCCGTCCCAGCCTCCGGGGGTACGCCAGAGGACCCGGACACCGAAGACGTCGTGGATGACGTCGGCCGACCACTCCTCGGCGGGCGGTCCGGCCAGGACCAGGTGGAGGCGGTCGGCGGGGGCGGGCAGGGCGTGGTTGATCTCGAGGAGGCGGGCCGCTCCCGAGCGGAGGTCGGCGTGGGAGGACAGGCCGGCGCCGAGGACCTCGTAGAGGAAGAGGCCGTGCTCGGTGTCGCAACTGACGTCGACAACCGGCGAGTTGTCCGGCTGCAGGTCCGCTCGCAGCAGAGCCGCCATCAGTTCGAAGCGCACGGCCTCGTGGGTCTTGCACGTGCGGTCGGCTGCCGCCGAGGCCTCCAGGGACTGGCGGAGACCGGCGCTCGGTTCGGCCTTCAGAGTGGTGGTGTCGGCTGCGGTGGGCATGGGGGCGGATTCCTTCGGCTCGGGCTGCTGCGGGACTGCGGGGGTTTCCTCGGCTTCCTCGGCTTCCTCGGGCTCCTCAGGCTCCTCGACTTCCTCGGTCTCCTCGGGCTCCTCGGTCTCCTCCGTCTCCGTCACCGGGTCGGCCGTGGCGGCCAGGCGCTGCCGGAGGGCCCGTCGGGCCTCGGCCAGGGCGTCGCCCCAGCCGCTGCGCTCCAGGTCGGCCCGGATCCGGCCCAGGTCCGGAGCGCTGGAGGCGAGCGCGCGGCTGGTGTTCACGGCCAGGTCCCGCAGCAGGTTCAGGCGGGGCCGGTCCGGGGAGCCGAGCACGCGCCAGACGTCCAGCCAGTCGTGCTGGTCCAGACGCAGGCAGCGGTTGGCCATGCCCTTGAGTTCCGAGAGCCGGGCCCGGGCATCGCTCGGGACGTCCCCGTCGGCCAGCTCCTCGAAGACGCCGAGCGCGTCCACGTAGCGCTGGGCCATGGTGGGCGAGATGGGCTTGCGGCCCCGCTCGTCGACGGTGACGAAGCTGACGTTGGAGTCGTGACGGAGCACCCAGACGTCCAGTTCCGCGCCGACGGCGGGAGGCGCGGAGCCGTGGCGCACGGCCAGCAGCAGCGGGCGGTCGGTGGCAGGTGAGACGGCCTCGACCTTGTAGTTGCCGCCGCTGGTGTGGCCGATCACCCGGACCCGGAGGTCGGTGCCGACCTCGGGGATGCTGCCTGCCGCCGCGTCCGGCGCGGCCTCGCCGGCCGGTTGTTCCGTGCCGTCGCCGGTGTTGGTGAGGGCCTCCGGGAGCGGGGAGGTGTGCAGGACGGTCAGGCTCTGGGTGCTGCGGGTGAGGGCGATGTACAGCTGGCGCAGACCGGCAGGGCCGCGGTCGGCGATGGTGGTGGGTTCGACGACGAGGACGTGGTCGTACTCCATGCCCTTGGCGTCGGCGGCGGCCAGCACGGACACCGACTCGCGCTCCCGGCCCGCGATGCCCTCGGCCAGGTCCAGTCGGCGGCCGATCTCCTCCAGCCAGCCGGAGTCGTCGGGGACGATGACGGCCACCGAGCGCAGGGTGTGCCCGTCGCTGGTGCCGACCAGGCGGGTGACCTGGGCGATGGTGTCGTCGAGGAGTTTCCACGGCTCGGTCGCCATGACGCGGACGGCGTCCTCGCCGGCCTCCCGTACGGCCTGCGGGTAGGGCAGGGCGGGGGCGACGGCACGGGCCAGGGGAGCGACGAACTCCATGATCTCGACGGGCACGCGGTAGCTGGTGTTCAGCTCCGCGACGCGCCAGTCGCCGTGGTCGGACAGCAGAGCACCGAGGTGGTCCCAGCCGGTGTGGGCGTGGGGGCCGGTGGCCTGGGCGAGGTCGCCGAGGACGGTCATGGAGCCGTTCGCCGCGCAGCGGCGGCGCAGGGAACGGGCCTGCATGGGGGTCAGGTCCTGGGCCTCGTCGATGACGATGTGCCCGTAGCGCCGCGGGGTCTCCCCGTCGATGAGGTACCGCAGCTCCTCCAGGCAGACCTGGTCGTCCAGGGTCCAGGGCTCGTCGGCGGCCGCGGCGGCCCGGGGCCGGTGCAGAGCGGCCTGCTCCTCCTCGGTGAGGATGCCGTCGGCGCAGGAGCGCAACAGGTCGGGCGAGTCGTAGAGGCTGCGGAGGGCCTCCCTGGCACCCGGCGACGGCCAGACGCGTTCGACGAGGCGCTCGACCCGGCGGTTGCGTTCCAGGTCGCGGCGGATCGCGCTGTCACGGCCGCGCCGCGGGGCGACGGCGGTCAACTCCCGCAGGAGACGGTCGACGAGGAGGCTGCGGAAGCGGTCGCGGCGCTCGCGGTAGGCGCCGTCGCCGCCACGGGCCCGATCGAGGACGGCGAGGATCTCCGAGCGCGGAATGCGCAGGGTCGTGCTGCCGGCGGTGACGGTGAACGCCGGCTCGTCGCCCTCGTAGGAAGGGGCGGCGACCAGGCCGTCGACGGCCTCGGGGCGGCACTCGTTCTCCACCCGCCGCCGCAGGACGGCGGCCATGCGCTCGTCGGACTTCACCAGCCGCGCCTGCGGGCTGTCGGAGCCGAGGACCTCGCCGTCCCACAGCCGGGTCAGCTGCACGGCGTTGACGTTGCGGACGCCGAGCGTGGGCAGGACCTGGCCGACGTAGTCCAGGAACCTCTGGTGGGGCCCGATGACGAGGACGTCCTGGGCCTTGAAGTGATCGTTGTGGACGAGCCAGGTCACCCGGTGCAGACCGACCGCGGACTTACCGGTACCCGGGCCGCCCTGCACGACGAGGACGTCGGAGGGCGAGCCGGTGACCAGGGCCATCTGGTCGCGGCGGATGGTCTCGACGATGTCCCGCATGCGGCCGCCGCGCGAGCGCTGGAGCTCCCGCAGGAGGAAGTCGTCGGGCTGCAGGGGCCTGCGGCGCTGGATGCGCACGATGTCGCCCGGGGTGGGGACCTGCGGGCGCGGCGCCTGTGGCTCCTGCGGGGCGGCGGCCGGAGCCGCCTGGGTTTCGGGAGCCTCCGGCTCGGCGTCGTCCATGGCCGGCCGCGGCCGGGGAACGGAGACGGCGGTGGCGATCTCGTCGAAGTAGTCCTCGACGATGCGCTGCGCGCAGCGCAGCTGCCGCCGCAGGAGCACGTCCCCGGGGTCGGACGGCAGCGCCTCGGCCCACTTCTTGGCGAGCGGGCTGGTCCACAGCAGGACCACCGGGTCACCGGTCGCGGGATCGCGGACGCCGCGGCGGCCGATGTACCAGGTCTCCGGGGCGTCACCGGACTCGCCCGCCACGTCGACGCGGCTGACGACCAGCGACGCGCTTCCGAGGCCGCCGTACGCCGCGGCCCGCTCCTCGGCCTCGATCCGGTTGGCGACGCTGTCCTTCCCGCTGGCGGAGGCCGTGGCGACCGACTGCCCGGTCAGCTCGGCCAACTGCGTCTCGTAGCAGTCGTAGGCGCGGTCCACCGCCTTCTGCTCGGTGGCGATGATCTCGTCGCGTGTGGTGGTGCCCATGTGCTTCCCCTCCTTTGCGGCGCCCCGGGAGGCGCCGCGCCGGGCATACCGCCCGGACCCCGCCAAAGAACTATCAGAGAATCCAACGCGGCAAGACGCCGGCAGGCCAGTGCGGGAACCGGCTCGCAGGCTTCTGCCCGAGGCGGTCCCGACGGGACCGCGGACTCTCGCGTCGGGGGCGGCCGGGCTCAGGCGGGGTTGCCGCCGGTGGACAGGCCGTAGAAGCGCACCGGTGAGTTCGGGATGAAGCCGATCCGCGGGTACACCGGCGCTCCGGCGGCGGTCGCGTGCAGGGTGGCACGCGTCAGCCCGGTGGCTCGAGCCCCCTCGTGCAGCGCCTTCCGGGTCACCGCCTCGCCGTACCCCCTGCGCTCCCCCCCCGGGGCCGTGGCGACGAGCACGACGAAGAGGCGGCCCTCCGCCTCCACCGTCGCGGCGCAGGTCACCGGGGTGCCGTCCCGCAGGCCCAGGTAGGCGTACACCCGGTCCTTCCACAGACCGGAACCCATGAGTCCGTCCCGGCCGGCCTCCAGGGGGAGGCCGTAGGCGCGCGAGTTGATGTCCGCGTAGGCCCGCAGGTGCTCGTCGGTGGTCACACGCACGAACGTCAGGTCGGGATGGACCGGCTCGGGGACGGGAAGCAGGTCCCCGGCCATGCCGGTGCCGGGGAAGGCGTACGCGAGGCCCGCCCGCTCGGCCGCCGGCCCCAGCGCTGCGCGGGCCTCCTCTTCGAGAAGGTCCTCGAAGACCCACAGGAAGCCCGGGTGCCTCTTCGAGCGCATGATGTCCGCCGCCCGGCCCAGGCGTTGCGCGACGGTCTCCGCGTCCGCGCCGACATCGGTCAGCGTGACGCAGTTCCAGAAGGGGAACCGGCAGTCGGCCCAACGGACGGCGACACCCGGGAGGTCCCGCACGTCCGCGTCCGGGTTCCGGTCGAGCACCATGGCACGCCAGACCACGGTGAGCTGCTCCATCGATTCGACGGAGTCCGCGAGTCCCGTCACCGAACCCCCCTTACGCGGTCGAACGGGCGGAGAACCGATTGGGCAAGGGTATGCCCGTCAGTGGTCCGCCGTGGGCCCTTTCAAGCCAATTGCCCGTCCCGGCCGATGCTCCGGTACTTCCGGAGCGCGGAGCGAGCCGCGACACGGCACCGCGCCGGACCCGCCGCCGGGGCAGGGTCCGCGACACGACGCCCGAATACCGACGGCCGGGGCGGACGGGAACCGGACCCGCCTACCCCGGCCGAGGTGTCTGTCTGTGCTCTTGACCGGCCGGGAGTCAGGAACGCGCGCGCCCCTTCATCCCCTCCACGAACGCGCCCCACGCGTGCTCGGGAAAGACCAGGGCCGGGCCTCCGGGGTTCTTGCTGTCCCGGACGGGGACCGCGCCGGGGAGACCGTCGGCGACCTCGACGCAGTCGCCGTTGTCCGGGCCGCTGTAGGTGGACTTACGCCAGGTAACGCCGCTCAGGTCAAAGTTGGCGATCATTCTCGTAATCCTCCGCCACCGATTCGAGTAGGTCGAGGGACGCGTCCGGCGCCAACGCGGCAGCCCTGGCGAGATCGTATGACCTCCGGCACTGTGCCACCCGAGCCGGATCGTCGATCAGCTCACCGCTGTGGACGCCTTCCGTGTACGCCACGTCGGGCGCGTCGGCAAAGCCCATCAGGGTCAGCATCCCACCCATGGTCGCGTGAGCCCCCGCAGCGTGCGGAACCACTTGCACCAGCACCCTGCCGGACCGCCCCAGCGCGACGATGTGGCGCAGTTGCTCCGCCATGGCGGCCGGGCCGCCTACGACGGCACGGATCACGTTCTCGTTCAAGATCGCCCAGATCATGGGGCAGTCCGGATTGTTGAGGATGTGGGCCCGCTCCAGGCGGTTGACAACACGCCTGTCAAGTTCCTCCGCCGTGTAGTTGGGCTGACCGGCGCGGAGGACGGCGCGTGCGTACGCCTCGGTCTGGAGGATGCCGGGCACCAGCGTGGCCGCGTACGCCTCGATGGTCGTTGCGAGAGGCTCCAGCTCGGCCACGGGCGCGAAATGGTCGGCGAACTGCGAGGTGTTGTCCAACGCTCGGCGCAGCCGGACGAAGAAGCCGTCCGTTCCCAGCGCCGCGTCCAGCCGCTGGGCGTCTTCGAGCCGGGGCTTGCGACGGCCCGCCTCGAAGTGAGCGATCAACGAGGGGGAGCACACCACCTGTTCGCCCAGCGCGCTCTGCGTCAGGCCCGCCGCCTCCCGTCTGCGCCGCAGTTCCTCTCCGAAGAACTGCTTCGGCGACTGCGGTTCCTGACGTTCCTCGGAGCGGCCCATCTGCGCAATGCCCCCTCTTGACTTGTGCTTTGGAGAGCCGGAAGCCCTGTTGAGCGTACCGTCGCCGCAGCAATCTGTGAGTGAGTGGATACGGAAAGCCACCACGCGCAGCACGGGAGCAAGCATGGCGACGTACCTCATGGACACCACGCGCAACCGGATCGGCGAGCTGATGGGCAAGAGCGGCGGACGGTACTTCCTCCGCCCGCCCGGAGGCGGCCGGGAGTGGGAGTGCCTGCCCGAGAACACCCGCCTGCTCACCCCCGAGGAGCAGCTGAGCGCGGGGGTGCGGGTGGCGAACCGGTACAGCCAGGAGCGGTGTCGGTGAGGCCCCGCACCTGGATCACCGGGCGGTGCTGGCTCTACTGCCCCCGCCCGGTAGGCCCCGGCCCCACCCGGGGCCGGGCCGGGGAACCCGTCCCGCCTCCGACGGCGGACGGAACACCAGAGCAAGGAGAGGACATGACGAACCAGACGCGGCGGAACGACGGCGGCGACAAGCTCCCCGGGGAGCCCTACCCCGGCCCGCACCAGCCGCCCACCCCGGACGGCGGACCCGGCGTCCCGAACCCGCCGAAGGCGGTCGCCGGCCGGTGAGCACCGAAGCACGCGAGGAGCGCCCCGGCCGCACCGGGCTGGGGCGCGCCCTCATGGCAGCGGGAATCCTCTCCCCGGACTGGGCGCCCGCCTTCGCGGCCGTGCCGAGGCCGGCGTTCCTGCCGGAGCTGGTCTGGCCGTTCGACATGGACGCGGGACGCAGCGTCGCCGTGTCGAGGACGGCGGACCCGGACGCCTGGACCCGGTACGCCGACGCCGACGTGCCGGTCGTCACCCAGTGGGACGACGGCCGGCACGCCGGCACCGAGCCGGGGCAGGTCCCCACCTCCTCGGCGTCCATGCCGTCGGTGGTGTTCCGGATGCTCCGGGACCTGGACGTGCGGCCGGGCGACCGGGTGCTGGAGATCGGCACCGGGACGGGGTGGAACGCGGCGCTCCTGGCCCACCGCCTCGGCACCGCGAACGTGGTGACGGTGGAGGTGGACGGGGCGGTGGCCGACGCCGCGCGCAGGGCGCTGGACGCCTTCGGCCTGCCCGTCCGGGTCGTCCACGGCGACGGCTCGCGGGGCTTCCCCGACGGTGCGCCCTACGACCGGGTCATCGCCACGTGCGGTCTGCGTTCCGTCCCGTACGCCTGGGTGGAGCAGTGCCGTCCCGGCGGCCGGATCGTGGTCCCGTGGGGGACGCACTACGGCAACGGGGACGCCGTGGCCCGGCTGGTCGTCTCCCGTGACGGGAGGAGCGCGTCGGGGAACTTCACGGGTCCGGTGGAGTTCATGAAGCTGCGGGCCCAGCGTCTGCCGCCCGTGGCCCACTCCGCGTACGTCACGGGCAGTGCGGCCGACGCCGACGAGTCCTCCACCTCGCTGCCGGAGGAGGAGTTCACCGGGGAGCGGTTCGGTGTGCGGCACTTCGCGCTCGGGCTCCGCGTCCCGGGCTGCCTGTGCGTCGCGGCCGAGAAGCGCGACGGGGCCCGGCCGGTGTGGTGGTACGGGCTCACCGACCGGTCCTGGGCCTGCGTGCTGTTCCGCGACGGGGGCACGGCGCGCGTCTGGCAGTCCGGGCCCCGCCGCCTGTGGGACGAGGTGGCGGCGGCCCACCGCTGGTAGGAGGAGCGGGGCAGGCCGGGCTACGAGCGGTTCGGGCTGACGGTCGCCCCGGAGGGGCAGCGGGCCTGGCTGGACGACCCGGACGACTCCTGGCCCGTGTGAGGACGGACCGCGCCGTACCGCCCCGTCCGTCCGCCGGTGAGCGGACGGGCGGGGCGGCGCAGACCTCCTCCGAGCGCTCCGCGGACCACAGTCTCGACGGCGTTGCCCCCTGCCCGTCGACGCGCAGCCCTCCTTGTCGAACCACCGGCCGGGAACGACAGATTCGCTCTCCCACCCGATCGGGACGATCCCCCTACAACGCCGCGCAAAGGTCGGTACTGTGACCCAGGTCATACAAGGGAAAGGAGCCTGAGTGCGTGCCGATACGGTCGACCTGAAGCGGATCTTCGGCAGGGACATCCGGTACATGGTGCCGCTCTTCCAGAGGCCGTACGTATGGAACAGGGACGACAACTGGACCGCCTTCTGGGAGGACATCCGCCGGACCGCCGAGCAGGCCGAGAGAGCGGCGGAGACCGGTGACACCGTCTTTCCGCACTTCCTGGGTGCAGTCGTCTTCGACGAGGCGCGTTACGCCTCGTCGGACCTGGAGGCCCGGCAGGTCATCGACGGCCAGCAGCGGCTCACCACCTTGCAGCTTTTCCTGTTCGCCGCACGCCAGTCCGCCCAGAAGGCCGGTGACGACCGTTCCGTACGCCTGCTCAGCAGGTTCCTGGAGAACGACCCGGACCTGTACGACACCGCGCGCAACCCGGATCACCGTTTCAAGGTCTGGCCGACCAACGCCGACCGGGACGAGTTCCGCTCCGTGATGAGTGGGGAGGAGGGCAAGGGGCGTCTGTCCGAAGCAGTCACCTACTTCCAGCGCGTCGTCAGCGACTGGCTGGAGGACAGTGAGGACCCCAGGCAGAGGCTCGGCAGCCTGGTCCAGACGCTCCGGGAGCACCTGCGGCTGGTCATCATCGATCTGGAGGAACACGATGACGCCCAGATGGTCTTCGAAACCCTCAACAGCCGCGGTACTCCGCTCGAACATGCGGACCTGGTGAAAAACCTGCTGTTCCGTGAGGCCGAGCATGCCGGGGCGGACACCGGCCGCCTGTACAGCACTTATTGGGAGCCGTTCGACCAGGATGAGTGGCGGGTCGACCAGACCACTGGACGCATCACACGCAGTCGGCTCGACGTCTTCCTGACTCACTGGCTTACCATGCGGACCCAGCGGGAGTTCACCTTCCCCGCCCTGTTCAAGGAATTCGAACGCTGGCAGCGTGGGCAGTCGGTGCCGGTCGAGGAGATCTTCACGGAACTCTCCCGCTACGCGGATATCTACGACAGCCTGGAGAACCGTGCATCGGACGGTATGGAAGGCCGCTTCCTGTACCGGATGAAGGTCATGCAGATGTCCACGCCGATGCCGCTGCTGCTGTGCCTGTATGGGATGGGGGAAAAACTGTCCGACCAGCGGCGCGTACGGGTGATCCGGGGCATCGACAGTTACCTCGTACGGCGTGCCATTCTCAATCTCAGCAACCGGGACTACAACCACGTCTTCCGGGATCTCGTCGCCGCCGTGATCAGGCAGCCCGACCAGGCCGACGAGGCGGTCCTCAAGACGCTGGCCGCCATGCAGGGACAGCACCGTCAGTGGCCAACCGACGAGGAGTTCCGGAACGCCCTCGTCCATGACCCGATCTACCAGCGTCTCTACCGCCACCGGGTGCGCATCCTCCTCGAAGCGCTGGAGGACGCCCTGCGCACATCGCTGACCGAGCAGCTCACCGTTCCCGTCGGGGAGAACATCGGGTCCAAGCTCACCATCGAGCACGTCATGCCGCAGAGTTGGCAGGAGAACTGGCCGATCAGCAGTGACGACCCTGACGCGGCTGCCGCCCGGGACGAGATCGTCCACACGCTCGGCAACCTCACCCTGGCGACCGCGAAACTCAACCCGGCCATCGGCAACATGGGATGGCAGGAGAAGCGACAGTGGCTTGGCGAGCACAGCCTGCTACGCCTCACTCACGGCACCCTGCTCAACCCTCCGCCTGGCGCCGAGTTGGAGGACTGGGGGCGTACCTGGGACGAGACCCGCATCATCCGGCGGGGGTCCTACCTGGCCAACCTCGCGCTGCGGGTCTGGCCGTCCGCCAATGAACTCCTCGCCGAGGACATCGGCGAAGGGTGACCACCCGCAGCCCTGCGTCCCGCCCGGGCTCCCACGGGTCCGGTGCGGGACGCAGGGAACAGGCCTGCCTCTGACCCCGGCGTCCGCCCGGTGCGGTGATCGAGGCCCCGCCCGGCGTGTGCGGATCGAACGCCCGTACCGCATACCATCAGCGTAAAAGGTACGTCCGGAGGCCCGCGCCGCCCGACGGCGCCCAGGCGCTCCGGCGACGGACGACGACACTGGTGGGGAATCCACGACGATGACGGCCGAGACGTTCGAGTTCCAGGTGGAGGCGCGCCAGCTCCTCCAGATGATGGTCCACTCGATCTACTCGAACAAGGACGTGTTCCTGCGCGAACTCGTCTCCAACGCCTCCGACGCGCTCGACAAGCTCCGCATCGAGGCACTCCGCGACGACACGCTGGGCGCCGACGTCTCCGACCTGCACATCGAGATCGAGGCGGACAAGGACGCCCGCACCCTGACCATCCGCGACAACGGCATCGGAATGTCGCGCGACGAGGTCGTGGGACTCATCGGCACGATCGCCAAGTCCGGCACCGCGGAGTTCCTGAAGAAGCTCAAGGAGGCCCGGCAGGCCGGCGACCCGGACAAGGCCGCCGCGGCCGAGGGGCTCATCGGGCAGTTCGGCGTCGGCTTCTACTCCGCCTTCATGGTGGCCGACGAGGTCACACTCCTGACCCGCCGCGCCGGGGAGTCCACGGGCACCCGCTGGACGTCCACCGGCGAGGGCACGTACACCATCGAGACCGTGGACGACGCGCCCCAGGGCACGTCGGTCACCCTGCGGCTCAAGCCGGTGGACAACGACAACCGGCTCTTCGACTACACCTCCCCCTGGAAGATCAAGGAGATCGTCAAGCGCTACTCGGACTTCATCACCTGGCCGATCAGGCTGATCACCACGGCCGGTGAGCAGAAGGACCAGGACGGGGAGAAGGACGGCGGGAAGTCCGAGCCGGAGACGATCAACTCCCGGCAGGCCCTGTGGGCGCGGCCCAGGAGCGAGGTCTCCGACGAGGAGTACCACGAGCTGTACAAGCACATCAGCCACGACTGGACCGACCCGCTGGAGACCATCCGCATCCACGCGGAGGGCACCTTCGAGTACCAGGCGCTGCTCTTCTTCCCCGCGCAGCCGCCCCGCGACCTGTTCTCGTCGGGCAGGCGCGGCGTGCAGCTCTATGTGAAGCGCGTGCTGATCATGGAGGAGTGCGAGGAGCTGGTCCCGCCCTACCTGCGCTTCGTCAAGGGCGTCGTCGACGCCCAGGACCTGTCGCTCAACATCTCCCGCGAGATCCTCCAGCAGGACCGCCACATCCAGATGATGCGCCGGCGGCTGGCGAAGAAGGTCCTGTCCACCATCAAGGAGATGCGGGTCAAGCAGCCCGAGAAGTACACCGCGTTCTGGCGGGAGTTCGGCCCGGTCGTCAAGGAGGGGCTGCTGGGCGACTTCGAGAACCGCGACGCGATCCTCGCCGCCTGCTCGTTCGCCACCACCCACGACGCGGAGAAGACGGCGACCCTCCAGGAGTACGTCGAGCGGATGAAGGAGGGGCAGGAGCACATCTTCTACATGACCGGCCCGTCCCGGACCGCCGTCGAGAACTCGCCGCACATGGAGGCCTACCGGGACAAGGGACTCGAAGTCCTCGTCCTCACCGACCCGGTCGACGAACTGTGGGTCGACGCCGTGCCCGAGTTCCAGGGGAAGAAGCTGCGCTCCATCGCCAAGGGCGAGGCCGAACTCGGCACCGAGGAGGAGAAGGAGCAGGCCAAGGCGGAACGCGAGCAGAAGCAGCAGGAGTACGGCGACCTGCTGGAGTGGCTGGGCAAGCAGCTCGGCGACGAGGTGAAGGAGGTGCGGCTGTCCTCCCGCCTCACCACCTCGCCGGCCTGCGTCGTCTCCGACGCCGACGACGCCACGCCCGGCCTGCGGAACATGCTCCGCGCCATGGGGCAGGAGATGCCCGAGAGCAAGCGCATCCTCGAACTCAACCCCGGCCACGGTCTGATCGCCGGCCTGCGCAAGGCCCACGCCGCCGACGCGTCCGATCCGGAACTGGCCGCCATGGCCGAGATCGTCTACGGGATGGCGCTCCTGGCGGAGGGCGGTCGGCCCGACGACCCGTCCCGCTTCACCAAGCTCCTCGCGGAGCGCCTGGAGCGCACCCTGTGACGGTCTGAGCGGCGCGGCGGCCTGAGCAGCGGCACCGGGCCACCGGGCCGGGGCGGATGGCATGCGCCCGCCCCGGCCCCCGTCCGCCGGCGCCGGGAGCCCGTGTGCGCGGTCCCGCCGCCGGAAGGGGCGGATCAGGCGCGCAGGTCGACGACGACCTTGACGTCGTCCGGGCCCTTGTGGAGGGCGTCGGCGAAGTCGTCCATCGGCACCCGGCGGGTGACGAGCCGCTCCAGCCACCCCCGGTCGGCCCGGGCCAGCGCCCCGGCGGCCTGCTCGTAGTGGCGCCGGGCGGCGTTGACGGTGCCGAACAGCACGATGTTCTCCAGCACCATCTCCTTGTTGACCTCGTCCAGCCCGACGGGCACCTTCCGCGAACCGGAGGAGATGCCGGTGAGGCAGACGACCGAGTTGGGCGCGACCGTCCGGGTGAGCTCGAAGACCAGGGGGCCGTGGCCGGTGCACTCGACGACGACGTCGGGCTCCACACCGACGTCCCCCGGCCCCCCGGCGTGGAAGGTCGCGCCGAGACCGGCGACCAGGTCCGGCTTCGGCCCGGTGTCCTTCAGGTCCAGCACGTGCGTCTCCAGCCCGCGCTGGACGCTCATCAGCGCGGCCAGCAGGCCGATCGGCCCGGCCCCGGTGATCAGCGCCGTCCTCGGCCGCCAGGTGGAGCGCTCGAAGATCCGGTCGGTCTGCTCCCACGCCTTGGCCAGCACCGACGCCGGTTCCAGCAGCACCCCCAGGTCGCCGAGGACCGGATCGATCCGGACCGCGTACTCCGGCTCGACGCGCCAGCGCTCGGACCCGAAGCCGTCCCGGCCCTTGATGCCGCGCTCGGTGAACCGGCCGTTGCGGCAGAAGTCCCACTCGCCGCGCGAGCACGGCTCGCAGGGCACCGGGTCGGGCCGCCGCACGATGCCCGCCACGTGGTCGCCGGGGAAGAAACCGGAACCGTCCGGCGCCTCCAGGACCACTCCGAGCGACTCGTGTCCGGCGATCAGCCGGTCCCGGCCCGGCGGCGGCTCGCCGTAGCCGTGCTCCACGATGTCGCGGTCGGTTCCGCAGACTCCCAGCAGACGCCCCTCCACCAGCAGGGAGCCCTCCTCCAGCGGGGGCTCGGGCACCTCCTCGACCCGGATCCGGTCCGGTTCGCCGGGCACCACCGTGATCGCTCTCATCCTGGCCTTCCTGCCGCTTCGGACGTGGTGTGTGGCACCCGCGTTCCCCGTACCGGCCGGGGGAGAAACCGGACGCGGGGGCGGACGGGGGCGGCCGGGGGCGTTCCGGGGCGCGATGATGTACCCCACCGGACCCACCGGGGAGCCGCGCCCGCCGGGCGCGCGGGACGCACGAGGCGTGAGGAGAGGCATGGCCGGCAAGGCGATCAGGACCGTCACGGTGCGCGGGGTGACGATCGGGGAGGGCACCCCGAAGGTCATCGCGCCGCTCACCGGCGGCTCCCCGGAGCAGCTCCGCAGCCAGGTGGACGCCCTCCTCGACGTGCGGCCCGACGCGGCCGAGTGGCGCGTCGACCACTTCGCGCCCCTGACCGACACCGCCGCCGTCACCGCCACCGCGCGGGAGCTGGCCGAGCGGCTGGCGGGCATCCCCCTGCTGTTCACCTGCCGCACCCGGGCCGAGGGCGGCCGGGCGGACATCGCCGACGAGGCGTACGGCGAACTCAACACCGCCGCCGTCCGTTCCGGGCACGTGGACCTGGTGGACGTGGAGTACCGGCGCCGGCCCGACGTGGTGGAGCGGATCGTCGAGACCGCGCACGAGCACGGTGTGCCGGTGATCGCCTCCAACCACGACTTCTCCGGCACCCCCGGCCGGGACGAGATCGTCGCGCGGCTGCGGGAGATGCAGGACCTGGGGGCCGACATCTGCAAGATCGCCGTGATGCCCCACTCGGCCGCCGACGTGCTGACCCTCCTGGACGCCACGCGCACCATGCACGAGGAGCACGCCGACCGGCCCCTGATCACGATGGCGATGGGCGGGCTGGGGCTGGTGTCGCGGCTGGCGGGCCGGGTCTTCGGCTCCGCGGCGACGTTCGGCATGGTCGGCACGGCCTCCGCGCCGGGCCAGATCGACGTGGGGGAGCTGCGCACGGTGCTGGAGGTGCTGGACCGGGCGGTGTGACGCCCGGAGCGCCCCGGTTCGCCGCTGGGCGGAACGCACAGGTCCGCTGAGCGGAGACGCTGTCGCGGTGGCAATTTCCAATACGGTTCCGCTTCTTGACCCCCTGAATGAAACGTTGCAATACTCGGCGCGCCCAGAAAGCGCTTGCCGTACTCCCCGGCGTCACCCGCCGTTCCACCGCTCTTCCCCCGGTCCCGCCGGCAACGGCCGCGGCGGGGCGGAACCGCCCGGCCGGACCGCACGGCGGGGGCCGCGGCCGGCGAGCGCGCACGCACTCCCGCAACGCACCCCCCACACGCCCCCCACAGAAGGAGTCGAAGATGGGAAGCAGAGCCGCGAGATCCCCCAGGAAGCGCGCCGTCGCGGCGGTCGCGGCCGGCCTGCTGTCGGTGGCCGCGCTGGGAACGCTGGCCACGACCTCGGTCGGAGCCGTGGAATCCCGGACGCGCCCGGCGCCGGCCGGACAGGCTCCCGCGGCGGCGCAGGCCGCCGGCACCGCGGCGGCGGCCGCCTGCGGCGAGGGCTCCTACCAGGCGGAGGCGGTGCTGAGCGGCGGCACCTGGACCGCCCGCCGGGGCGGCAGCACCGTCTACACCGGCAGCAGCATGCGCGACGCGATGCAGGCCGCGGTGAACAGCCTCACGCCGAACCGCACCTCCAAGGAGCGCGTGGTCGTGCGCGGTTCGGGCTCGATCAGCGCCGGCACCCGGGTGTCGCTGCCGAGCAACACCGCGATCGACGTGTGCGGCACCGTCGACGTGACCGGCTCCGGCTCCGGCGACCAGGCGCCCATCTACTCCCGCGGCACCTCGAACGTCGAGGTGGGGCACCTGACCGTCACCGGCTCCCCGCGGTACGGGATCTTCCTGCGCAACGTGAACAACGCGGTGCTCGGCCAGATCGACATGCGGCTGTCGGCCGGCCTGGGGATCCGGATCGACAACCACGGCGACCGCTCGGTGCGCTCGCGCAACATCCGCATCGACAACGTCTACATCTCCGGGGCCGGCGACCAGGGCGTGGAGACCTACGGGGTGGACGGGCTGACCATCGGCACGGTCACCACCCGCAACGTCGCCTACTCGGGCCTGCTGCTCAACGACACCGTCAACGCCACCGTGGGCAGGGTCGACGCCGAGAACACCGGCACCGGCACCGGCTACGCGGCGTTCCGCATGGCCAACCGCAACGGCCGGATCGGCAGCGGCTACCCGACCAACATCCGCGTCGGCGAGGTCGTGGCGCGCGGCGGCGGACGCGGCGTGTTCTGCGTCTCCGAGAGCGGCGGCGCCGTCATCGACCGGGTGACGCTCACCAACACCGGCGGCAACGCGATCCTGATCGAGAACTGCTACAACGTCACCATCGCCGGCCAGAGCGGCACGGTCAGCGGCGGCGGCGAGGTCAGGCTGGCGGCCCGCAGCGAGTTCCCGGGCAACCGCGACATCACCCTGCAGAACCTGACGCTGAACAACACCTCGCTGCGGGAAAGCCCCTGCGGCACGAACATCACCTACCGCAACCTCACGCTCAACAACACCAGCCGCAGCACCTGCTGAGCCGGGACGGGCCGGGGGAGCGGGGAACCGGACAGGCACGGAACGCGGGGCCCCCGCCCGCCCGGCTTCCCGGGCGGGCAGGGGCCCCGGTCCGTCCGCCGCCGCGTCCGTCCCCGCGTCCGTCCCCGCTCCCCGCGGACGGCCGGCGGGGGCGTCAGCGGTCGGCCGCACCGCCGCGCAGACCGGGCGGAGCCCTACCCGCTGTGCGGAACGTCCCTGACGAACACGATCCCGTCGCAGTCCGCCAGGTGGGCCGGATCCAGCGGGGCGTAGCCGAACCAGGGAGACACCCGGGGAGCGGGCCGCGCGTCGCCGAGGACGGCGGCCAGCCGGCGGGCGTCGACGAGGCAGTGGTCCTCCGGGAGCGCGTACAGGAGTCCCTCGACGGTGTCCGGCGGCGGGGCGTCCACCCCCTGGTGCCGGATCGTGCCGAGGGCCGTGGCCAGGAAGGCGTACCCCTCGCCCAGACGGGCCTCCGCGATCGCGCCGGCGCCCCACCACTCCACCGGTCCCTGCCACATCCGCATCGTGCTCCTGTGCCGCTGGAGGTGGGCGTTCTGGGCGTGGACCAGTACCGGGCCCCGCTCGGCGAGGGCGAGGAGGTTGCCGGCCATCATCGAGTCCCGCAGCGCGCACAGCCGCGTCATGCGCTTCGGCGAGGCGTCGGCCATCCAGAAGTGGTAGCGCAGCAGGCCGGTGGCGGTGCGCCCGTACAGGCGCGCCCGGTCCAGGTCGTCCCGCGGGGCCGCCGAGGCCAGGTGCGGCGCCTGCGTGTCCAGCAGGGTCACCAGGTCGTCGGCGAGCAGCCGCAGTTCCCCGGCCTCGGGCGTCCGCCCCACGGACCGGGACGGGTCCGTCATCGCGGCGGGGTCGGTCCACCGGTCGTCGGGGCCGGTCAGGCGGTCGAGGGTCTCCGCGGTGCAGGGGAGGAGGTCCGCGTCCACATGGGCCGCGAGGAAGCCGTGGAGCGCGGTGAGGGCCTGGCGGGGGCTCGCGGCGTGGGTGATCTCCAGAGGGCCGTCGAAGCCGGCGAAGCGGACCTGCTCGGACGCGGGCCGGCCCTCGTTGTGGGCGCGCATCCAGCGCACGAGGGCGCGGTTGGCCGCGGACGCGCCCCACCCGTGGCTGATTCCGCGCTCCACGACCTCGTCGAGGGCGCCCCTGCCCGAGGTGACGTGGTCGTCCACGACCAGGCCCGCCAGGCAGTCGCTCTCGATCGCGATCGTCCGGTAGCCCTCCTCCTCGACGAGCTGGCGGAAGAGTTCGTTGCGCACCTCGAGCAGAGCGTCCTCGCGGTGGGCGGGCTCGCCCAGGGCGAGCACCCGGGGCCGTGCCGGGAGCAGACCCATGACGGCGGCGGCGTCGACGGAATGGACGGCTTCCCTGATGTCGGTAACCATGCCGTCAACCGTATCTTTGAACCCTCGGTGGAAACTTTTCCGCGATATCGTCGGGTTCCATGGGGCGAAACCTTCAAAACGGGGAGCGGCTCAGGCCCGTTGACCTGGCGCGCGGGCACGGGCTCTCCACCCAGGCGGTCAGGAACTACGAGGAGGCCGGCATCCTTCCGCCCGCCGACCGCACCCCCCACGGCTACCGCGTCTACACCCCGCTGCACGCGCGGGCCCTGCGCGCGTTCCTCGCCCTGGTGCCCGGCCACGGCCACCGGACGGCGACGTCGATCATGCGGGCGGTGAACGAGGACGCGGCCGAGGAGGCGTTCCGCCTCGTCGACGAGAGCCACGCCCGGCTCCTCGACGACCGCCAAACCCTCCGGGCCGTGGAGAGCGCCCTCCGCGACCTGACCTCCTCCGCGGAGTTCACGCCCGCAGCGCCCGCCGCGGCCCCCGCGCCCGGCGGCACGTTCATCGGGCCGCTGGCGAAGCAGCTCGGGATCCGGCCCGCGACGCTGCGCGCGTGGGAACGCGCCGGGCTGGTGCGCCCGCGCCGCGACCCGCTGACCGGGTACCGCGTCTACGGCGAGGCCGACATCCGGGACGCCCGCCTGGTCCACCAGCTCAGACGGGGCGGCTACCTGCTGGAGCAGATCGTCCCGCTGATCGACCGGGTGCGGACGGCCGGCGGACTGGAGCCGCTGGAGGCCACCCTGTCCGAATGGCACGGCCGGCTCTCCGCCCGCGCACGGGCGATGCTGGCCGGGGCCGCCGAACTGGAGGCGTACCTCCGCGAACGCGAACGCCGCCGGGAGTCCGGGACCGACGGACCCCGGTGACCCGCGAAGGCCCGGCGCGGCGTCCGCCCCCTCTCTCCGAAAACGCTTTCCGCTCTCCGCGGCCCCGATTCCGGGCGGGCGCCCGAAGGAGCCCGGAATCCCGGTGCGGCCGTGATCCGCTCCCGCGCACACTGCTCCGATGAGCACCGACACGCCCCCGTCCCCCCGGGAGAGAGCCCTGCGCCACGTCGCGGCCAGGTCGTCGGGCGGACCGCTGGACCCCCGGTGGCGCCTGACGGTGAACTTCCACCCCGACCGCGCGGCGGGCGGCCGCCCGATCCTCCGCGCGATGGCGGAGGACGGCGTCTACCTCCCGCAGTTCGCCACCGGGACGAGCAACGGCGGCCTGACCGCCCACCCCGGAGGGGACCGGTGGAACTGGGAGAGCCGCATCTTCGGCGGCGCGTACGACCGGGCCGTCCCCCGCGAGCGCCCCGTCTACGGCGCGCTGAACTTCCGGGACAGGGCCGTCGGCGCGGCGCCGAGGTTCGGGTCCTCCCACTTCAGGCTCGCCGCCGCGACCCTGGCACGGGCCACGTTCTGCTACCCCGACAGCGCCGCCGAACCGACCGCCTTCGGCACCGCCGACCGCTGCCCGCTGGTCGAAATGGCCGAGGCCGACACCTCCGACGCCCTGGACGACTACGTCGAGGCGCAGGTGCACGGCCCGGTCCGCTTCGACCGCGACGTCGAGGCCCTGGTCCTGGACCCCTCCTACCGGGGCACGGACGTGGAGGCCGCGGCCCGCGAACTCCCGTGTCCCGTGGAGTGGCACGGCGGATTCCGGCTCACCGTGGAGGAGCTGCGGCGCCACCCGGGCTACAGGGGACCGGAGTACGTCGAGCTGGGCGCGGAGATCGCCGTCGACGGCCTGCTGGACCCCCGGGTCGTCGGGGACGCCGTCCGCACCGGGCGTCACGACCCCCAGGCGCTCAAGAGGGTCTGGCACTGCCTGGCGCGGTTCGGCCCGCCGGCCCCCTACCGCGCCGGGCGGGTCGCGGTCGCCGTGCCCGCACATGACGCGGTGTAACGTTGCAGCGGCCGGCCCGCCGGCCCCTCCCGCCCTTGTTCACCCGAGCTTGTCCCCGCTGAGGAGCACCATGACGTACACCGCCGCGGAGGCCCGGTACGACACCATGCCCTACCGCCGCGTCGGCCACAGTGGACTGAAGCTGCCGGCGATCTCGCTGGGGCTGTGGCACAACTTCGGCGACGACCGGCCGCTGGAGACCCAGCGGGCGATCCTGCGCCGCGCCTTCGACCTGGGGATCACCCACTTCGACCTGGCCAACAACTACGGCCCGCCGCCCGGCGCCGCCGAGGCCAACTTCGGCCGCCACCTCGCCCGCGACCTCCGCCCCTACCGCGACGAGATCGTCATCTCCACCAAGGCCGGCTACCACATGTGGTCCGGCCCGTACGGCGAATGGGGCTCGCGCAAGTACCTCCTGGCCAGCCTGGACCAGAGCCTGAGCCGCCTGGGCGTGGAGTACGTGGACATCTTCTACTCCCACCGCCCCGACCCCGACACGCCCCTGGAGGAGACGATGGGGGCGCTGGCCACCGCCGTCCGGCAGGGCAAGGCGCTGTACGTGGGCATCTCCAACTACAGTCCCGAGCAGACCCGCGAGGCGGCCCGCATCCTGGCCGACCTGGGCACTCCGCTGCTGATCCACCAGCCGTCGTACTCGATGTTCAACCGCTGGGTGGAGGACGGCCTGCTCGACGCCCTGGAGGAGGCCGGCGCGGGCTCGATCGCCTACTCCCCGCTGGCCCAGGGGCTGCTGACCGACCGCTACCTGTCCGGCATCCCCGCCGACTCCCGGGCCGCGTCCGCCAGCCCCTTCCTGACCGCCGAGGGCATCACCGAGGAGACCCTGGAGAAGGTCCGCGCCCTCGACGGGATCGCCCGGCGGCGCGGCCAGTCCCTGGCGCAGATGGCCCTCGCCTGGGTGCTGCGCGGCGGACGGGTGACCTCCGCGCTCATCGGGGCCAGCAGCGTCGCGCAGCTGGAGGACAACGTCGCCGCCATCGGCAACCTCGACTTCACCGACGACGAACTCGCCGAGATCGACCGCCACGCCCGGTAGCCCCGGCGGACGCGGAACGGAACGGCAAGGGACCGGAAGGAGTACGGCGTGGCCATCGCCGTGACGGTCTGGACCGAGTGCGGACCGGACGACGCGGCGACGGCCGCGGCCTACCCCGAGGGCATGCCCGCCGCCATCGCCGCCGGCCTCGCCTCCCGCGAGGGCCTGGACGTGCGCACCGCCGCCATGGACGAGGAGGACCACGGCCTCGGCGGCACCGTCCTGGAGGAGACGGACGTGCTCTTCTGGTGGGGCCACCGGCGGCACGCCGAGGTGCGCGACGGGACCGTGGAGCGGGTGCGCGCCCGGGTGCTGGAGGGCATGGGACTGGTCCTGCTGCACTCCAGCGCCGAGTCCAAGGTCTTCCGCGCCCTGCTGGGCACCAGCGGCAGGATCTCCGGCTGGCGCCACGGCGACCGCGAGGTGGTGTGGACGGTCGACGTCACGCACCCCGTCGCCGCCGGGGTGCCGCAGCCGATGGTCATCCCCGAGCAGGAGATGTACGCCGAGCCGTTCGACGTCCCCGCCCCCGACGAGCTGGTGTTCCTCTCGACCTTCGAGGGCGGCGAGGTCTTCCGCAGCGGGATCGCCTACCGGCGCGGGCTCGGCCGGATCTTCTACTTCAGCCCCGGCCACGAGGAGTACCCCGTCTACCGCCGCCCGGACGTCCGCACCGTCCTGGCCAACGCGGCGTTCTGGGCCGCCGGGCTGGAGACGGGGGCCGCCGCCGCGCCGCGGGCCGTCCCCTGGACGTCGGAGCGCCGCGAGAGGGGCTGGTACGAGCGGTGACGGCGGACCGCGTCCGGTGACCCGCCGGACCGGTGACGGCCCGGCGGGTAGCATGGCGGGCCCGGTCCGCGGGACCCGTCCGCCGGAGGAGACGCCGTGACGATCACCGCCCAGCACCTCGCCGACGCCGTGGACACCCTGGTGCCGGAGGGCGGGCCGGTCATGGTCCACTCCTCGCTGCGGTCGTTCGGCGAGCCCGTCCCGGGCGGCGCGGACGCGGTGCTCGACGCCCTCCTCTCGCGCGGGCGCACGGTGCTGGTCCCCTCCTTCAGCCACTCCCACTGCGGGGTGTGGGCACCGGCGGGGATGCGCCCCGAACGCAACGGCGTCCTCTACTCGGACGACCCCGGCGGACCCGTCCCGTCCGGCGTCCCGTACACCACCGACTGCGGTCTGATCGACGCCGGCATGGGCGTGCTTCCGGCCGCGCTGATCGCCCGCGGCGACGCGCACCGCGGCGACCACCCCGTGGGGTCCTTCGCGGCCGTCGGACCCCTGGCCGCCGAACTGACCGGGGCGCAGAGCCCGGCCGACGTCTACGCCCCCCTGCGGGCCCTGGCGGAGCGCGACGGCACCGTCCTGCTGCTCGGGGTGGGCCTGAACCGGATGACGTCCCTGCACCTGGCCGAGCAGATGGCCGGACGGCGGCTGTTCCTCCGCTGCGGCCGCCTGGCCGACGGCCGGACCGCCCTGGTCGAGGCGGGCGGCTGCTCGGAGGGCTTCCCCCGGCTGGAACCGGTCCTGCGCCCGTACGCGCGCACGGCCTCGGTGGGCGCCTCCCGGTGGACCGCCCACTCGGTGGCGCGGGCGCTCGCCGCCGCGTCGGCCGCCGTCGCCGCCGACCCGGAGGCCACCCGCTGCGCCGACCCCGGCTGCCTGCGCTGCCGCGACGCCGCCGCCGGCGGCCCGCTCGGGACGTTCCCCCTCGGCTGACCCCTCGGGGGCGCCGGCCGGACCGGGCCGTCCGGAAACCGTCCCCCGCCGGGCCGGAGGCGGATACCGTCCCGGTCCATGACCGAACCCTCCTGGCTGAGCGCCACCCGTGCCTCCTACGACGCCATCGCCGCCGACTACGCCGAGTACGCCGCCGCCGACCTGGAGGACAGGCCGCTGAACCGCGCGATGCTCGTCGCGTTCGCCGAGTACGTACGGGCCGCCGGCGGCGGGCGGGTCGCCGAGGTCGGCTGCGGGCCCGGCCGGATCACGGCCTTCCTCCACGGCCTGGGCGTGGACGCCTTCGGCATCGACCTGTCGCCCGCGATGGTCGGCCTCGCCCGGCGGACCCATCCCCACCTGCGGTTCGAGGAGGGCTCGATGACGGAACTGGACCTGGCCGACGGCTCGCTCGCCGGGCTCGTCGCCTGGTACTCCGTCATCCACCTGCCGCCGGACCTGCTGCCGGAGGTGTTCGGCGGGTTCCACCGGGTGCTGGCGCCGGGCGGCCACCTGCTGCTCGCCTTCCAGACCGGCGACGGGCTCCTGCACCTCGACGAGGCGCTCGGCCACGAGGTCTCGCTCGACTTCCACCGCCTGCGGCCCGACCGCGTGGCCGTCCTGCTGGAGGAAGCCGGGTTCGAGGTGCGGGCCCGGATGCTGCGCGAGCCCGAGGAGGAGAGGACCCCGCAGGCCTGCCTGCTGGCCCGCAGGCGGCAGGAGGCGTGACCGCCGGGACGCCGGGACGGGGGAGGGGCCGCCGCGTCCCGCGGGGTGCCGGGAACCGTGCCGGGCGGCGCCGGGAACCGTGCCGGGCCGGGGCGGCTACGACGGGAGCGCACCGCGCCGCCGCAGCAGCGGCAGCACGTGGTCGCGCAGGGCGGGGGAGAGGCGGATCCCGCTCTCGCGGCCGGTGATCCACCGCAGGTCCGCCAGTTCGGCCGCCGGACGGGGCTCGCCCTCGAAGCGCGCCCCGAACACCGTCAGGCGCAGGGGCACGCCCTCCAGCGCGGCCACGGCTTCGACGCGGGCGAGGAGGCGCGGTTCCAGCGGCTCCACGCCGAGTTCCTCGTCCAGCTCCCGCACCAGGGTCTCCAGCGGGCCCTCGCCCGGGCCGGGCTTGCCGCCGGGCAGGTAGAAGACGTCCGGGGCCGCCCTCTTGCTCACCACCAGCAGCCGCCCCTCCCGGACGACCGCGGCGGCGACCACCGCCAGGGGCCGCTGCCCGCCGCGGCCCGGGGAGGGGGCCGTTCCGTCCTCGTGCGCCATGCCGGCGATTCTGGCAGCCGTCCCGCCGCCAGGCCGTCGCTGAGGTCGCGCACCAGCCGGGAGGCGATGCCGTCCAGCCGGGCGCGGAACTCCTCGAAGGCGGTGAGCTGCCGGAACGCCTCGCTGTAGGGCAGCTGCTCGGCCAGGGGGAGGTGGAGGACCTGGAGCCTGCGCACGTCCACCCGTGAGGCGCTGGAGGCGTGGGTGCCCGCCTGCCGCCCGTTGGACGGCGCCCGCAGGCAGCCCGCCAGGAACCAGGCGTCCAGCTTCTCCGGGTCCACGCGCAGGGAGTACAGCTGGGCGCCGAGCACCGTGGGCGGTCCCTGGTGGACCCAGGCGGTGAAGGCGCGGATCACGCCGGCCACCACGACGTCTCCGGGCTCGACGACCACGGCCTTCCGTCCGTCCACCTCGGCCCGGGGGAGCCACCCGGTCGGGCCGCCGCCCTGCACCAGATCCGCGACGGTCAGCAGGGGCAGGCCGTCGCCGGCCGGTTCGCCGCTCATGACCGTCCCGTCCGGCGGCTGCTGGCCGCCGCGCAGGACGAGAGCTCCGGCGCGGGCGAGTTCCCCCACGGTCGTCGTCGGGCGCCTGGCCTCGTCCGCGCCGGCCGGTTCCAGGGCGGCCAGGGCCTTGCCGGTGGTGCGCAGCCCGGCGACGGCCTCGGCGAAGCCCTGCCAGGCGTCCTCCAGCCGGAGGTCCTCGCCGCCCGCGGCGGGGGCGACGTGCCGCCCGGGGGTGAGGTCCACCTCCTCGTCCAGCAGGTCGATGACGGCCATGCGCCGGGCGCCGTCGGGCAGTTCGTCCTCTCCTCGCCCGAACGCCCCGGCTGCGGACCGTACGAAGGCGCCCAGCGCCTCCCAGTCCACACCGCCCTCGCGGCCCGCCGCCTGCTGGGACTGCGACGCGTCGGCCAGCAGTACGCCGGTGGCCGGGGACGGCCCGGTGCCGTCGGGGGCGCGCAGCAGCCACAGGTGGAGGGACACGCTGTGCGGCTGGGCGCAGCCCGGGGGCAGGGCGATGACGGCGTGGAGCAGTCCGGCGCGCAGCAGCGCCCCGCGGATCCTGCGTCCGGCCCTGCGGGAGGCCACGGCGGGCGGCAGCAGCAGCACGGCGGTGCCGCCGGGCCGCAGCCGGGCCAGGACGTGCTGCACCCAGGCGAGTTCGGACTCGGTGCGCGGCGGCAGGCCGTGCACCCAGCGCGGGTCGGTGGAGAGTTCCTCGTAGCCCCAGTCGCGTTCGTTGAACGGGGGGTTGCACAGGGCGACGTCCGCCACGGCCTGTGCGTGCGGGTCGGCCCGCAGCGAGTCGCCCTCGCGCACGTCCGCCGTCACCCCGTCGGTCTCGTCCGAGGCGAAGGCCAGGCGTGCGGCGGCCAGGGCGGCCAGGGCCGGGTCGTTGTCGCAGCCCAGGAGGGTGACCGGGGACGCGCCGGCCGCCGAGGCGGCGCGGGCGGCGGCGTCCAGCAGGTGTCCGGCGCCGCAGGCCGGGTCGAGCACGGTCAGCGGGGCGCCGGGCCGCGGCGGCAGGGCGGTGAGGGCGAGCTCGGCCATCAGGGCCGCCAGGGGGCGGGGGCTGGCGCTGACCTGGCGGACGTGGGCGTCCAGCCAGCGTTGCAGCAGGAACTCGAAGGTCTCCCGAGGTCCTTCGCGCCGCCCCAGGGCCACGGCCTCGCCGACCAGTTCGCGGGCCTGCTCGGACAGTTCGGGGCCGGAGGTCCGGGCCCGGCCGCCGCGCATCCGCCGTCCGGCCTCGGCGATGGCCAGACCGGTCTCGTCCCGGCTGCCGAGGGCCTCGAAGCCGGGCCAGAGCAGTTCCCGGTCGCCGACGTCCTTGAGCTTGCCGTTCTCGCGCAGCCACTGCTCGACCTGGGCGAGGGAGAACAGGGGGCTGGCGTCGGTGCCGCCGATCCGCTCGGGGAACGTGTCGTGGCGGCGCCGCCAGTTGCTGACGGCGGCCCGTCCCACGCCGGCGATCCGCGCGATCTCCGCGAGAGTGACCGGAACTGCGCGTGTGGAAGGCATGGAGGTCTCCGAGGTCGTCGGCGGGTCATCGCGAGCGGCTGTTCGAATTTGAAGGAACGTCGGTCGAGGTGGAGATTCGAACAGCTCGTGTCATTGGGCAGGTTACTACGCTCATTGACTGGGTTCACAAGGTGAAGATGCGTGCTTACGTACGAAAACGCGGGCGAAGGGGAAACAAGGGGGTGGGGAGCGGCCTCGCGAGGGGCGTGTCCGGGCCCGGCGGCGGCCCCGGCGGTGGCCGCCCGTGGCGGCGCGCGCCCGGCGAGAGCCGCGCCGGCCGCCGCTCCGGCCTGCTCGCCGTACCCGCGTCGCCGTCCTCGCGCGGTATCCGGAGGGGGCGGGCGCGGTTCAGTGCGGGCCGGGGTGGCGGGCCCCGGCCGGGCCGGGCGCTCGCCGGCGGCCCCGGTCGCGGTCCTCTTCGGCGCGGTGGCTTCCGCCGAGCCGCTGTGGCCGCCGGGACGGCGTGGGCCCCGGGCCGGGGCATGCGGAAAGGGCCGTCCGTCCGGACGGCCCGGTTCGTGTGCGAGGGGTGGCCGCACCCGCGAGGGGCGTCACCGGCCCGGACGCGGCGGAAGGCGTGGTGGAGGACGCGTGGGCGGGTCGTGGCCCCGGCCGCGGCCGGGCGGGCCGGATCCGGCGGAGCGGGGATCGCGGTGCGCCCGCGCCGTGCCGGTGGGCAGGCGGGGGTGCGTCACTCGGAGGCGTAGTGCCGCTCCAGGCGGGTGAGTTCCGCCTCCCACAGGGAGTCGTCGTCCTCGCGCCGCGAGTAGGGGAGCCTGCGGGCCAGTTCGTAGAAGCCGCCGGAGGGCCTGCCCGTGGCCTGGAGCACCACCAGGGCGGAGAGGAGGGGAGCCGACCCGTCGGGGCTCTCCTGTGCGGTCGCGTCCGCCAGGAGGTGGGGCATCGCTCCGAAGCGGGGCGGGACGTGGTGCCCCCGCCGTGCCAGTTCCCGGCTCAGGTCGGTGTAGGTGAGGGGAGCCCTCCGGCGGGCCCGGTCCCGGAGGATCTCCACCATGTCGGCCAGTGCGTCCTCGTACTCCGGCGTGCCCTTCCGCATCGTCCGCCCCCTGTTCCCCTCCGGATGACCGCTGAAAGGCTGCCGGAAGCCCGTAGACATGTCAACTGAGCTCACGTGATTGAGGAGTCGGCGCACCGGGTGGGAATGGCCCGATCTCGCGGCATTGTGAATGGAGTCAATGCATGCCATGTATAGTGGCGGCGCATCGGAGTTCTTTTGTCGGGTCCGGCGGGCGGAGGCGGTTCGGGCGGCGTCCGCCGCAGGAGCCGCGGCGCACGGCGGGGAACCCGGGTACGAGGGCGCCCCGGTTGCGACGGCCGCGGCCGTCGCACACCGGTCCGGTCGCCGCGAGGAGGGGGCACGGCGACCGGACCGGTCCTTCCGGCCGGTCGTCTGGAGGCGGCCGTCAGCCGTTCACCGGGAGGGGGTCGGCGAAGTGCCAGCCCCGCGCCAGGAGTTCGTCGACGGCCGCCACGGCGGTGCGCAGCCGCTCCTCGCGGGCGCCGGTGAGGACCAGATGGGGCAGGCCGCGGCGGGACAGCTCGGTGCGGAAGCGGCCGGTCATCCAGGCCCGCAGGTGCTCCCCGTCGCGCAGCCCGTCGTCCTCGAACGGCACGCCCTCGTGGTCGGTGAGCAGCCACAGGTGGTGGCGGCCGCGGGCGGCGACCGCCTCGACCGCCGGGCTGCGGCCACCGGTGTAGCGCTCGTGCCAGACGGTGGTGGCCAGGGCGTCGGTGTCGCAGAACAGCACGGGCGAGCCGGTGCGCGCGGCGGCGTCCTCGTCGGCGAGCTGGCGTTCCGCTATCAGTTCGAACTCGCCCGACTCCCAGACGAGTTCCTCCAGTGCCGCGCCGGGCCTCTCCGCCCGCAGCCGCGCGTACTTCTCCTCGCTGTACCGCCGCCCGTACTCGGGCACCCAGCGGGTGTCCGCCCACACCCCGCCGCGGGAGCGGTAGTGCGCGGCCAGGGCGCGGGCGAGGGTGGTGGTCCCGGTGGACTCCGCGCCGACGACGACCACCCGGCGGGCCAGAGCGGCCCGCACCGGGGCGGCCAGATACTCCCAGCAGCCCACGGGGTCCTTGCGGACGGCGGTGCCGGAGACCGGGTACGCGGTGCGGTCGAGGTCGACGGTGACCGCCGCCGCCCCGAAGCGGCGGCCGAGCTCGGCGCCGTACGCCTCGGAGGTGAAGACGGCGTCGACCGGCTCGGGGACGGCGGCCCGGAAGACGGCCATGTGGGCGTCCCAGATGCCGGGGTCGGAGTAGTCGACGGGGACGTCGTCCACCGCGCCGACGACGTCGACGCCCTCCTCGGGGTGCGCCTCCCGCATCCACGCCACCCGGTCCTCCAGGGGGATGGACTCCACGGAGGAGGCGCACACCAGCACCGTGAGCCGGCGGCAGCGCGCGGCGGCGGTGCGGACCAGGTGGTGGTGGCCGGCGTGCGGCGGATAGAACTTGCCCAGCACCAGGCCGTGCCCGAACTCCCCGCCGCCCCGGCCGGTCGCGCTCACGCCGCCGCCTCCACCGGGGATCCCGGCGTCCCGCGCCCGGCCAGTTCGCGCCGCCAGCCCAGCAGCCCGGCCACGCACAGGGCCATGAAGCCCACGTAGAGCAGCGCGGTGAGGTAGAGGCCCTTGTAGGCGTAGAGGGGGACGTAGACGATGTCGGCGGCGATCCACAGGTACCAGGACTCGACCTTCTTGCGGCACTGGCCGTAGGTGGCGGCCAGCGACAGCGCGGTGGTCAGGGCGTCCCAGAAGGGCACGGTGGAGTCGGTGGCGCTCGTCAGCAGCAGGGTCAGGCCCGCGGTGACGGCCACGGTCGCCGGCGCCAGCACCCACCAGGTGCGGGCGTCGGTGCGGGTGACCGGCAGGCGCCCCGAGGCGGCCTCCGGGCCGCCGGCCGTCCACGACCACCAGCCGTACACCGCCAGCGCGATGTAGACGACCTGGAGTCCGGCGTCCGCGTACAGGCCGGCGCCGGTGAACAGCAGAATGAACAGCAGGTTGTTGGCGATGCCGATCGGCCAGTTGGCGATGTGCTGGCGGGCGACGAGCCACACGCACAGCGCCCCGCTGCCGAAGCCCAGCACCTCCGTCCAGCTCACGGGGGTGTCGAGCAGGGTGAACAGGGGTTCCTGGAGGGGAGCGAGCAGGTCCGCGATGTCGGTCACGCGGCGACCTCCTTAAGTGTCAGAGTGACGATAAGGGGGGCGCCGCATGTTGGCAAGGGAATAAGTCGACAGGAGCGGCATCCGTTCCGGAAAGCGGACACGCATGGCGCGACGGGCGCTCACCGTTCCGTCCCGGTGGACGTGGGCGGCCGCACGGCGGACGGCGGCAGGCCGCCCCGCGGCGAATTCCCGAAGCCCTCCGGCCGATCGCCGCGGAGCCGCCGGTGGCCGGTCTACGGTTCCAGGGGCCGCCGGGCCCCGCTGCCGCGTTCCGCGCGTACCGCTTCGAAGGAGTGACCTCCCGCATGACGAACACCGCTGCCGAACACTACGACCGTCTCCTGGCGGAGCACTACACCTGGATGCTGGGCGGGGACATCCCCTCCCTGGCCGCCGATCAGGAGCGGCTGCTGCGCGATCTCGGGGTGCGGCCGGGACCGGCCGGGACGCTCGCGGTCGACCTCGGCTGCGGTCCCGGCCCGCAGAGTCTGGCCCTGGCCGGGCTGGGCTTCGACCGGGTGCTCGCCGTCGACACCAGCCGGGCTCTGCTGGACGAACTGGCCGCCCGCGCGGCCGGAACCGCGGCCGCCGGCGTCGTCCACCCGGTCCACGGCGACATCCGTCACATCCTCCCGGAGCACGTCGGGCCGTCCGGCGCGGCCGCCGTCGTCTGCATGGGCGACACTCTGACGCACCTGCCGGACAAGGAGGACGTGACGTCCCTGCTGGACGACATCGCCCGGTCCCTCGCGCCGGGCGGCCTGCTCGTCATCGGCTACCGCGACCTGACGGCGCCGCTGACCGGCACCGACCGTTTCATCCCCGTGCGTGCCACCGCGGACCGTGTCATGACCTGCTTCCTGGAGTACACGGACGAGGACACCGTCACCGTCCACGACCTGGTCCACACCCGCTCCGGGGACACCTGGACGCTGCGGACCGGCTGCTACCCCAAGCTCCGGATCGACCCGTCCTGGCTCGCCGGGCAGTGCCGCGCCGCGGGACTGGACGTCCGGCACGACGCCCCCGGCCCTCGTGGGACGCGCATCGTCACCGCGGCCAAACCGTGAGGCACCGTGGCCGAACCGTGAGGCAAACCGTGGTCGGGAGCCCGTGGAGCGGGTCCCCGACCGGAGCCCGTCACCCCCTCGGGTAGCCGATCTCCTCGATGTCCCGGGCGAGGCCGGCCAGGGTGACCCCGGGGTTCAGCGCGGCGACCACCTCGCCGGTCAGCGGCCGCAGGGCGAAGACGTGGCGGACGGCCTCCGGGTCGACCGGCATCTCGTAGTAGTCCTCGGCGAACCGCCGGAAAGCCTCCGGTGAGCGGTCCACCAGCAGCTCGAACAGGTACCCGGCGCCGTCGGGGTCGCCGTGGTCGTCCGCGTCCTCGGGGAAGGCGATCGTCCCCGCCCGCCAGGCGCCGTCCCCCGGCTCCCGCCACAGGCAGGCGGTGACGAAGGGCATGCCGTCCTCGTCGCAGAACGCCGGCTCCTCGACGTACGGCCGGAAGACCTCCGGGACCTCGTCGAGCACGCCCGGCCAGGGAGCGCCGTGCTCGGCGTAGGGGCTCATGGGCGACTCGTGGTCGAAACCGCGTATGTACGCGCCGGCCGCGGAGAAGACGATCGAGTACTCGTCCCCCGAGCCGTTGTCCATCGAGGCCAGCTCCTCCGTCCCGGACCAGCGGGCGTCGAAGGAGTGGTGGCGGAAGTCCCTCTCCGGGTTCAGGACGGCCTCCACCATGGCCATGGCACGGCAGTGGTCGCGGAGGGCGGCGATGCCGGGCAGCCGGCGGGCGATGTCGTGGACGGTCACGGGGCCATCCAAGCGCACGCCACCGACAATCCCCGCGGGTCCCGCTCAGCGCAGGGTGGGCACCGCGCCGCCCTCCACCACCTCGACCCCGACCCCCGGCAGGCCCCGGCCCCACCTCCCGGCGATCCCGGCGACCACGCCCCTGCCGGGCGGGGTGCGGCCGAGACCGATGGCGTACCGGGCCAGGGACGGTCCGGTCTCGAACGGGCGGGGCCAGGCGTGGACGTCCGCCGCCCCGGCGTCCTCCAGGGCGGCGAGCAGCGCCCGCAGCCGGCCCCGCACGGCGCCCAGGACCTCCTCGAACTCCCCGTCACCGGGCGGGTCCACGGTCAGCACGGCCCACGCCGCGTGGCGGCGGTGGAGGGGCGGCGGGGCGAGCAGCTCGGGCCAGGGGTCGGTGCCGGCCTCGGCGGCCGACTCCAGGATCTCCCAGGCCCGGTAGAACTCCCGCACCAGCAGGTCCCGGCCGCCGGCGCCCACCTGCGCGGTGCAGGAGCGGACCGGCGCGGCGGGCGTGAGGACCGTCACCGCGGCCCGCCCGTCCCCGGCGGGGGCGGCGGAGGCGGGGGAGGCGGGGGAGAGGCCGACGGGCCGCCGCCAGTCCCAGGCGGCCCAGGTGCCGTGGAAGTGCCGCAGCAGCTCGTCCCCGGGCAGGTCCCCGGCCTCGCGCACCACCGCCGCCGCCAGCACCGCCCAGGCCAGGCCCGGCAGCCCGCCGAAGGGCGCCGAGTCCAGGCCGCGCGCCCGCGCCCACGCCTTCACCTGCCGGGCCAGCCGGGCGAAGGCGGCGTGCCGGCCGCCGACCGCGTCCCGTACGGCGTCCGCGTCGGCCACCGCGCCGAGCGCGACCGCCGCGGCCTCGCCCAGGCCGGTGCGCCGGTCCACCGCCCCGGCGGGGTCGAGCGGGCCGGTGGCGACGACGGTGAGGTCCACGTCCAGGCCGTCCACGGAGAACTTCAGCCCCGGCACCCGGGCCCCCGTCACCTGCCGCATCCGGACGGCCCCGGACAGTGCCGCAGCCACCCGTGCCCGGACCCCGGCGATGTCCGCGTCGCCCGGCAGGGCGGCCACCAGGTCCAGGTCCGCGCCGTCCAGGGCGCAGCCCAGGCGCCGCGATCCGGCGGTGTGGACGGTTCCCTCGGGCAGCGCCTCGGCGACGCGCCGGGCGATCCGCCCGGCCCGCTCCCCGTCCCGGGGCCCGGCCGGGGGCGTGCCGGCGCCGTCCCCGGGAAGCCACCGCACCTTGCCCGTGCCCAGGGCGACCGTGGCCCGGGGCCGCATCGGCTCGCGGCCCCGGCGGGAGAGCAGCACCAGCTCCCCGACCCGCGCCGAGACGCCCTCCAGCCGGGCGGCGCACTCGGCCGCGACCCGCTGGGGGTCGGTGGTGCGGCCCAGCGTCAGGTGCGGGGTGAAGCCCTCGCGGCGGCCCCGGCAGCGGGGGAACCGCCGCACCAGCGCGCGGTGCAACTCCGCCCACGGCCCCTCGCCGCCGTTCGCCGCCGGGTCGAGCCAGACGGTGGCGTCCTCCCGGTGCCCGAAGGTGTGGACGCCCTCCAGGCGGGCGGTGAACGGCGGCACCCCGGCCGCCGCGGCGGACAGCAGCGGAGCGGCCCGCTCGAACTCCGACTCCGGGACGAACCCGAACAGCACGTTGACGTGCGGCGGCCAGCGGTGGATCTGCGGGTCGTGCTCCCGCCGGAGTTCCTGGACCGGCGGCCACAGCTCCCCGGGCGGCAGCCACGCCAGCGCGGTACGGGCCGTGGGGCGCACGTCGAGGACGTCCCCCGCGCCGTCCCCGCCCAGGCGCAGCTCGGCCTCCACGCCGTAGTGGTCCGACACGTACAGCCCCCGCTCGGCGGGCGCGTCGCCCCGCAGCGCGGCCGCGGTGACGCGCAGGCCGTCGCCGCGCAGCAGGATCCGGTCCAGGCGGGAGGCCCGGCCGGTGAGGGAGGAGACGGCGGCCAGCGGGTTGGCGCCCGGGTCGAAGGTGGGGGTGCGGTCGCCGGGGCCGCGGGCCTCCGTCCAGGCGTCGCGCAGGCCGAGCGCGGCCGCCGGCCCGTCCGCGCCGTCGCGGCCGTCGTTGAAGTCGCCCAGCAGGACCAGGTCGCCGTCGACCCCGGCCAGCCCCTCGGCCAGCCGGGCCAGTTCGGCCTCCCGGCGGGCCGGACCGTCCTGGGCGTGGTCGCTGGTGAGGTGGGTGGCGGCCACCGTGAGCGGACCGGAGGCGGTCTCGACGGCGACGGCGGCGACGGCCTTGTGCGGACCGAGGGCGTGCACGCCCGCCTCCCGCACGGGCAGCCGGCTGAGCAGCAGCAGACCGTGCTCGTCGACGTCCCCGCCGCGCGGGTCGGTGCCCAGGGTGTAGGCGGCGCGGACCCAGGGGGCGTCCAGCAGCAGGGCCAGCAGCCCCGCCTCGACCTCCTGGAGCGCGATGACGTCCGCGTCGGCCTCCTCCAGGGCGGCCAGCAGCAGGGGGCGGCGGCGGGCGGTGTCGATGCGGTCGCTGTCGTACCGGTCCCACAGGGTGTTCCAGGTCAGCACGCGCACGCCCGTCGCGGCGGGCGGGGCGGCGGCCCGCGCGGGCCGCCATCCGGCGGACGGGTCCCAGGCGTGGGGCGTGCGGGCCGTGAAGAACGGCGCGCGCAGGCGGCGCGGGTCGCGTACGCGCCCGGCGCCGGAGGAGCCGACGCGGTCCACGCCCGTGGCGCGGTCCCAGACCACCTCGCCGTCCGCCTCCACGAACAGCACCCGGTGCCAGGGGATGTCGCCGCCGGGCGTGAAGGCGGGCAGCGGGATCCGCTTGGGCCCGGCCCCGCGCTGCCGGACGCCCACCACGAACCGGGCCGGGTCGAGGCGGGGGTCCCAGCGGATCTGGTGGTAGACCTCCTCGCTGGTGCGCATCACCACTCCTCTCCGTCAGGGGCCCCTTCCGGGCCTCCGCCCAGATGCCCGTCGGCGTCCCCGACCGTCCCGCCGCTCCCGACGTACCACGTGCGGTGCGCCTGACCCGGGTACGGCGGGACGAAACGGCGCGACTGCGCGGCGAGCACCCCCGGCGGCACCGGATGCGGCCGGACGGTGTTGCGCCGCGCCAGCTCCTCCTCGCCGACCAGCGCGACGACATGCGTGACCAGCGCGTTCCGGCGGCGCGCGACCGCGTGCACCTTCGAGCGCTGCTGCGGGGTGAGGGAGGTGGCGTCCCACACCACCGTCGTCCCCCCGCCCGCGGCCAGGGCGGCGTCGAGCCGGGCCAGACCCTCCCGCAGCACGTCGTCGTTGGCGCGCTGGTCGGCGCGGGAGCCGCGGGCCTGCCGCAGGTCGTCCAGGCCGACGTACGCGCCGACGCCGGGGAGGCCCGCGGCGAAGGTGCTCTTCCCGCTGCCCGACGGCCCGACCAGATGGACCAGCCGGGGGAACTCCCCGGACCGCCACCGCCAGGTCGCCGCCACGGCCTCCTCCACGGCGCTCCCCGCGTCCCGTCCCGCGTTCCCTCCCGGCCCGCCGATCCGGCCCAGCGCGTACGCCTCCCGCGCCTCCGCCCAGCACCGGTCCGCCGCGTCCCCGTCCAGCCCCGCACCGGAGAGCGCCTCGCGCAGCCCCGCCCGCAGCCGGCGCAGGGGCGTCCCGTCCAGCAGCCCGGCGTCCTCGGCGTGCAGCGCGGACCACTCCACCTGCTCGTGCGCCCCCGCCGCCTCCGCGTCCGTCCGGCCGGCCAGGACCGAGGCGGCGACCGCGTGCAGCACCCCCAGGTCGGCGGCGAACGCCATCCGCACCAGCCCGGCCCGGCGCTCCCCGTCGGGACGGGGGCGGTGCAGGAGCGGAGCCAGCCCGACCAGGTCGGCGACGCGCCGCGCCAGGGGCATCCCCAGCGGTGCGGCCGACCGGGACGCCACCCGGGCCCGGGGAACGCCGTGCAGCAGCGCCGCCAGCACACCGGCCAGCCGCGCGTCCCCCGTCCGTCCCAGCACGTCGAGCCGGTCGGACACCTCGGCCACGGCCGCCCCGGCGGCCTCCCCGTCCGCCGGCGCCGTGCCGACGGCGGCCGACAGCGCGGAGACGTCCGGGGCGGCCCCGGAGCGGACGGCCCACAGCGCGGCGGACGGGCCCAGGCGGTTCTCCACGACGGCGGCGTGCATCCAGTGCGTGTCCGTCCGCACATGGCCCGGACGCACCCACTTGGCCACCCGCCGCCCGAACTCCTCTCGCGCGAACCCCCCGACCGTGCGCACCACGTACCCCTCCCGGCGCGCGGTGTCCAACCTCAGCGCGCGCAGGGCCCGTTCGTCGTACACGCCCCGCCACAGCACACGCGGCACCGGCACGCCCAGCCGCCGCAGGAACCGCACGGTGCCGTCCCAGTCCAGGCAGCGGTCGCGGTCGTCCCACACGGAGAAGCCGTAGAAGTAGCTCTCCAGGTCCTCGTAGGGGATCGAGTGCCGGGCGAAGACGTTCTCCCCGCACACCCGCCAACCCGGCGGTATCGCCGCACCGATCCGCCCCTGCAGCGCCTTGACCCAGGCGCGCGAGGGGTGGTGCGCGGAGTCGGGCGAGCGGGCGTGCATCCCGTCGCGGTAGAGGGTGGTGTTCTCCCCGTCGAGTTTCTCGGTGACCACCACCTCGGCGCCCCGCAGCCCCGACAGGTCCCCGGCCCGCACGTCGTCCGACGACGCCCCCGGCGACCACGGCAGGTGCGGCGTACGGGGGTAGTGCACACGCATGATCCGCTCCTGGCAGGGCTTGTTGGGGCGCGGATCACTGTAGGAGCGGGGCGGAAGGGGCTCCAGCGAATAACCGCAGACGGGCCGGACGGCGGACCGTGCGGGTTGTGACTCCGTGCGGCCCGACGGGCTGTGCGCCGCCGCCCACCGGCGGGGTGCGGGGGTGACGCACGGTCACGGGGACGCCCCTCACCGGTTCCTCCGGCGGAGGCGGTGGAACCGCCTCCGTGTCCGTCCGCCTCGGGCCGGGGCGCCCGGCCGTACGAGGAGCGCGGTGACGAAGGGACCGGCGGCCCGGAACCGCGAGGTCCAAAAACCCCCGGGACCCCCACACGACCCCGCCGGGCGGCGCCGGCAGGTTCATGGCCGCCCTCGGCGTCCCGGCGAGGGCGGGTTCAGGCGGGGGCGGCCCCGCCGGGCGCCGTCGAAGCCCTCGGACGGCCCCGCACCCCGAGGGGGATCACCTCTTCACCCCCCTCGCCCTCATCCACAGCGAGTTGAATTCCTCACGCCTCATGCGGAGTTCCTCTCCCGCGCGGGCGAGGGTCTCCACGGTTCCCTCCCAGGTTCCGGGTTCCGCGGTCCTCCTTCCTTCCGGGGTCACCACGACCGAACGCAAGGGCTCACCCCGGAAGTACTCCGTCAGGACCCTCGTGCCATCGGTTCGGCGAAGCTCCCTGATCTCGGTTCCGTCCGCGTCGAAATCCTCCGGGACCACCTGGAGGGCGAGCACCTCCAGGTCCCACACGATCACCCTGACGGGACGTCCGTCCGCGTCACGGCACGCGTACGGGGGATCGAAGTCGTCGACGAACTCCAGCGCCACCCCGATGTCGCCGACATCCGGCAGTGCACTGGTCACCCCCTCCTCGTCCGTGAACAGCAAGGGGAACTTCGGTCGCAAGGACACGGCTTCTCACTCCAATATCCGACGTGGTGATTCTGTGTGTGCGCATCGAGTGCCGCCGGGGGCGCGCCCGGTGAACCGGCGCGCCCCCGGCGGGGTCTCTCCCAGCGGAGAAGCGGCATCAACACTGCTGCGGGAGCAGCGTCAGAACCTCTTCCACCAGGGCAGGTACCTGCCCCTGCTGTCCCTTGGGCGGTCCCACGGGCGGTGCCGGCCGATCCCGGGCCGCCGGTGGTAGTGGGGCACCTTGTGCCTCCCGCCGGGCAGACGATGGTAGTGAAGCCCGAACTTGCGCTGTCCCTTCCAGCGCAGGTCGCAGCCGAAACCACCGGCTCTGGGGAAGCGGCGGCACGAGACCCGGGTGTTCCTCACCACGCTCTTGGCGCCGCGCCAGGCCTTCCTGGCGGCGGGGACGATCTTCCTGCACGACTTCCAGCACCACTGGCCCGCTCGTGCCACCCAGGCCCACCGGCCGTCGAGGTCGTACTTGTTCAGCGGATCGGCGAACGTGTACTCGTAGGCGTTGGCGTTGCCGCCGTAGACCGGGTCCATGGACAGGAACCGACCGCTGGCGGGGTTGTACAGACGCACTCCCATGAGGGTGAGGCCGGTGAGGGTCTCGGTGGAGCGCTGCTTGGCGCCCAGCCAGTTGTAGCGAGTGGCCGGCTGCCCCTGGCGGGGGTTGCCGTACTCGTCGCTGTCCAGGGCGACGGGGGCCTGCCCGGCGTCCAGCGGGAGCTGGAGGGCGATGTCGCCGTGGATGGTGCTGAGCTGGAGGACGGTGTCGCCGGTTTTGCCCGTGGTGGCGGCGAGGTCGCCGGAGGCGGATTCGACGTTGCGGGTCAGCGCTCCGGTGGCGGTGTCCTCCACGATCCAGCGGGGATTGTCGCCGTCGCCGTCGTAGTGGTTGCGCCTGGACGCGGTCTGCGTCCAGGTGTCGCCGCTGCCGGTCTCGACCGTCCAGGAGCGGAACCGCAGGGCGGGGTCGAGCTGCCAGGTCTGGCGCTTGCCGTCCGTGGTCTGCCTGTGGACCAGGTCGTTGGCGTAGTAGGAGATGGTGCCGTTGCCGGGTGCGGCGGTGGTGCGGCCGAACGCGTCGTAGGCGTAGCCGGAGTCGACGATCCGGTCGGCGCTGTCGTAGGTGTGCTCGGTGGTGGTGCCTCCGGTGGAGGTGCAGGCGCTGCCGGGCTCGGCGGCGGAGGTGGTCAGGGTCTTGCGGTTGGTGCGCTTGTCGAAGCCGTAGACGCGCCGGGTGCAGACCTCGCCGACGGTGTCGTCGACCGTGGTCAGGCGTCCGGCCCTGTCGTAGCCGTACTTCTGGGCGGACCAGCCCTGGTGGCCGGTGACCTGGCCGTGGACGGACTCGGTGACGGTGTCGGTGTAGACGGTCGTGCCGTCGCTGTCGCGGGTGTACACCCGGGACACGGGGGCGCCGGCGGTGTCCTCGGTGACGGTCAGGGTGTAGCCGCCGGGCAGCTTCTCGGTGGCCACGGAGCCGTCGGCGTCGTAGGTGGCGGAGAAGGCGCCGGCGACGGAGTCGCTGGTCTTCGTCACCAGGCCGCGCGGTTCGGCGGTGTGGTCGTAGGTGTAGGTCACCGTCGAGGGGACGGTGTCGGTGGTCTTGACCGGACGGTCGAGCAGGTCGTACTCGGTGGTGGTCTTCCCTCCGTCGGCGTCGGTGTAGGAGATCAGACGGCCGAGCTTGTCGTAGGCCTTGGTGATGGTGCCCGCCGTCGGGGAACCGACCTCGGTCACCCGCCCGGTGGCCGGGTCGTACTCGGTGGTGGTCTCCGGGACGGCCTGACCGGGACCGGTCACCTTCACCGTGGTGGGACGGCCGGCGTCGTCGTACGACGTGGTGGTGGTGCGGGTGGCGCCGTTGGCGGTGTCCGTGACCTCGGTGACCTGGCCGTAGTAGCCGTACTCGGTGGTGCTGTCGGGCAGCTCGGCCGGGTTGGACCCGCCGCCGGTGATGTCGCCCGCGGGTCCGGTCCAGCACACCTGGTCGGCCCACTCGGGACGGCCCTTGCACCAGCCGGTGCCGTCGGCGGACCAGTACTCGGTGATCCGGGTCGCGGCGTCGTCACCGGTGCCGCCGGGCAGCACCTGGGAGGTGACGCGCCCCTGGGCGTCGTAGCCGGTGGTGGTGGTCAGGTTCAGTCCGCCGGAGTCCTGGACGGTGAGCGTGGGAAGGCCCTTCGCCCAGTCGTACCGGGTCGCGGTGACGCGCTTCTCGCCCATGGCCGAGTAGTAGTCGCGGACCCGTGCGCCGGTGATCTCCAGGGTGACCTGGTCCTTGACGCTGGCGGTGCCGTCCGTGGGGCGGCCCTCGTCGTACTCCTTGACCGTCCAGGACCGCGCGGGCACCGAGGTGCCGGCCTCCACCAGGGTGGTGGTGCCATCCTTGAGGTCCTCGGTCAGTTCCACGCGGCGGATCGGCCCGAACTCCTCCAGCTCACGGGTGCCGGTCTCGTTGTACAGCGAGGTGGTCGACAGCAGGTGGGCGCGCTCGGCCGGAGTGCGGGCGACGATGCCCAGGTCCGTCAGCGCGGCCCGGTGCTCCACCGTGGCGCCCAGGGCCAGGGCCCGGTTGGAGGCGCTCAGTTCGCGGACGGTGTTGCCGAACCGGTCGTACTCGGTGGTGGAGACGTGCTTGCCCGGCTGGGCGGTGTTCACCTCGCGCCCGGAGGCGTTCAGGTAGTGCACCGTGGCCCGGCCGTAGTCCCCCGGGGCGAGGTCCGCGCCGGAGTGCGAGGCGGGGGCGGCGTCCGCGGGGAAGACCGCGGTCGCGTCCGAGGGGGCGTCCAGCTGGCCCCAGCCGGCCACGTCGTTGGCGCCCATGGCGTAGGGGGCCTTGGTTCCGGACAGCGGGACGCCGTAGACGACGCGGGTGACCGCCTCGCCTTCGACCGTGCCGACCGTGCCCTGCTTCAGCGCCGGGCGGGAGACCTTCAGCAGCATGCCCTCGCCGGAGGCGGTGCCGCTGCCGGCATTGCCGTAGGTGAAGGTGTAGGGCAGCTCGCCGGGAGGCTCCATCCAGGTGACCCGGCCCTCGTGGTAGGCGTACTGGGTCTCGGCCTGCTGGCCGGTCCTCGGGTCCCAGTTCTGCCGTAGGCGGCCCTCGGAGTCGTAGCGGTAGACGGCCACCGCCGTGGCGGTCGCCGACGAGGCACCCGGTTCGGTGGCCCACAGCCGCAGCTGCTTCACCTGTCCGGCGTAGTCGCCGAAGTCCGCGTCGCTCTGGGTGCCGGTGGCGGTCGTGGTGGTGGCGTAGACGAACTCCAGCACCCGGCAGCCCTTGGTGGACGGGGTGGCCTCACACGTGGCGGCGGTCGCCGCGGAGGTCGGCGCGATGATCCGCTTGGGGCGGGCCAGCGTCCTGCCGTCCACGGTGACCGTCTCCGAGACGACCTTGGTGGTGGAGTTGGTCAGGCCGTCCAGCAGGGTGCTGGAGACCTGCCATGTGGCGGCGGCCGGTCCCGGCTTGGTGAACGCGGTGACCGTGCCCTCGGTGTCGGTGAGGGTGAACGAGCCGGTCACGCCGCCCTTGAGCGTGAGGTCCTCCGCGCCGGGTTCGGGGATCCAGCCGGTCTTCGCGGCGTTGGCGGTGAAGTGGATCGCGTCGCCCTCGGCCATCACCACGTCCACCGCGGTGTCGGAGACCTTGCGGATGTGGCTGTAGTCGGACTCGGTCAGCTCCGCGACCGTGCCGGCCACCCACTCCTTGCCGAAGATCGGGGCCTGGCCCTCCTGCCGGGCTCCCTTGTCGGGCGTACGGGAGGAGGCGGTGCGCGTCACGGTCATGCCGAAGAACGACGCGTCGGTCTCCGACAGCGTGTAGTCGCCGGTCAGCAGGTTCACCGAGCCGGGGCCGACCTCGTCGGCGGCGGCGCCGTCGGCGTTGCGGTCCACGACCACGGCCAGCGGTTCGGTGCTGGTGGACGCCGAGTCCGGGCCGGTGAAGTCGGCCTTGATCTGCACCGAACCGTCGGGGTCGACGGTGTCGGTGGCGTTCCACACCAGAGCTGCGTTCCTGCCGTCCGTCAGCGGGACGGGCCACGCGGAGACCGGGTCGCCGCCGGAGGTGACGTCCCCGGCGGGGATCTTCACCCACGGGTCGGCCTCGGAACGGCGCCAGGAGAAGGACACCTTGTCGTACCTGGCTCCGTCGGCCTCGGCGACCAGCGGCAGACGGCGGGCGGTGCGCTCGCCGTCGGAGGGCTGGAGGAAGCCGCCGGACCCGGCGTGGAAGGTGTACTCGGCGGCCTCGGACTTGTTGTCGGCCTTGTCGACGGCCCGCACCTGCAGGGTGTGGGTGCCGTTCCTGGGCGGGGCGATCGAGATGTTCCTGGCGGCGGTGGAGCCTCCGGTGGCGACCTTGGTCCAGGTCACGCCGTCCAGCGTCCACTCCAGCCAGTTGTGGTCACCGCCGTTGGGGGTGACGGTGAAGGTGCCGGCCTGGCCCGCTCCCTTGACCCACTTGTCCGACGGGTAGTCGGTGGAGGTGATCTTCGAGGGCGCGGAGGGGTTGGTGGTGTCGACGGTGAAGGTCTTCCACGCCGACCAGCCGGTGTTGTAGTGCGTCCCGTCGTACGGGCTGGTGCGGAACCTGTAGGTCTTCCCGTTGCTCAGCACCCCGGCGGGAACGGTGACCGAGGCCGCCTGGCCGCTGGGCACGTACTTGGAGACGATCACGTCGCCGACCTGGGTGTTGGTCGCGCTGTCGTAGATCTGGAAGGTGCCGTTGACCTTGTCGCCGTCGGGGTCGACGAAGGTGTCCCGCAGCGTCGGCGTGGTGGTGTTGACCATGTAGGCGCCGCTGTAGGAGAAGTACGGCGGACCGGCCTCCTGCCTGGTGCCGGTGCGCGGCCGGTGGTTGTAGGTCACCACCAGCTTGGGCGGGTTGGACGCGGCGTTGGCGGAGTTGACCCGCTTCCACTGCGCCACCGAGCCCTCGTCGGAGGCGCGGACGCCCATGTGGCCGCGGGTGGCCTTGGCCGAGGCCCACTCCTGCACCAGCGAGGTGACGTCGGCGTTGATCCACCCGTCGGGCTGGGTGGTGCACGAGGCGTTGCCGCGGGTCTCGGTGGAGGTGGCCTTCTTCGCCGTCATGGTGGGCCGGTTGGCCCACCGGCTGGAGGTCGAGGCCGCTGCTGAGGACCACACCTCCCACGGCTGGGCCTTGCAGTCGGCGTTGTTGCCGGAGTGGAAGTTCCACAGCGACAGCCTGGCGCTGGAGACCAGCGCGTCCTGCACGGGTGTGGTGTTCCAGGTGATGAAGGACTGCGCGGTGCGCGGGGTGCCGTCGGCGTTCTTCGTGCCCGGGTTGCCGAAGTCCAGTTCGACGTCGGTGGACCTGTCCACCGTCTCGCCCTGCTGGACGTAGGTGTCGAAGACGTTGGACAGCGAGGAGGTGGAGGGGTCCACCGTCACCGGGTACGTCGTCCCGGGATCGGAGAGGAAGTCGGCGTCCGGGGTGATGACCAGGTCCACGCCGTCGCCGTTCTCCACCACCTTCCAGTCGACCTCGGCGCGGTGGGTGTGCTCGCCCGAGCGCTTGTCGGTACTGGCGTCCCACATCACCGGCGCGGGCATCACCGCCCGCTTCTTCCTGCCCGACTTGCTGTCGGTGAACAGCAGGCTGCCGTCCTTGAGCTGCCTGACCTTCAGCCCGTCGGTCTCCAGCGGCAGGGTGTAGGAGTACTCCTTCGCCGCGGGCCGTTCCTTGATCTCGACGAACTGCTCGAAGCCGGTGCGGGTCGCCTCCACGACCACGTCCGCGCCGGGGACGGCGTTGACGTAGGTCGCGCGGTTGCCGTCCAGCTTCGGGGCGGGCAGGCCGCCCTTCCAGCGCAGGGTGATCTGCTCCTTGCCCTCGCCCAGGGTCACCAGGTCGCGGGCGGGGGCCCTCTCCGCCGCGGCCAGGGACTTCGGCAGCGCACCGCCCCTGCCCGCGAGCGTCAGCCCACTCGGGTGCGCGGCGGCTTCGACCGAGCCGTCCGGCTGCCGGACCAGGTCGACGTCGACGTCCACCCACTCGCCGTCCCGCTGGAAGCGGACCGGGCCGGCCGACAACTCGGTCGTCAGGCTGCCGTCCTTGTTCACCCATGTCGTCGAGGTCTCGGTGCGCTCGCTGAGCGCCTCGATCCGCTTGCCCGACAGCCGTGCCGCCACCTTCGCGGACGGAATGTCGGCCGCGGCCGTCACCGCGGGCTTCGGGGTCTTCTCCGCCGGGCGGGACGGCTGAGCCGCCATCGCACCCTCGGTGAGGGTGGCGGCCATGAGGAATGCCAGGCCGCCCGCGGTCCACCGCAGACTCCTGCTCTCCAACCCCCATATGCTCCCTCTCCGCTCAGAGAGGTGCATATCTCCTATGCCTGTCAAAGCAGTTCCTGTCTGCTGTGAATGAAAACTGACGCCGTGAAAGATATCCGGTGAGCAAAGGCGTGAAAGGGGGATTTATCCACCGTAAGCAACCTGCCGGTAACTTTGCGTGAAGGTGATGTGTGCCACATGTGGAGGAGTGGTGAAGCGGTCCTTCCGGCTGTAAGGGGGCACGTCCGGACGCCTGCGCCCCCGGCGGCCGGCCCCGAGATCCGGGTTCATGCAGACGGAAGGATGCCCCGGTCCCTGCTTCTCCTCCTTCGAGGGCGTTCGCGTTCCAGTCGGGGGCCGGGGTATCCCGGCGGCTTGGGATGAACGTCCGCCCTTGCCGGTACGGTCGGCCGCGTCCGCCCCGCCTCGTCCGCCGCGCGCCGCCCTGTTTGCCTCCCGGCGCGTCGACCGTTTCGGGGCGGCCGGTGGGTTTCTTCGCCCCCTGCCCCGGGCGCTCGGCGGACCGGTGTGTCCAGGGGTGGAACGCACCCTTTTGAGGCGCCGGATATCGGTTTCTGATGACCGCTCATTGCAAAGACCTTGTCAAGTGCCTGCCAATAACAGGCACAGGAACCTGTCGCTCACGCCCCGAAGGTGACACTCTCTCGGACGAGTCACCGCGCTTCGAAAACGCGATCGATTCCGCGTGCTCCGGCCTGCCCCCGACCCGGTTCCCCGACCGGCCCCGACCCGGCCATGGACGCCGCGCCCCCACGAACGGACCGCCCCCCGCGGTCCCGCACCGAGGAGACCGAGTGACACCTCCCCCCACCCCCCGGAAGACCACCCTGCGCGTCGCGATACCCGTGGCCCTGGCCGCCATGGTGTTCACCGGGCTGCAGGCCGGACCGGCCGGCGCCCGGCCCGCGCCGGAGCCCGGCGCCGTCGCGGTCGAGCTGACCCCTGCCCAGAGAGCGTCGGCGATCAAGGCCGCCCAGGCCGAGGCAGGCGCCCAGGCCCGTGAGCTCGGCCTGGGCGCCAAGGAGAAGCTCGTCGCCCGCGACGTCGTCAAGGACGCCGACGGCACCGTCCACACCCGCTACGAGCGCACCTACGACGGCCTGCCCGTCCTCGGCGGCGACCTGGTCGTCCACGAGAAGAAGGACGGCGCCCGCGGCGTCACCAAGGCCACCTCGGCCCGCATCAAGGTGGCGAGCACCACCGCCGAGGTGTCCGCCACGGCGGCCGAGAAGTCCGCCCTGAAGGCCGCCACCGCGCAGGACACCGCCGGGGCCGAGGCCGAGAACGCCCCCCGCAAGGTGGTCTGGGCGGCCGACGGCAAGCCGGTCCTCGCCTGGGAGACCCTGGTGACCGGCGTCCAGGAGGACGGCACCCCCAGCGAGCTCCACGTCGTCACCGACGCCGCCACCGGGAAGAAGCTCGCCGAGTGGGAGGGCGTCCACACCGGCACCGGCACCGGGATGTACAGCGGCCGGGTCACCCTGGGCACCAGCGGCTCGGGCGCCTCGTACACCCTGACCGACACCGCCCGCGGCAGCCACAAGACCTACGACCTGAAGGGCGCCACCTCCGGCACCGGCACGCTGTTCACCGACGCCGACGACGCCTGGGGCAACGGCCTGCCCTCCAACCGCCAGACGGCCGCCGTGGACGCCCACTACGGCGCGGCCCTGACCTGGGACTACTACAAGAGCGTCCACGGCCGCAACGGCATCCGCAACGACGGCCGTGCCGCCTACACCCGCGTCCACTACGGCAACGCCTACGTCAACGCCTTCTGGTCCGACTCCTGCTTCTGCATGACCTACGGCGACGGCGCGGGCAACGCCAAGCCGCTGACGTCCATCGACGTGGCCGCCCACGAGATGACCCACGGCGTCACCTCCAACACCGCCCGGCTGGTACAGCGGGGAGTCCGGCGGACTGAACGAGGCGACCTCCGACATCTTCGCCGCCGCCGTGGAGTTCCGGGCCGCCAACGGCACGGACGTCGGCGACTACCTGGTCGGCGAGAAGATCGACATCCGCGGCAACGGCACCCCGCTGCGCTACATGGACAAGCCCAGCAAGGACGGCAGCTCCAAGGACTACTGGTCCTCCAGCCTGGGCAGCGCGGACGTCCACCACTCCTCCGGGCCGGCCAACCACTTCTTCTACCTGCTCAGCGAGGGGAGCGGCGCCAAGACCATCAACGGCGTCAGCTACAACTCGCCGACCTACGACGGCAAGGCCGTCTCGGGCATCGGCCGCGCCAAGGCCGAGAAGATCTGGTACCGGGCCCTGACCGTCTACATGACCTCCACCACCAAGTACGCGGGCGCCCGCACCGCCACCCTGTCGGCCGCGGCCGACCTGTACGGCAGCGGCAGCGCCGAGTACCAGGCCGTGAACGCGGCCTGGGCGGCGGTCAACGTCAAGTAGGGGCAGCACACGGGGAAACACCAGGAGGGCCGCGCCGTCGTCCGGACGGCGCGGCCCTCCGCCCGTACGTCCGGGCCGCCCGTCCTCCCTCCCGCCCGGGGCGGCCGGGGCGCCACGGCACTCTTGTGCGGGCGGCGCTCCCTCGTTAGGTTCCGCGGTGATCCGCCGTTGATTCGTTTCAGTCGCCGGCGGTGCCTCGGCGGAAGGGCGCAACCGATGACGCACATGGGCAGGCGGGCCTTCGCGGCCCTGACGGCGGCCCTGACGGCGGCACACCTGCGGCCCGCCGGAGCCGCCGCGGCGGAACCCCCGCCGCCCGGCACCGCCCCCGAGCCCCCGGCCTTCGAGTCCCCCACCCTTGAGTCCCCCGCCCTTGAGTCCCCCACCCTTGAGTCCCCCACCCTTGAGTCCCCCGCCCTCGAGTCCCCGGCCGTGCTGGACGGCAACCTCCCGGCCTTCCACGAGCGGCTCAAGGAGGAGCTGACCTTCCCGCTCGCCTGGGGCACGTCCCCGGTCCAGGACTTCCGCGCCTGGCGCCGGAAGGCCCGCGCCACCGTCGAGGAGCACCTCCTCCACCCGGCGGACGACTCCCCGTTCGACGCGGAGACCGCCGACGAGCGGACGGGGGAGGGCTGCCGCCGTCGGATCGTCCACTTCAACGCGACACGTTTCAGCCGGGTCCGGGCGACGGTCCTCCTGCCGGAGGGCAGGGGCCCGTTCCCGGCGGTCCTCCTGCTGCACGACCACGGCTCGAAGTTCGACATCGGCAAGGAGAAGCTCATCCGGCCCTGGTACGACGAGGCGAGACTGTCCTCGGCGCGGGCCTGGGCGGACAGGTGCTTCGACGGGCGCTTCGTCGGCGACGAACTCGCCCGGCGCGGCTACGCGGTGCTCGCCGTCGACGCCCTGGGCTGGGGCGACCGCTCCGGACTCGCCTACGAGGGCCAGCAGGCCCTGGCGGGCAACCTGTTCCACCTCGGCTCGTCGCCGGCCGGGCTCATGGCGCGGGAGGACCAGCGCGCGGCGGCCTTCCTCGCGTCCCTGCCCGAGGTGGACGGCGAGCGGGTCGCGGCGCTGGGCTTCTCCATGGGGGCCTGGCGGGCGTGGCAGGTGGCGGCGCTGTCGGACCACGTCCGCGCGGCGGTCTCCGTCTGCTGGATGACCGGCCTGAAGGAGCTGATGGCGCCGGGCGGCAACACCCTGCGCGGCCAGTCCGCCTACTGGATGCTCCACCCCGGCCTCTCCCGCCACCTGGACATCCCCGACGTGGCGAGCATCGCCGCGCCCAAGCCGATGCTGTTCTTCAACGGCGGCCGGGACACGCTGTTCACCGCCGAAGGGGTGGAGACGGCGTACCGGAAGCTGCGGGCCGTCTGGCGCTCCCGGCGGGCGGACGACCGGCTCCGGACGGAGGTCTGGCCGGAGCTGGGGCACGTCTTCGCCCGCGAGATGCAGGACGAGGCGTTCGCCTGGCTGGATGCGTGGGTGGCCCGCGCCCGCCGCTGAACTCCCCGGCGCGGCACGGCACGGCCCGCGAACGGAACACGTCCGCGCCGTGTGTGACGCCCTCCGCATCAGGACCCGGATGGAAACACAGTCAACGCTCTTGAATGCCGTGAACTTTCGCGTAGGCTGATGATGGTCGGCGCGAGGCCGGCCCAAGGGGTCTCTCAGGGGCGGGTGTCCGGATGAGCGAAACCAGGTGCAAGCGGTGCGACCTCCTCGTCGGCATGGGGTGCGCCTGCTCTCCCCGCGGGAACGGCGGGCAGGGCAGGAAGAGGAGCGGCTCCGGGGGGACGGAGGGCAAGCGCCGCCGGGAGCAGCCGGTGACGGTCCGGCGGACCGCCGCCTCCAAGGCCCCACGCGGCGGAAAGCGCCCGAACCCCGCGCCCCCGCGGCCGGACCACACACCCTGGTACGGCGACGACCGCGGGGCCGCGGAGTTCCGGGCGGAACTCCGCGACATCACGGAGCGCGGCACCAGCGTGCGGACCGTCTCCGGAGGGCTGCCGGGCCTCGGACGCCGCCGCTGATCCGCCCCTCCCCGCCCGCCGGGCGGGGAGGGGCGAGGTTCTCCAGCGCGATGGCCGGACCGGCCCCGGGGCCGCCCAGGGTGTCGACGAGGTCGGCGGCCCAGCCCGCGATGCCGTCCGCGGGTTCCTGCGGCAGGGCCGGGGAGGTGAGGCGCATGGGGATCTCCAAACGGCGGTTCGGTCGTCCGGGGCGGACGCCCCGGCGCCCCTTCACGCCAGAAACCGCAGGCCGGCGGCGGTACGGGGATTGCCGCCCGGCCCGGTACGGTTTCCCGTGCCCCAGCCGGCGGGGAACCGCACCGCGTCCGGGGACGGGCACGGCCGTGAGGCACCGGTCCCGAAGCCTGCCGGAAAGCCTCACCGTGTTCCGCCACACGAGTACCCTGATCACATCGTCATCGCGGCCCGACGGGCTTCCGCTCCACCCCGGTGGAGTTCTGAAGGACATGCCCCCACCCGCACGAGTTCTTCCGTGCTGCCTGGGGGCATTCCTTGCTGTTCCGCGCGTCCGCCGAGACGGTCGCCGTCATGGCGCTTGACGGCTCGCTCTTCCTGCGTCTCACCGAGCAGTTCGTCCACATGCACGGTCACCGGCCGGGGCCCTCCGAGGCACGCTCCTGGGAACGGAGCATCCCGGTGCTGGCCGCGGCGCTCAACGACGCGGGGCTCGGCGGTGTGGAGGTCATCCTGGAGTACGCGCTGCCGCTGAACAGCAAGCGCGTCGACGCCGTGCTCGCCGGAGTGCACCCGGCCACCGGGGAGCCGTCGTACGTCGTGGTCGAGTTGAAGCAGTGGAGCCAGGCCACGCCGGACGAGGACGACCCGACGCTGTGCCACGTCGACGCGTACGCCCGGCCCGTTCTCAACCCCGTCGAACAGGTCCGCCGCTACTGCGAGTACGTCATCAACTTCAACGGAGCGGTCGCGGAGCACCCGGAGCGCGTCAGCGGCGTCGCCTACCTCCACAACGCCACCGAGTTCGGAGTCGGGGGCCTGCGCGAGATCGAGACCGACGACCGGGGACAGCTCTACACCGCCGGGAGCCGGGGGGAGTTCATCGACTACCTCCGGGCCAGACTGAGCGGCGGGCACCCGGGTGCCCGCGCGGCCGACGAGCTGCTCGCGGGCAAGACGGTCCCGTCCAGGCAGTTGATGTCCGTCGCCGCCCAGGAGGTGCGCGAGCGCGAGCAGTTCGTCCTCCTCGACGAACAGCAGGTCGCGTACCGCGTGGTGCTCAACGCCGTGCGCAGGGCCAAGCAGTCCGACCACAAGGAGGTCGTGGTCGTCACCGGCGGGCCCGGCACGGGCAAGAGCGTCATCGCGCTCTCCCTGCTCGGCGAGCTGTACCGGCAGGGTGTTCCGGCCCTGCACGCCACCGGCTCCCAGTCGTTCACCAAGACCATGCGCAAGGTGGCGGGTGCCCGGAAGCGTGAGGTGCAGGACCTGTTCAAGTACTTCAACAGCTTCATGACGGCCGAGAAGAACTCCCTCGACGTCCTGATCTGCGACGAGGCCCACCGCATCCGCGAGACCTCCGCCAACCGCTACACCCCGGCCGCGCACCGCACGGGCAGACCGCAGATCGAGGAACTCATCGACGTCGCCCGGGTCCCCGTCTTCCTCCTCGACGAGCACCAGGTGGTGCGACCCGGTGAGATGGGGACGGTCGCCGAGATCAGGGCGGCTGCCGCGGCGAAGGGCCTCGCCTGCCACGTCGTTCCGCTGGACAGCCAGTTCCGCTGCGGCGGCAGCGACGCCTACCTGCGCTGGGTGGTGCGGCTCCTCGGTCTGGAGCCGGGCGGTCCGGTGGTGTGGGAGCCCGACGACCGGATGCAGCTCCTGGTCGCCGACAGCCCTCGGGAGATGGAAGCGTTCCTGGAGGAGCGCCGTGCCCGGGGCTACGGCGCCCGTATCTCCGCCGGCTACTGCTGGAAGTGGTCGCCCGAGCCGAAGCCGGGCGACCCGCTTCCGGCGGACGTGGTGATCGGCGACTGGGCCCGCCCCTGGAACCTGCGCGGCGACCGTTCCGTCTCGGGCGCGCCCCCGGCGGCGCTGTGGGCCACCGATCCGGCCGGTTTCGGGCAGGTCGGCTGCGTCTACACCGCGCAGGGCTTCGAGTACGACTGGTCGGGCGTCATCATCGGGCCGGATCTGGTCTGGCGCGGCGACCGGTGGATCACCGACCGCACGGCCTCCAAGGACCCGGTGTTCAAGAAGTCCACGCCGGACGCCGACGTGGACCGCCTGATCCGCAACACCTACAAGGTGCTGCTGACCCGCGGCATGGTCGGCACGGTGGTGTATTCGACGGACCCGGAAACCCGGGAGAAACTGCGGGAACTCGTCGGGGCGGAGCGGGCGGCGGCTCCCGTCTCCGCCTGACCGCCTGCCGGAGCGGGCGGTCAGGCGGGCGGACCCGGCTGCCCCGCCTATCGCCAACTGGTGCGCTGCCAGCCGAAATGTTCCAGGAGGTGCTGGACGAAGTCGTTGCTCTTCGCGGTCTGGTCCGGCCCCGTGCCGTGCTGACGCTGGTACCGGAGGAATTCCTCGCGAAGGATTTCGAAAAGCTTCGACAGGCGTGCGGAACCGGGGAAGACCTCCTCGAGCGCGAAGTTCTTCAGGTGCCCCGCGCCGGTGAACGGCCTGCCCATGAGATCGGTGGCGGCCAGCATCGACAGGTGGAAGCGGAGGTTGGTGAACTCCGAACTCGACAGGGACGTGGTGGAGGACTGGAGGAAACCGTCCACCTGGCGCTGGGTGACAGCCAGCCACAGGTAGACGGGCAGCGGAGTCGCCTTGGAGAACACGCGCTGGTAGTCGGAGTCCGACTTCAACAGGCTGGAAGGGCGGGCTCGCGCGTAGTCGGGCCTCCCCAGCGCCATCGCCATCACGGTCTGTGCGAGGAACGGGATGCTGATGATGCGGTCCAAGGGCTTGCCCTGGTTCCGGTAGTAGTTCTTCCGCCGGTCGTAGAACCAGTCGTGCTCGAAGAAGTACGTCTCGATCTGGCGCTGGATGTCGTCGGTGGCCCGGAGCGAGGCGACCGGCACGCTCGTCTGGCGGTTGGTCGCCCTGATCACGGCGTCGCGCGCGGCCTGGTCGCCCGTGACGAGTATGCGCACCTGCACCAGGCGCTGGAAAACGGGATCGCCCGGATTCTCCGCGTACCTCTCGCGCAGCGTCTCGTGGATCGTGTAGGAGGTCTGGAGGCCGTTGACGATCTGCACGTCGGAGAGGCTGAGCCGCTTGCCGATGGAGCTGGCCCCGGAGCACACGATCGTGATGCCGTTGTTCAGCCACCAGAACTCGGGTGCGTCCGGGTTCTGCAGGGACGCGGCGATCTCCCGGTTGACCTCCACGTTCCCCTGGTAGTCGCGCACGTTCCAGTCGAAGATGTGCGACTTGATCGTGCCGTCGTCCTCACTGAGGAAGCTGATGTAGTCGCCCAGCGCGATGAGGGCGATGTGGCTGGTGCCGTGGGTGATGCTCTCCTGGTAAGGCAGCTCGAGGGTGTACGAGGGGATGACGCTGGCGCGCTTCCACAGTTCGGCCGGGCCGAGGAACTCGACCTCTCCCGAGGCCGTGCCCAAGGTCTGCGCGAACTGCGTCTCGAGGTGGCGTGCCTTGACGACCACCTTGGGGTGGACTTCCTCCGTGTCGCCCCGGGTGACGTAGGAGAACCGGATTTTGACGGTGGGCATGCGCCCGGCGATGCGCAGCAGCGCCTTACGGAACAACCCGACCCGGGCGAGCAGGTCTTCGCAGTACAGCTTGCCCAGGTCCGCGTCGTCGGCATCCAGCTTCAGCAGCAGGTTGCACGAGGACGCCACCTTGTCCAGCGCGGCCTCGGAGAACGACTTGCTGGTCTTGGCCTGTACCAGCCACAGGGTGAGCTGCACGCCGTTCTCAAGGGAGTTGACGGAGAAGGACGGCTGGAAGACGTCACTGTCCTCGTGGAGCAGTCGGTTGCCCAGAAAGACGTACACACCGTCGATGCCGCCGTCGTCCCCGCCTCCGATCACCCCCGCAGAGATCTCCTCCGCCGAGAGCCCGTAGCCGTGGAGCGCCTGCTCACAGGCGAAATGCTCGAAGGCGACCTCGAAGGGGAGGGGAGGGTCGCTCTTGGTGCGCCTGTCTTCGACGATCTGGTCCGTCAGGACGAGGTCGTTGCCGCCCATGTCCTCCACCCCCATGGTCCACATGCTGAGAACGGAAGGGCAGCTTAGGTTGTGGAGCGGAGGCGGAGGGATACTTCAAGCCAGAACGCCCCTGCCGCGATCGACCGACGGCTGCACCCGGGATCCGGCCCGGACCGTCCTGCCCGCCGGTGTACCGGATGCCCCGCTCCGGGCACGAGGTGGGAGCGGCCGTCGGGGCAGACCCGCGTCCCGGCCGGCCGTCCCCGCCTCGGCGAGGACCGGCGTCTGCTCGCCCCGCGCGCCGGAGCTGTCACGCACATCGGGCTGTCAGCCGCAGCCCGGAGCCGTGCGCCGGTACAAGTCCGTGCGGCACGGCGAGCGCGACGCGTACGGGGAACACCTGACGCACGACAGCGGCGAATCCGAACCTTGCGGGTGTGAACTGAGCAACCTTGCACTCGTGGGTGTACGTCATATACATCTGTCCTTGGCGTCTCTCCCGGCGCCGGACCCAGGGGCTAGGATCCGCCCCGGGAGTCCGGCCGCCGGGGCACGGCTCCAGGCAGGCCGGGTAAGCGGAACGACGAGCGGGGACAGCACATGCGGGAAGGCCGGTGGACCACGGTCACCGAGTCCGAGTTCGACCATGAGCGCCGCGGCCTGGAGGCCATCCGCGAGAAGCTGCCGGACGCCGACCCGTGGCGGGCCTGGTCGAACTTCACGTTCACCGCGAACACCGGGCACGTGCGCGAGGTCGATCTGCTGGTCGTCGCACCCGGCGGGGTCTACCTGGTCGAGCTGAAGGACTGGCGCGGCTCGGTCACCTCCGTCAGCGGCACCTGGGTGCAGACCACGCCCGGCGGGCGGCGTCAGACCCACGGCAACCCGCTGCACCTGGTCAACAAGAAGGCCAAGGAGCTGTCCGGGCTGCTGGGGCAGAACGGCAAGCGGGTGTGGGTCGGCGAGGCGGTCTGCTTCACCAGCGACGAGCTGCGCGTCCGCCTGCCCGCCCATGACCAGAACGGCGTGTACAGCGTCGCCGAGCTGGTCGAGCTGCTCAAGCGGCCGCCGCGCGACGAGCGGCGCCGCATCACCCAGACCGACTCCCGCGAGATCAAGGCCGCGCTGGAGCGGATCGGGATCCGCCGCAGCGACGCCGAGTACAAGGTCGGCCCCTACGAGCTGGAGCGGAAGGCCTTCGACTCCGGCGAGACCTGGGCCGACTACCGGGCCCGCCACAGCGAGCTGCCCGAGACCGCCCGCGTCCGCATCTACCTGCGCGAACGCGGCTCGGACGCCTCGATCCGGCAGTCGGTGGAGAACGCCGCCCGCCGCGAGGCGGCGGTCCTGCGCCGCTTCCGCCACCCCGGTGTCGTCCAGCTCAAGCAGTACGACCCCTCCGGGCACTCCGCCGGACCCGCGCTGATCTTCGACTACCACCCGCAGACGATGAAACTGGACGAGTACCTCGTCCAGTACGGGGAGAAGCTCGACATCCTCGGCCGGATGGCGCTGGTGCGGCAGCTCGCCGAGACCGTGCGGTCCGCCCACGCCAACCGCATCCACCACCGGGCGCTGGCCGCCCGCTCCATCCACGTCCTGCCCCGCGAGCACGGCCGGGCGGGCCAGGCGGCGGGGGAGGACGCCGCCTGGCTCACCCCGAGGCTCCAGATCTCCGACTGGCAGATCGCCACCCAGCGCAGCGGCGACTCCTCCCCCGGGCAGGGCATGACGCGGTTCGCGCCGACGGCCCTGTCCGCGATGCACCTGGCCGACGACGACGACCCCTACCTCGCGCCCGAGCTGACCGCGCTCAACCCCGACCCGGTCCACCTGGACGTCTACGGACTGGGCGTCCTCACCTATCTGCTGGTCACGGGCAAGCCCCCGGCCGCCAGCCAGAGCGAACTGCTGGCCCGCCTGGAGGCGGGGGAGGGCCTGCGCCCCAGCTCCCTGGTCGACGGCCTGTCCGAGGACATCGACGATCTGGTGCAGGCGGCCACTGCCTACCGGCCCGAGCAGCGCCTGGCCGGCGTCGACGACTTCCTGGAGATGCTGGAGGTCGTCGAGGACTCCCTGACGGCCCCGGCGTCCGACACGGCCCACGAGACCGCGGGGGAGGCCGGGGAGTCCGAGGAGAAGGACCCGCTCGAAGCCGTCGCGGGCGACGTGCTCGCCGGCCGCTGGGAGGTCCGCCGCCGCCTGGGCACGGGCTCCACCAGCCGTGCCTTCCTCGTCCGCGACCTGACGGCCGAGGCGCGCAGGGCGCGCCCGCTGGCCGTGCTCAAGGTCGCCCTCTCCGACAGCCGGGGCGAGATCCTCGCCCGCGAGGCCGAGGTCATGGGCAGGCTGCGCCCCCACTCGGGCATCATCCGCCTCGTCGAACCCGAGCCGCTGACCATCGGCGGCCGCACGGTCCTGGCCCTGGAGTACGTCGGCGACGAGCGGGACGGGAGCGGCGAGCCGGACGGGAGGAGCCCGCGCGCCCGCCGCCGCGAGGAGACCGTCGCCCGCCAGATCCGCGAGAACGGCCGCCTCCCCGTCGACCAGTTGGAGGCGTACGGCGACTACCTCTTCGGCGCCGTCGACTTCCTGGAGGGCGAGGGCGTCTGGCACCGCGACATCAAGCCGGACAACATCGCGATCCGCATCCGCCCCAACCGCACGCGCGAACTGGTGCTGATCGACTTCTCCCTCGCCGGGTACCCGGCGAAGAACATCGACGCGGGCACCGAGGGCTACCTCGACCCGTTCGTCGGCGTCATCACCCGCGGCACCTACGACTCGCACGCCGAGCGGTACGCCGTCGCCGTCACCCTCCACCAGATGGCCTCGGGCGAGCTGCCCAGGTGGGGCGACGGGTCCGTCCCACCGCGCATGACGGACCCGCAGGAGTGGCCGTACCCGACGATCGCGGCCGACGCGTTCGACCCGGCCGTGCGCGACGGGCTCCTCGCCTTCTTCAAGAAGGCCCTGCACCGCGACGCGGCCGAGCGGTACCCCGAGCTGAAGCACATGCGGGACGCCTGGCGGAAGATCTTCCTCGACGCCGCACAGGCCGTCCCCTCCAGCCACCGCACCCGGCACACGGCGCCCGGCGGCAAGGACGCCCCCGCGTCCGCCATCGCCGAGGCCGAGCCGGAGACCGCCGAGGAGCAGCGCAACCGGCTCGCCGCCGAGGTCACCCGCGACACCCCGCTGTCGGTGGCGGGCCTCACGGGCGCGGCCGAGTCGTTCCTGTACGGGCTCGGCGTGACGACGGTGGGCGAGCTGCTCGACTACAGCCGCCGCAAGCTCGTCAACGCCCCCGGCCTCGGCGCCCGGACCCGCAACGAGATCCAGCGCCGCCAGCGCGAGTGGGGCGAGAGGCTCCGCGAGGTCCCCGTCTCGCCGCTCACCCCGAAGGGTCGCGCGGAGGCGAAGGAGGAACTGGAGCAGCTCACCGCCGCCGAGGCCGCCGTCACGGGCGAACTCGCCGCCGGCGGCGCCGCGGACGGCCTGCCCAGGCGCACCCTGCGCGCCATCAGCCTCGACACCCTCGCCACGATCCTCGTCCCGGCGGTCAACAGCAACGGATCCAACCGGAACAAGGCCGAGATGGTGCGGCTGCTGCTGCGCCTGCCGAACGAGCAGGGCGTCCTGCCGGACATCGGTGTGTGGCCCAAGCAGCGGGAGGTCGCCGAGGCGCTGGGCCTGTCGGCCGGCCGTATCCCGCAGATGCTCAAGGAGGAGCGCAAGCGCTGGAAGGCGGACCCGGCGGTCCGGGCGCTGCGCGAGGAGATCCTGGAGCTGCTCGCCGCCATGGGCCGCGTCGCCTCCGCCGTCGAGATAGCGGACGCGCTCGCCGTCCGGCGCGGCACCCAGCTCGCCGAGCGCGAGCAGCGGCGCGCGCTGGCGCTGGCGGCGGTGCGGGCCGTGGTCGAGGTCGAGCAGCTCGTCCCGGAGGAGGCCGAGTTCCAGCACCAGCCCAACCGCAGGGCCACCGAGGAGTCGCTGGGCGCGGGCCTGCTCGCCCTGGACGTACGGGAGGACGACGCCCCCGACACCCCGACCGCGCCGGGCCTGCTGGACTACGCCACCAGGCTCGGGCGCACGGCCGACCGGCTCGCTCGGCTCGACACCCTGCCGACGGCCGCCACCGTCCTGGCCGAGCTGGGCGCGATCACCCCGCCGCCCGGCACCGTCGACTGGGACGAGCGGCGCCTGGTGGAACTGGCCGCCGCCGCCTCCTCCAACGCGGCGGCCACCCCCCGCCTGGAGATCTACCCGCGCGACCTGCCGCTGGTGCGGGCGCTGCGGCTCACCCAGGCGGGCCTGGTGCGGTGGATCCCCGACGTCCCCGAGGGCCGCCAGCCGGGCCTGACCGGCGAGGACGTCCACGAGCGGGTGCGGGCGCGCTTCCCCGAGCTGGTCGTCCCCGACGGGCGGGGCGGCACCACGCACGACCTGCCCACCGGCGGGCCGCTGACGAAGGCGCTGCGGGAGGCGGGCTTCGACCTGACCCTGTCCACCCGCGAGGACACCGGGACGCTCCGCTACCTGCCCACCCGCACGGACCACGCCTCCAGCTACCTCACGGGCGGCACCCGGCGGGGCACCAGCCGGGGCGGCACCTCGGTGACGCGGTACGCCGACGACCCGCAGATCGCCGCCGCCGCCCGCGCCGACGAACGGCTGACCGCCTCGGCCCGCCGCGACGGCTACCGTGTGCTGACCGTGAACGGGAAGCGGACGTGGGACGCCGTGCGCCGGCTGGGCGGCGAGCCGTACCGGGCCGAGACCGTCTCGGTCACCGAACTGTTCCTCGAAGCCATGCACGGCCTCGTCCCGCCGGGCACCAAGCCCACCTGGGAGACGCTGCTCAAGGCGGACGTGGCCGAACCCGGCTCGCGCGGCGCGACGAAGTTCGCCCAGTTCGCGCGCACCGCCTGGGGGACGGTCGAGCCGCGGATCCGGGAACTGCTGGCGGCCGGGCCGTCCGCCTCCGGCGGTGGCCCGGTGCTGCTGACGGAGACCGGGGCGTTCGCCCGGTACGACGCGATGGGCGTCCTGGACCGCCTCGCGGACACGGCCCGGCGCGGCGGACGCGGCCTGTGGCTGCTCGCCCCGCAGGACGACCCCGCACGGGAACCGCGGCTGGGGCGGACGGCCGTGCCGTACCAGGCCGGACTGGGGGAGTGGATCCAGCTCCCGGACGCGTGGGTGCAGGGGAAGCACCGGCAGCCCGGCGAGAACGACGAGCACGACGAGAACGCAGCACGTGACGAAGGGGACGGGGACACGAAGTGATCGACCGCAAGGCACTGTTGGACGACCTGAAGCAGCAGGTCAAGGCGGTCGAGACCGACCTTGAGCGCCAGGTGAGGGCGCTGGGTGAGGTGGGGGCGCGGCTGCGTGCGGAGTATGACCAGGCGCGCAAGCTGGGCCGCACGGGCGTGACGTGGGCCTCCTGGCTGGGCGAGCGCGTCACGCAGGTGGCGGTGGCGTGGGTGCTGGGCACGGTGTTCGTGCGGTTCTGCGAGGACAACCAGCTGATCCCAGAGCCGTACCTGACCGGGCCGGACGCCGACCGGCGTGAGCTGGCCGAGTCCCGCTACGACCACTACGTGGAGACCGACGCGGACCCCACCTACCGGGGCTGGCTGGAGCGCGCCTTCGAGGAGCTGGGTGCCGGCCAGGCCGGACGCTCGCTGTTCGACAAGCGGCACAACCCGCTCTACCAGATCCCGCTCTCCCACGACGGGGCCGGGGCGCTGGTGGACTTCTGGCGGCAGCGCGACGAGACGGGCGGGCTGGTGCACGACTTCACCGACCCGCTCAGCGCGGACGGCACGCAAGGGTGGGACACCCGGTTCCTGGGCGATCTGTACCAGGACCTGTCCGAGGCGGCGCGGAAGACGTACGCGCTGCTGCAGACGCCGGAGTTCGTGGAGGAGTTCATCCTCGACCGGACGATGAACCCGGTCGTGCGTGAACTGGGCGACCGCTTCGGCGAGTTGAAGATGATCGACCCCACCTGCGGATCGGGCCACTTCGTGCTGGGTGCGTTCCGGCGGCTGGTGCGGCTGTGGGACGAGCGCCGGCCGGGCATGGACGCGTATGAGCGGGTGCGGGCCGCGCTGGACGCGGTGCACGGGGTGGACATCAACCCGTTCGCGGTGGCCATCGCCCGGTTCCGGCTGCTGGTCGCGGCGATGGCGGCGGCGAACGTGCGGACGTTGGCGGAGGCCAACAAGTACGCGTGGCCGATCCATCTGGCGGTGGGCGACTCCCTGATCAAGGCCCGCCAGTTGGAGCTGACCCTGGGCGGCGACGAGGACGGCACCGCCGATCCGCTGGCCTCCTTCGCCTACGCCACCGAGGACATCCACGACCACCCCGGCATCCTCCAGGAGGGCCGCTACCACGTGGTGGTCGGCAACCCGCCCTACATCACGGTCAAGGACAAGAAGCTCAACGCCCTGTACCGGGAGCTGTACAAGTCGTGCGCGGGCAAGTACGCGCTGTCGGTGCCGTTCGCCGAGCGCTTCTTCCAACTGGCCAGGGCCGGGGAGCCCGACGGCAGCGGCTACGGCATGGTCGGCCAGATCACCGCCAACTCCTTCATGAAGCGCGAGTTCGGCACCAAGCTGATCGAGGAGTACTTCGCCCACAAGGTTGAACTGACCGAGGTCATCGACACCTCCGGCGCATACATCCCCGGACACGGCACCCCGACGGTGATCCTGGTCGGCAGGCGACGAGGGGGAAATGCACGCTCGGCGACCATCCGCACCGTGCGGAGCGTGCAGGGCGAACCCGTCACCCCGGAGAACGCCGAGGACGGACTGGTCTGGAGAGCCATCACGGAACAGATCGACAAGCCCGGCTCGACCAGCCAGTGGGTCTCGGTGGACGACCTGAGCCGTGAGCGCTACTTCGGCAAACAGCCGTGGATCCTGGCCGATGGCGGTCCTGAGATGGTGGAAGGGCTGGAACACGGTTCGGTCGGAGTGCTCTCAGAGCGTTCGTCCGCCATCGGCATGACCGCCCTCACCCTTGAGGACGATGCCTTTCTTCTGCCGAAAGAGCTGTCCTCGCGCCGTGGTTTCGTCGAGGACTGCGCGTACCTGGTCAACGGCGACGAAGTGCGTGACTATGTCATCGCCGACCCACAGCAAGTGGTTATGCCGAGGAGCTGGGACGGTCGGAAGCGGGAGCTGAGCCCTGCGACGATCAGGCATCTCTGGCCCTACCGCTCCAATCTTCGACGGCGCCTTTATTTCGGCAAGGTCCCGGAGGAGCGCGGTCTGCGCTGGTTCGACCTCGGCATGTTCTTCGCGGAGCGCCACAAGGACCCTCTGGCCATCGCGTTCTCCTTCGTGGCCACGCACAATCACTTCGTTTTGGACCGAGGCGGAAAGGTGTTCAACCGTTCTGCTCCGGTGATCAAGTTGCGGGAGGGGGCGAGCGAGGAGGAGCACCTCCGACTGCTTGGGCTGCTCAACAGTTCCACCGCTGGCTTCTGGCTCCGCATGGTGAGTTACCCCAAGGGTGGTGACCCAGTTGGCGGTGAAGGAGCGCGGGTTAGCGTCCACCCGTGGTCTGACCGCTATGAGTTCACCGGTACCAAGTTGGAGGAGTTCCCGCTTCCCGCCTCGTACCCCACCGCCCTCGCCACCGCCCTCGATGCCCTCGCCCGGCAACTTGCCGCCGCCAGCCCCACGGCCGTGGTCGCCGAGGCGGTTCCCACTGCCGGGGTGCTGCGGGAGGCTCGGGCCCGGTGGGAGTCCGTCCGGGCGCGGATGATCGCGTTGCAGGAGGAGTTGGACTGGCAGGTCTACGCCCTCTACGGCCTGCACCCCGAGGACCTGCGGGTCTCCGACGACCCCGATGACCCGACCATCCCCGACCTCGCGCTCGGCGAGCGGGCGTTCGAGATCGTGCTGGCCCGGCGGGTGGCCGCCGGAGAAGCCTCCGACGAGTGGTTCCGGCGGCACGGCTCGACGCCGATCACCGAAATCCCCACCCACTGGCCCGACACCTATAAGGCCATGGTGCAGAAGCGGATCGACGCCATCGAGTCCTCCCGCGCCATCGGGATGATCGAGCGACCGGAGTACAAGCGGCGGTGGGCCACCGAGGGCTGGGACGCTCTCCAGGCCAAGGCGCTGCGCTCCTGGCTGCTGGACCAGATGGAGGCCCGTGAGCTGTGGTTCCCGGATGAGCAGCCGACCATCCTCACCCGCGCCCAGCTCACCTCCGCGCTCTCCCTCGATGAGGACTTCGTCTCCGTCGCCAAGCTCTACGCTCCCCGCAAGGAGCTGACGGACGTCGTCGCCGATCTCCTCACCGACGAGCATGTGCCGTTCCTGGCCGCGCTGCGCTACAAGCCCTCCGGCTTGAAGAAGCGGGCCGACTGGGAGCACGTCTGGGATTTGCAGCGCCAGGAGGACGCCGCCGAGACCGAGCCGGAGAAGCGCAAGATCCGCGAGACGATCCCGGTGCCCCCGAAGTACACCTCGGCCGACTTCCTGCGCCCCTCCTACTGGAAGGCGCGCGGCAAGCTGGACGTGCCCAAGGAGCGGTTCATCTCCTACTCCCAGACCAATACCGCCACCCCGGAGCTGTACGGCTGGGCCGGCTGGGACCACCGGGAGCAGGCCCAGGCGCTGGCGACGTACTTCACCAACAATCCGCTGTCCACCGAGGAGATCACCCCGTTCCTGGCCGGGCTGCTGGAGCTCCAGCCGTGGCTGGACCAGTGGCACAACGAGTTCGACGTGCTCTACAGCGGTTCCCCGGCGGACTTCTTCCGGAGCTACCGGCAGCAGATGCAGGGCGAGCACGGCCTGACCGACGACGACCTGCGCGCCTGGCGCCCCCCGGCCGCCACCCGGGGCCGTCGTGCAGCCGCCGCCAGGAAGTAGGCGCCAGGCACCCCGCCCGGCGCCGGCTCGCCGGTCCGCCTCTGCGAGGAGACGGACCGGCGGGTGTCCGGGCCCCGCCAATCGCAAGAGAACATAGTTCACACGATCGTGTGCACGTAGGATCGAACCCTCCGCAGGCAGCAGCGAACCCCAGGGAGCGAGAACCGCAATGGCCCAGCAGCCGCCCCTCCTCCGCGATGTCATCGACATCAAGGAGTCCATCTCCACGTCGGACTTCGTGCTGTCCCTCGCCGAGGCGACCACGCCCGAGGGCGCGCAGCACGCGCTCAAGGACTATGTGGTCACGGAGCGGCTGCTGGAGAACTTCGACGAGGCCCTGGGACTGATCAAGTCCGCGCTGGACGGCCACACCTCCAAGGCGGCCTACCTCCACGGCTCGTTCGGTTCCGGTAAGTCGCACTTCATGGCCGTGCTGTACGCGCTGCTCAGCGGCAACCCGGCCGCCCGCGCCCGGCAGGAGTTCGACCCCGTCCTGACCAAGCACGAATGGCTGAGCACCGACGGGAAGAAGTTCCTGCTCGTGCCGTACCACATGCTCGGCGCCAAGGCGCTGGAGCAGCGCGTCCTCGGCGGATACGTCCACCACGTCAAGAAGCTGCACCCCGAGGCGCCCACGCCGCAGGTGTACCGGACCGACTCCCTCTTCGCCGACATCCGCGCCATGCGCGCCACCATGGGCGACGAGGCCGTCATCCGGGGCCTGGGCGGCACGGGCGACGCCGAGGACGACGAGTGGGGCGAGGGGTTCGCCTGGACGCCCGAGCTGCTGGACACCGCCCTCGCCGCCGAGGAGAACCACGAGCCCGACGCCGCGCTCAACCTCGTCCACCCCTCCACGCCCGCCGAGCTGCGCGCCAAGCTCGTGGGCGACGCGAGCACCAACCTCCTGCCCGGCTTCGCGCGGAACGCCGCCGAGGACGAGCACGGCTTCATCTCGCTCGACGCCGGCCTGTCCGTCATCGCCGCGCACGCCAAGTCCCTCGGCTACGACGGGCTGATCCTCTTCCTCGACGAGCTGATCCTGTGGCTCGCCACCCTCATCCACGACCAGAAGTTCGTCGCCCGCGAGGCCAGCAAGATCACCAACTTCGTGGAGGGCGGCGACGCGCGCCGGGCCATCCCCGTCGTATCGTTCATCGCCCGCCAGCGCGACCTGCGGGAACTGGTCGGCGAGGAGGTGTCCGGCGCCGCCGAGGCGTCCATCCAGGACACCCTCAACCTGGCCTCCGGCCGATTCGACAAGATCACCCTGGAGGACCGCAACCTCCCCCAGATCGCCCACGCCCGCCTGCTGAAGCCCAAGGACACCGAGGCGGAACGGCTCGTCGAGGCCGCCTTCGCCCAGACCAAGCGGCTCGGCCCGCAGGTGTGGGACACCCTGCTGGGCTCCGACAAGGCCACGACAGGCGCGGACGAGGAGTCGTTCCGGCTGACGTACCCCTTCTCGCCGGCCTTCATGGACACCCTCGTCCACATCTCCTCCGCGCTCCAGCGCTCCCGCACCGGTCTGAAGCTGATGGGCCAGCTCCTGGCCGACCACCGCGACCACCTGCGGCTGGGGGAGCTGGTCCCCGTCGGCGACCTGTACCCGGTCATCGCCGAGGGCGGCGACAAGCCCTTCACCGACAGCCTCAAGGTCGTCTTCGAGGCCGCCGACAAGCTGTACCGCACCAAGCTCCGGCCCTACCTGCTCAGCTCGCACGAGATCACCGAGGACGACGTCGAGCAGTACCTCCACCGGCCCGAGAGCATCACCGACCCGCGGAAGGCCACCCGCTGCAAGCTGTTCACCGGCGACAACCGGCTGATCTGCACCCTGCTGCTGTCGGCGCTGGCGCCCAGCGTGCCCGCCCTGTCCGACCTGACCATCCGGCGGCTCGGCGCGCTCAACCACGGATCGGTCACCGCGCCCATCCCGGGTGCCGAGGTCGGCATCATCAAGAACAAGGTCGCCGAGTGGGCCGCCCGCTTCCCCGAGATCAAGGAGACCGGCACCGACACCAACCCCGGCGTCCGGCTGGAGCTGTCCGGCGTCGACGTCGACTCCGTCATCGCCAACGCCCAGGTCAACGACAACCCCGGCAACCGGCTCGCCCTCGCCAAGCGGCTGCTGGCGGAGGACCTGGGCGTCGAGCAGGGCCAGCTCACCGACGAGCTGCACTTCACCTGGCGCGGCACCGCCCGCACCGCCGAGATCGTCTTCGGCAACGTCGCCGACGAGGACGAGCTGCCCGACCACGACCTGGTGCCGCAGGGACAGGACCACTGGCGCATCGTCGTCGACCTGCCCTTCGACGAAGGGGAGTGGGGACCGGCCGAGGACGTCGACCGGATGCGGCGGCTGCGCGAACGCCAGCAGGACGAACGCTCCCGCACCGTCGCCTGGCTGCCCGCCCACCTCTCCGCCCAGCGGCTGGCCGACTTCCGCCGCCTCGTCGTCATCGACAAGGCCCTCGCCGACGACCACCGCTTCGACACCCAGTACGCCGGCCACCTCAACGCCGACAACCGCAGCCGCGCCAAGGGCCTGCTGGAGACCCAGCGCGAGGCCCTGCTCAAGCAGGTCAGGAACGCCTTCAAGCAGGCCTATGGGCTCGCCCAGAAGCAGGCCGCCGACGTGGCCCTCAACTTCGACGACCACCTCGTGGCGCTGCCCGACGTCGACGACCTCACCCTGCCCTTCGGGCAGTCCCTCCGCGAGGGCATCCGGCACGTGGCCGGGAAGCTGCTGGCCCACCAGTACCCGGCGCACCCCGACTTCGCCCCCGACGGGAACGAACCCCCCGTCAGGCCGGCGGACGCGCGGAAGGTGTTCGCCCACGTGCGGGACGCGGCCGAGACCCGCGACGGGCTCCTGGAGATCCCGGCCGGGGACCGCAGGCTGATGCAGCGGATCGCCGGGCCGCTGCGGCTGGGGCAGCAGAAGGAGGCGTACTTCGAGCTGTCCCGGTTCTGGGCCGACCACTTCCGGCGGCTGGCCAGCGCCCAGGGCGTCACCGCCGACCTGCCCATGAAGTCGCTCCGCGAGTGGATCGACGCACCCGAGCCGCGCGGCCTGCCCGACTTCCTCGCCCACCTCGTCGTCGCCTCCTTCGCGGAGATGGACGACCGGGTGTGGGTGCGCGGCGGAACCGTCCTCGACCCCGCCCCCGAGCTGTCGCAGATCAAGGAGTACGACGCGCTGCGCAGCCAGCCCCTGCCGGCCGAGGACGACTGGGAGACGGCACGGCAGCGGTACCAGGTGATCTTCGGGCAGAAGCCCCCGGCCCTGCGCCGCGGACGCATGGTCAACCAGTTCGCCCGCCAGATCACCGAGGCCGCCCGCGCCCACCGGGAGCACGCCGCCGAGCTGGTGCGCGAACTGGAGGAGCACGCCTCCTTCCTCGGCCTGGACCAGACCGACGAGAGCGGGCGGCTCGCGCTCGCCCGGCGCTCCCTCGAACTCCTCACGGCCCTCGAATCGGCCTCCGGGGCGAAGAGGACCGTGGAGACCCTGGCCTCCTTCGACCTGGGCGCGGCGACCGCCGAACGGTACGGGGCGTCCGTCCGGCAGGCCCGGTCCGTCGCGGCGGCCCTGGCCGCCACCTCCTGGCACACCCTCGAACTCGCCTTCGGCGAGGGCCCGAAGGGCGAGGCGCTGCTCGACTCCCTGCGGAACGTGGCCCGCAAGGACCAGCACACCCTGGACCTGCGCGAGGCGCTGACCACGGCGCAGAGCAAGGTGCTGGCGCTGGTGAAGAAGAACCGGGCGGCGGTCACCCCGCCGCCCCCGGCTCCCCCCCGGTCCACACCGCCGGGGACGGCCGCGTCGACCGCCGACGACGTCCCCCTGGACACCGGCACCAGCGACCCGCGCGTCCCCTACACCCATGAGCAGACCCCTGCCGCCGGGCAGGGGAAGCCGGACGCGGCACGGCGCGCGGGCGGCAGCCGGACGAAGGCCGCCCGGGCGGCGGACGTGCTCCGCGCGGAACTGGCCGAGCTGGTGGCCCGCAACCCGGAGGCCACCGTCGAGATCACCTGGCAGGTCGTCGAAGGATGAGCACCACCGCCGTCTCGGGCGTGGTCCGGCTGAACACCGCGACCGTCACCCAGTACCTGTCGTCCCAGTCGCCGCTCGCCGCCTCCCTGAGGAAGGCGGGTGACGGCAGGAGGCACGCCGTCCTGCTGAGGTCCGCCCCCCAGTGGGACGGCCCCGCCGAACCCGCCTGGGGCGAGGACCTGACCGCCCGCGTCGTGGCCGCGCCCTCCCCGCTCGCCGTCCACGAGCTGGTCCTCGGCCACCTGGCGGGCCGGACGCCCGGCCCCGCCGTCCTGGTCGTGCTCACCGACCGCGAGCAGCACGAGATCGACCCGGCGATCCTCGCCCGCGTCCACCACAAGCGCATAGAGGCCGTCGACAGCTGGGACGTGGTCAAGGAGGCGTTCGGAGCCCAGGAGATCGACCCCCGGCTCAAGGCCGCCAACTGGGCCGCCGAGGCGCTGCTCGACGCCACCCCGCCCGGCGGGTGGCCGTCCGTGCCCGGCGGCTGGCTGTCGCGGCAGTACGCCCTCACCGCGCTCGCCCGGCGCCGCCTGCGCCTGGGCCGCTACGGCACGGGCCACGACGACGGCGCCGCGGACCGCACCGCGCACCGCCCCGGCGACGACCGGCTCGACGCCCACGCCCTGCTGGGCTGGTCGCTCGACCCCGGCGGCCCCGAGCGGCTGACGGAGCTGCGCGGTCCCGAACGCGCCGGGCTGGCCGCCTTCCTCGGCGAGGACGACCAGGCCGGGCCGGCCGGACGCGCCCTGCTCGCCCTCGCGGAGGCCGGGCACGGGGCCGACGCCGTGGCGTTCGGCCTGGTGTGCGCGGCACTGTGGTCGCACGCCGGACCCGACGCGGAGACCTACCGGGCCCGCGGCCGCGCCGAACGCTGGTTCGGCGACCAGCCGCCCGCCACCGGCGAACAACTCGACGCCCTGGTGTCCGCCTTCGGCCGGACCGCCGAGGAGTACCTCGCCGCCCTGCTCGCCGCCGGCGCCCGCACCGGCAATGGCGGCGAGGACGAGGCGCGCGAGGCCCGCCGTACCACCGAGACCGTCCTGGGCCGGGCCGGCGCGCTGGCCCGCCAGTTCGGCGCCGAGACGGCCGCCGAGGCCAGCCCCGTCCTGCGCGAAGGGCTCGAAGCCCGGTTCACGGCCGTGGGCCGGGCGCTCGCCGGCGGCGACCCGAAGGCGGCGGCGGAGGCCATCGGCCGGCTCGCGGGCCACCGGCTCGCCGAAGCCGACGACACCCGCGCCCGCATCGAGCGGACCCGGATGGCCAAGCGGCTCGCCCGATGGCTGACCCTGGACCCGGCCGCCGACTCGGGCGCGGTCGGCGACGCCGTGCAGCGCCACGTCGCCGAGACCGGCTGGGTCGACCTCGCCCTGGAGCACATCGAGGCCGGCGGCGACCCCGACCCCGTCCTGAAGGCCGCCTACGACGCCCTCGCGGTACGCGTCCGCGAGCGGCGCCGCGAGATCGACCGCGCCTTCGCCCGCACCCTGGCGGTCTGGACCGCGGCGGGCACCCCGCCCGGCTCGATGCTGACCGTGGAGACCTTCCTCGACCGGGTCGTGAAGCCCGTCGTGCGCGGCGGCACCACACGACGCGTCCTGCTGCTCGTCCTGGACGGCATGAGCGCGGCCATCGCCGGCGAGCTCGGCGAGGAACTGCGCCGGTACTGGGCCGAGTACGACCCGCTGCCGGACGGCACCCCGCGCCGCCGCGCCATGGCCGCCGCCCTGCCCACCGTGACGGCCGTCTCCCGCACCTCCCTGTTCGCGGGAACCCTGACCCGGGGCACCCAGGCCGACGAGAAGCGGCTCTTCCCCGCGCACAAGCTGTGGGGCGGCGCCCCGGCCGCCGTGTTCCACAAGGACGACCTGCGCACCGAGACCGCCGGCGACGTCTTCGGCCCGGCACTCGCCGAAGCCCTCGCCGACGGCCGGACCCACGTCGCCGTCGTGCTGAACACCATCGACGACCGGCTCGCCAAGGAGCAGAAGCTCGGCGACGGAGCCTGGCGCACCGGCGACATCGGCGGGCTGGGCGACCTGCTGCGCGTCGCCCGGTCCCAGGGCATGGCGGTGATCCTCACCAGCGACCACGGGCACGTCGTCGACCGGCACGGGGTGAAGGTCGACGCCGCCGCCGAACCGGCCTCCGCCCGGCACCGGCTGCCCGGCGGCCCGCTCGCGGACGCGGAGATCGAGCTGTCCGGACCCCGGGTGGTCGCGCCCGGACCCGGCGGCTCCGTCGTCGCCCTGTGGGACGCCGACTCCCGCTACACCGCCCTCAAGGCCGGCTACCACGGCGGGGCCTCCCTCGCGGAGTTCGCCATCCCGGTGCTGGCGTTCCTGCCGTTCGACGCGGAACCGCCCAAGGGATGGCAGGAACTGGGCGACCAGCGTCCGGCCTGGTGGTTCTCGGACCCCAGGACGGCGCTCGCCCAGGCCCCGGCCCGGACACCCGGGCCCGCCCCCGCGGCGCGGAAGCCCGCCGCCGCACCGAAGCGGCAGCAGGCCGAGATCGCCCGCACCCACGACGCCCTCTTCGACGTGGCCCCGGCACCGGGCGGGGACGACACCCCTCCCCCCCCCCCCCCCGCCCCCGCCCCCGCCCCGGTGTCCCCGGACGAGGACCTGATCACCGCGCTCCTGGCGTCGGAGACCTACCAGGCCCAGCTCGGCCTGCTGGGACGCAAACCCCGGCAGGAGCACGTGGAGAAGGCACTCGCCGCCCTGCTGGAAGCGGGCGGCACCCTCCCCGTGACCGCCCTGGCCCAGCGCACCGGCCAGCAGCCCACCCGGGGCAGCGGCTTCGCCGCCGTCCTGCGCCAGCTCCTCAACTACGACGGCGTACAGGTGCTGGAGACGCTGCCGGACGGGCGCACGGTCCGGCTCCACCCGGACCTGCTGCGCCTCCAGTTCGGACTGGCCTGACCGCGTCGGAAGGAAGACCGGATAAAGTGACCGACCACCGCACCACGCCCGTCTCCGCCGCCCGCCGTCGCTCCGTGATCGACGCACTGCGGCGCGGCGCCGTCCCCGAGAGCGGACTCGACCTGCTCGCCACCGGACTCGACCGGTTCGAGGCGGCGCTCGACGCGGAACTGGACGCCGTCGCCTCCGGGGCGTCCGTCTTCAAGGCCGTGCGGGGCGAGTACGGGTCCGGCAAGACCTTCTTCACCCGCTGGCTGGGGGAGCGCGCCAAGCGCCGGAACTTCGCCACGGCCGAGATCCAGATCTCGGAGACCGAGACGCCGCTGCACCGGCTGGAGACCGTCTACCGGCGGCTCACCGAGCGGCTCACCACCGCCGGCTTCCCGCCCAGCGCGCTGCGCCCCGTCGTCGACGCCTGGTTCTACGCGCTGGAGGAGGACGCGCTGGCCGCCGGGGCGAGCGAGGACGAACTGCCGCTGGAGGTCGAGAAGCTGCTGGCGGCGCGGCTGGCCGAGGTGTCCCGGCACGCGCCGTCCTTCGCCACCGCCCTGCGCGGCTACCGCGCCGCCCTGGAGCGGGACGACGAGCCGACCGCGGCCGCCGTCCTGGCCTGGCTCGGCGGGCAGCCGCACGTCGCCGCGGCCGCGCGGCGGGCCGCCGGAGTGCGCGGCGACCTCGACCACTTCGGGGCGCTCGGTTTCCTCCAGGGACTGCTCACCGTGCTGCGCGACAGCGGGCACGCCGGGCTGTTCGTCGTCCTCGACGAGGTGGAGACCCTCCAGCGGGTGCGCTCCGACGCCCGCGACAAGGCCCTCAACGCACTGCGGCAGCTCATCGACGAGGTGCACTCCGGACGCTTCCCCGGCCTGTACCTGGTGATCACCGGCACCCCCGCCTTCTACGACGGGCAGCAGGGCGTCCAGCGGCTCGCGCCGCTCGCCCAGCGCCTGGCCACCGACTTCACCACCGACCCGCGCTTCGACAACCCGCGCGCCGTCCAGCTCAGGCTGCCCGGCTTCACCCGGGATTCGCTGGTGGGCCTCGGGACCACCATCCGCGACCTGTACGCGGCGGGAGCCGGGGCACCGGAGCGGATCAGGACGGTCGTGGACGACGCCTATGTCGCCGACCTGGCGCGGGCGGTCGGCGGGGCGCTGGGCGGGAAGGTCGGGGTGGCGCCCCGGCTGTTCCTGAAGAAGCTCGTCGGGGACGTCCTCGACCGTGTCGACCAGTTCGAGGACTTCGACCCCCGGCAGCACTACCGGCTGACCGTCGCGAGCCACGAACTCACCGACGTCGAACGCAACCTGGCGACGGCCGCGGCGGGCTCCCCGGCGTCCGGCGCCTCCGCCGACGACATCGACCTGGACGTGTGACGGTGAAGGACGGCACCACCGGTACGGACGGCGCCCTCGACCGGCTCGACCCCGTCGTCCTGCACCACATCGTCAACACCCTCGGCTGGCCCGATCTGCGGCCCCTGCAGAAGGCGGCGATCGCGCCGCTGATGGACGGCGAGGACGCCGTCCTGCTCGCCCCGACCGCCGGCGGCAAGACCGAGGCGGCCTGCTTCCCGCTGCTGTCCGCGATGGCCGAGCGGAAGTGGACCGGCACCTCGGTGCTGTACCTGTGCCCGCTCAAGGCGCTGCTCAACAACCTCGTCACCCGCGTCGACTCCTACGCCCGCTGGCTGGGGCGGCGCGCCGAACTCTGGCACGGGGACGTGCGCGAGTCGCGGCGGCAGCGCATCCGCACCGACCCGCCGGACATCCTGCTCACCACGCCGGAATCCCTGGAAGGGATGCTGATCGGCGTCAAGACCGACCACACCCACCTGCTGGGCGGCGTGCGGGCGGTCGTCGTCGACGAGGTGCACGCCTTCGCCGGCGACGACCGGGGCTGGCACCTGCTCGCCGTGCTGGAGCGGCTGGAGCGGATCGCCGGACGGCCCATCCAGCGGATCGGCCTGTCGGCCACCGTGGGCAACCCCCGCCACCTGCTGGAATGGCTCCAAGGCGCGGGCGCGGAGAAGCGGACCGGCCGGGTCGTCGCCCCCGAGGTCCCCGCCGCGCCCGGGCAGGCCCGGCCCGCGGGCGAGGTCGAGCTGGACTACGTCGGGTCGCTGGAGAACGCCGCCAAGCTGATCGCCGCCCTGCACCGGGGGGAGAAGCGGCTGGTCTTCTGCGACTCGCGGAGCCGGGTCGAACAGCTCGGCGCGGCCCTGCGGGCACGCGACGTGACCGTCTTCCTCTCCCACGCCTCCCTCTCCGCCGACGAACGCGCCCGCTCCGAGCAGGCGTTCGCCGAGGCGCGGGACTGCGTCATCGTCTCCACCTCCACCCTGGAACTGGGCATCGACGTCGGCGACCTGGACCGCGTCATCCAGATCGACGCACCCGCCACCGTCGCGGCGTTCCTGCAGCGCATCGGCCGCACCGGACGCCGCGCCGGCACCGTGCGCAACTGCCTGTTCCTGGCCACCGACGAGGACGCCCTGCTCCAGGCCGCGGGTCTGCTGACGCTGTGGGGGCGCGGCTGGGTCGAACCGGTGACCGCGCCGCCCGAACCGCGCCACCTCGTCGCCCAGCAGCTCCTGGCCGTCACCCTCCAGGAACACCGGCTCGGCGACCGGATGTGGCACGAGCAGTGGAACGGACTGGTGCCCTTCGACCGCTCGGCGGCGCCCGTCCTCACGCACCTGCTGGCGGAGGGGTACCTCGACCGGGACGGCGGGATGCTGTTCGTCGGCCCCGAGGCCGAACGCCGCTTCGGGCGGCGGAACTTCATGGACCTGACCGCCTCCTTCACCGCGCCGCCCCAGTTCACCGTCCTGTCCGGCCGCACCGAGATCGGCCGGACCGACCCCTCGGTACTGACCGAGGAGCGGCCCGGCCCGAGGAGACTGCTGCTGGCCGGCCGGAGCTGGCAGGTCACCTTCATCGACTGGAAGCGCAGACGGGTCTTCGTCGAACCCGCCGACAGCGGCGGCATCGCCAAGTGGATGACCGGCGGAATCACCGGCCTGTCGTACGAACTGACCCGGGCCATGAGGGAGGTGCTGCTCGGCACCGACCCGCCGGTCTCCCTCACCCGCCGCGCCGTGGCGCGCCTGGCCGAGGCGCGCGGGACCAGGGCACCGGACACCGTCCACCCGGGCGGAACACTGATCACCCGGGCCGGGAACGACGTGCGCTGGTGGACCTGGGCCGGTTACCGGGCCAACGCCACCCTCGCCGCCACCCTCCGGTCGATCGCCGACCCCGTGCAGCGGCCGGACGACCGCTGCGTACGGCTGAGGGAGGACCTGACTCCCGGAATGTGGCGCGCGGCCCTCGACGGCGTCGGCGAGCACTTCGTCCTCCCCGACGTGGACCCCCGCGCCGTACGCGGACTGAAGTTCTCCGCCGCCCTCCCCGAGCAGCTCGCCGCCGCCACGGTCGCCGCCCGGCTGGCGGACTTCGACGGCGCCGGGGCGGCCCTGGCCGAGCCGGTGCGGTTCCACCTCACGGGGTGAGCGGTACCCCGGGCCGTCCGTCCGGATCGGCGCGGCGGAGAGGGTCTCCACGGTGTCGCCCCACAGCCGGGTGCCGTATGCCGGGGAGGCCGTGTCTACGGCCCTGCCGGGAACTCCCCGTTTGTCGCCGTGCCGCCGATGCGTTCGCGGATCTCCTCGGGCAACGGGTACGGGACCTCCTGCGGAAGCCTGGACGCCGCCTCGCCGAGACGGCCGGCCCCGACGTCCCGGTGGACCGCCTGGGCGAGGTCGGTGACGTCCGAGATCCGGACGATCCACTCCTCGACGTACCGCTCCACGGCCTCCCCCGAGAGGCCGACCTGAATGACGCGGTGAGGCAGGGGCCCGGCAGTCACTCCACAGCGAGCAGATCGGCTCCGTCGAACAGGACCGACGCATGCCGCCCGAGCGCCGGGGTCGGCGTCGCGGTTCCGTCGGGGGCGCTCACGCGGGCCGTCCGGACTCGCCCCAGGTGAAGACGTACCGGTTCTCCTCGGCGTCGAACCGTACGGTGTGGTCGACGCCGGGAACACCGGTGTTCCCCCGCAGCCACCCGACCATGCCCCAGGCGCCGCCGGATCGCCACCGGTACTCGTACACGGACCTCACTGATCGCCGAACCTCCCATGGGGACTTGGGCAGAGGAAGGACCGCGCCGGTCGGAACCGGTGGACGGCGAGGGGGAACAGGTCCCAGAGGACCTCCGAACGGATCTCACCCGAGAGCACGGAGGCGAGGAACCGCGTGCAGGTCATGTCGTATCTTTCCCAGTCAGGACCGCCCTCCCCGTTGATCAGGGTGATCCATGCGTCGGGGCTCTGTCCGGGGCGGACGAGCCAGAAGAGGTACTCCCCGTTGTCGGTGGTCGCCCAGGGGATGAGCCGGTTTCCCTCCTCTTCCATCTCCCGGGGCTTCTCCTCGTACTTCCACAACTCCTCATAGGCCTCCCTCCTCTGACTGTCCTTGGCGAGGAGGTCGTAGTTGACATTCGTGCAACCCGGCTCCAAGAGGAGGAGGTAGTCGTCGACGTGGCCGCCGCCGTAGACGTCGATCAACTCCTTGTAATCGGAGGGCAGGGGAGTGCCCAGCGTGTCCTCGGCGGTCGCCCAGTCCACGGCGGGCGGCGGGTCCTCCGGCCGCGGCAGCAGCCGGACAAGGGATGAGAGACACCGGTTCATGGGCGCGTCCTGTGAGAGAGGTTCCTGGCGGGGGCATGGGGGATCGACAGAGGCTCGACCCGGTGCTCCGCCAGGGGAAAACGAGAGGACAGGATCTCGGAGCGCACCTCTCCCGTCAGCGCGGCCACGAGGAAATCGACGCACCCCATCCGGAAGTGCTCCCAACCTTCTCCGCGAGCTTCGCGGATCATGACGGTCCAGTCCTCCGGGGCCTGGCCGGGAAGCAGCAACCAGAAGAGAACTTCTCCGTTGTCGGTGGTCGCCCAGGGGACCAGTCGACTTCCCTTCGGGCGCAGTTGGGCGGGCTTCTCCTCGAACTGCCAGTCCTCTTCGAGGATTTCGCTCTGCTCCCGTTCCCACGTGACCATGTCGTAGTGGGAGTTCGGACATCCCGGCTCCAGGATGTAGAGGTAGTCGTCCCAGCGGCTCCCGCCATAGATCTCGACGAGTCGCTCGTAGTCCTCCGGCAGCGAGAACCCGAGGTCCTGTCGGTGGGAACTCCCGTCCTTCCCAGTGGGGGAACCGGGCGGAGGGACGATGCGTGTGAGCCGGTCGATCGTGTCGCTCATCATGGACCTCATTCGATGGTGGGCCGGCCGGATCGGTGACGAAGGCGGGGAACCCCGCCGGTCACCGGAGGATGTCGGTGTTGGCGTCGAATACGTGGGGCTCGCCGGGAGGCCCGGGCAGGATTCCCGAGCGGATCTTCCCGGTCATGAAGGACAGCAGGAACCGCGCGCAGGACACGGCGTGGCCCTCCCGCCCCGGTCCGCGCCCCTCGTTGATCGTCACCGTCCATTCCTCCGGGGCCTGATCGGGCCCGGCGAGCCAGTAGAGGTACTGCCCGCCGTCCTCCACATAAGCCCAGGGCAGCAGGCGCGTTCCGTCCTCCGTCAGGCCGGTGGGCTTCGGCTCGCCGATCGCCCACAGTCCGGGCAGGATCTCTTCCCGCTCCCGGGCGATGGCGAGCAGGTCGTGGTCCTCGACCGGGCATCCCGGCTCCAGGAGCCAGATGACCTCGTCGAACACTCCTCCGCCGTAGAGGTCGACGAGTTGCTTGTAGTCCTCCGGCAGCGGCGTGCCCAGTTCGGCCTCCACGGCTTCCCAGGCGCGGGGGCGCGGGGGAGCCGGGGGAGGGACGAGTTCGGTGATGCGGGCCACCGTGGGGTTCACGCTCTTCTCCATGTCGGGTGCGGCAATCCGGGGAGGCCGTGTCTACGGCCCTGCCGGGAACTCCCCGTTTGTCGCCGTGCCGCCGATGCGTTCGCGGATCTCCTCGGGCAACGGGTACGGGACCTCCTGCGGAAGCCTGGACGCCGCCTCGCCGAGACGGCCGGCCCCGACGTCCCGGTGGACCGTCCGGGCGAGGTCGGTGACGACGGTTTGATCCAGGCCATCCGCTCGTGCTTGAAAGGCGCCACGAACGTACCGGCGGCGAGCGCGGCGTCGGCCACCGCCGGCGGGTACGCCTGGTACACCGTGATGGTCTCCTCCGTGAAACGTGCTCTCACCTGCCGGTCCACCACGGGCCGCGACGTGTCCGTCCCCGTCATGCCGACCTCTCTCCCGCCCAGACGGCACGGTCCCGGACGGCGGGGCCGTCGACGCGCCGGGCGCCGGCGGTGTACGCGGCCCAGCGCAGCTCCTGGCAGCCGAAGAAGGACTCTCCCCAGCCGTCCACCCAGATCCGTGCGCGGGACGGCCCGGTCCGGGTGA